>NZ_CP113918.1:1871832-2183804 GCF_029395495.1 Bifidobacterium sp. ESL0769 | reverse complement strand
CGAGCCGGTTTCGGCGCTGCCGTTCACCGGGTGGCGGCATTGGTGGCTGCTTGTCGTCGCGGCTGCCGTTGCAATCGTGAGCGTTGCGGGATACGTCTACCTGACCCAATTCAAGAAGAAGGTCGGAGTGCATGCCGGAGGGCAACAGTTGCATCACGGGGTGCACGCTAAGCGGTGAGTTCGCCGAAACGTCACATATTTAAAGATTTGACCTGACGAAACCTTTGGGAGCAAAGGCGACAAAGGCCGATAACCAATATCCGTACCAAGTGAGGAAAGAAAGACAAGGGATATGAGTTTTAAAACCACCATACACAAGCTAGCAGGGGCTGCACTTGCCGCCGCCACGCTGCTGGCAGTGGCCCCGATGGGTGCTGCGAACGCAGAGGGGGACGGGGCCATCTCCGTGCCCACTGCCATCGCGGGGTCATACACGGGCGAGACCATCACCATCCAAGGTGACAAATCCATGCTCGAAGGGCATCAGTTCAAGGCCGTGCGTATCGGTACCTACGCGAACGTCAAAGGTACTGCGAACGGCGACGGAACGACGGGCGTGCTGAACGCCGTGTCCGTGGGCACCGACCCGCAGATTACCGCCGAAGCCACCACCGCGTTGCGGGAGGTCAAGGGCGGCGACGCGGACGTGCACTATCAAGGCAACCCCGTCGGCGAGGTTGCGGCCAAATGGCTCGGCTTCTCAGGGCAAGCGAACGACGACACCACCAATGATGACACGACTTCCAACAACGGTGGCCTTGGTCACGCTTGGGATGGAAAGCTGCGCCAGTTCGTCAGCAACGTTTTCTACAGCGCGAAGTTCGGAACTTTGCTGGGTGCCGCTGCGGCACAGCCTACCGATTCTTCTGCTGCTACGGTTGCCGGTGACAAGATGACCGTGAGTATTTCCGGCCTGCTGCCAGGCATCTATATGGTCGACGACGTCACCGGCGAAGCGGGCGCTGCTGGCATGACCGGCAAATCCGGTTCGGCTGCTGCTGCGAAGGCCGCCGGCAACTCCATCCCGATGCTCGTAAGTACCGCCATCACTTCCGATGGCGTTGCCTACAACAAGATCGGCGCCTCCAACGAGACGCTCGGCGTGGTCGATATGAAGAACGATGCGCCGACAGTCGACAAAGCGCTTGATACCGATAAGATCAACAACGCTTCCATCGGCGGCGAAATGCATTACAAGCTCACCGGCAGTGTTCCGCTGACCACCGGCTTCCGCCGCTATATTTACACCATGGTCGATCGGCCTGCGCAGCTCGGCCTGCATTTCGTCTCCGGTTCCGAAAAAGTGATGGTGGGCACCACCCAGCTCAGCGCCGCGAACGGCGACTACAAAGTGACCGCCCATGCCGCGGCCGGTGGGCAGTTCAAGGATATTCCTGGCGACGATTCCACCGATTACGTGGTTTTCGACCTTTCGCCGAGCATCTTGAAGTTCCGTTATCGGGATTCGATAGTCATCACCTACACGATGTCGATCACGGATGACGCCGACGGCGGCCAACTGCAGAACGGCGCGACGCTCAGCTATTCGAGCGACGTCAACAACCAGCCCAGCGCCGCCAATTCCGGCGATCCGACCGTCGCCACCATTGACCCGGCCAGCGGCAATGTGGTTTCCGACGGCACGGGCAACGGCTCCCTCGCCTCCAATGCCACCAGCCCGGAGAACCCGGCCTCCGTGGCGAGCTTCCGCAAGTTCTCGGTCGTTACCAAGCCCAAGCTGGCGTGGGACAATGCCAAGGATGAGGCTGCGCGGGACGCCATCGGCGGGCTGACGGGCGTGAAGTACCAGCTGTTCGCGGCCGATGCCAAGCCATCCGGGGCAAAAGCGGGTGAAGGGTCTGCCATGGCAGACGCGCTCAAGTTCATCAAGCTGGGCGACGGCCATTACAAGCTGGTTGCCGCGCAGAACGCTAGTAACAACGCTTTCGTTTCTGACCTTGAGGTTGGCAGCGACGGCAAGTTGACGTTCGACGGCCTGGGCAAGGGCGATTACTCCGTCAGGGAGCTCACCCGTCCGGCCGGTTACTCCGACACCTTCATGCCCGTATTCAAGGTGCATGTTGAGGCCGACGCAGCCAATGCCGCAAAGTCCATCTATACCAACGAAAGCGACTCCTGGAACTTGGTTGCGCCGCACGCTACGGCCGTTTCGAGCGACAAGCCGATTGTGGTTTTGGCCATCACTTCCATTTCTCAGCTCCCGTTGACCGGTGGTGCGGGCATCGTCCTTGCGCTGCTTGTCATCGTGCTGCTGGCTGTGGCCACAGGCACGCTGATCATGGTCCGTCGCCGTTTACGTCAGGAGTAATGAGCTGGCAAAGCGTTGAAATCATCGGATTTTGATGATTTTGAGCTAGTAATATCCATAAAATTACAAGCGCGCAGCACGGATTGGCAAAAATGAACAAGTTTTGGTTTCTGTGCTGCGCAATTGTCGTATCCCGCAATTCGGAAATATCAAATCGTTGGAATTTCAACGTTCCTCAAATCAGTGGATTCCCTGCTGAAAGCAAGGAACGCGAAACTCCCATTAATAAACGTTGAGCGCCGAGTGTTGAGTGTTGAGCGCCGAATTCTTGATTCCTGAACGTTACTTTTATCTATTCACTACGAAGGATGACAGCGATTGGAGGTTGATCCTTGCTATTCCTCGAGTTCGATGCGATTCTGCGCGGCAAAACTGTCGGATCGAGCACCGCTCGCAGGGTTGTCATCCGTGTCGTCGACGTGTTGCTGGTATGCTGCGCCGTCTCACTGGTCGTCGCCATCGCGTGGTTCCCGACTGTGTGGACGATTCAGACGTATCGGCAGAGCCGGTTGGTCGAGAATTCTGCAAGCCGCGTCGAGCGTTGGCCGCGCGGTAAGGTAGTTAACGAATACAACCGCGCTCAAGCTTATAACCGGCGTATAGCGGCCTCCGGGCAAAATGCGTTGGGGGAGTTCGTCGATCCGTTCGCTATGGGGGACTTTGGTTCTAAAAATCCAGGTAATTCGGCGAGCGCTTACGGTTCGCGCGGTTCCTCTGATTCGCGTCGCTCGTCCGATTCGTCGGGGACGCCAGGCTCTCGTGATTCGTCCAACGTGTCCGGTTCTTTACGTTCACGTGATTCGTCCGGTTCGAGGGCATCGTCTGGATTGTCTCGATTATCAGGTTCTGACGATTCCTTCAACGGGGTCGGTTCCTCCGATTCTATATCCGACAAGCCGAAAACGCTAAGTGACGACGATGCTGAATACCAGAGCTTGCTGAACGTCGGCGACGGAGTGATGGGCAACGTCCGCATCCCCAAGATTTCGGTGAACATGCCGATTTACCACGGTACCTCCGACGGCGCGCTGCTTCACGGCGCTGGCCATCTTTACGGCACGAGCCTGCCAGTCGGCGGCAAATCAACGAACGCCGTGTTAAGCGGCCACCGCGGGCTGAGCAGCGCCCTGCTGTTCACACGTCTCGACGAGCTCAAGCGCGGCGACATCTTCTACGTCCAGACGCTCGGCCGCACGATGGGCTACCGCGTCACCGGCATCCATGTCATCGACCCGCAAGACACCCACCTTTACCGCGTGGTGCCCGGCCGCGACCTTGTCACGCTCATGACCTGCACCCCTTATGCCATCAATACGCAGCGCCTTGTCATCACTGGCACCCGCCAATCCATCCCTCATCCGATTCCAAACCCAAACAATGCAAAAGGAGATCCCATGCTCATTGCCATTCTCATCGTGCTAGCCGTCCTTATCGTCGGTCTCGTCGCCGTAAAACTGTCGCGCCGCAGCTTCGTCCCAGCACGTCACCGCCGTGTTAATTCCGTCCTTCAGAAGGCGAAAAAGCGGAACGGCTACCCAACTGATTCGCAGAATATTCTGTATTAGTCATGCAAAGGGTTGTTCGAATATTCTCGGTGGTAAGTCAATATTCTGGCCGGTATCCCCGATATTTTCTGGGCGATAATCAGATATCTTCTATAACCAGATATCTCTAACAATAGGGTCATAATTTTAACCGGCTAGAGGTAAAGCGGGTACACTTTTCTGTACCCTTTTCCGCCGATTTCCCGCCGTTTTCCTGGTATGAAAAATCCCGGAAACCCTGATATTTCAAGGTTTCCGGGATACTCGCGGAGAATACGAGATTCGAAATAGTGTGCAGCGGTTTTGGCTTAGGGCTTGAAATGGCTATAAACCGTTGAAATATAAGGGTTTTCAGGACTTTTCATTTTTGGTCAGATTGCGTCAAAATGGGCACCTTGCATCTTTTTAATAACATAGTAATAACATAGAATTATAATTCAGGTATGGCTAAGACGAACAACGCTAACGACTTCGGTTGGCTGCGCACATACACGGTTAAGGATCGCATGTCGGGCGGTGTCAAAAGACGCTATCAGGCCTCGTATCTCGATCCACGCGACAAGGTTTTACGCATTAACGCGCCTTCGCCGTTCGACTACAAGGCCGATGCCTACAAGTGGCTTGCTTCCGAACATGATCTGATCGGATCGGGGAAGTGGAAGCCTCCGGTGGAGCGTGCTGAGGATCAGAGGCGTCGTTCCGTGCCTTTTCGTGACTTTGCCGCCAAATGGTTTGCTAACAATGATTCGCGATTCAAGGCAAGAACGAGACAGACGTATCACCAGCTTTTAGATACGCGCATCCTGCCCACCTTTGGCAGGGTTCCGCTGTCCGGCATTACCGTCGATATGGTTAATGAATGGTACTCTTCCTTGGCGGAAACTCCGACTGCTAGAGCTAATGCCTACGCGCTGTTGCGGCAGATTTTGAAAACGGCTTGCGAGCCTCCCGACCCTTTGCTTGAGTTCAATCCCTGCCGTGTTCGTGGTGGCTCAAGCCGTATCAGCGATGAACGGAAGATCGCTTCTCCTGAACAGGTTCGTCAGATCGCTGACGCGATGCCGGATCGTTTGCGTCTTGCCGTGCTGCTGGCGGCATGGCTTTCATTACGGTTGGGCGAGGTGTTGGCGTTACGGCGTGGTGATTTTGTTTTGCGTGCCAAGGAATTACATATAACCCATGCTGTTACTTATACTGCTGCTGATGGTTTCGTAGATGCTGCGCCAAAAACTGCTGCGGGGAAACGTGTCGTGGCTATTCCCGCATTTCTTGTCGTTGAGATACGTCGGCATATGCGTAAATATGTCGATTCGGGTGAAGATTCCTTGCTATTTTGTACAGAAACCGGCAATTTCCTACACACTTCTGAGATCGAAAAGCCTTTTATTGCCGCTAGGAAGAAGGTGGGTTGCCCTTGGCTTCGGTTCCATGATTTGAGGCATACCGGCAATTCATTTGCAATGCAGACCGGCTTGGCGACGATTGCGGATCTTCAGAAACGTGGCGGTTGGAGTACGCCGAGCATGGCGTTGCATTACGCGCATTCGACTGAGGATCGTCAGCGTCGTATCGCCGCCGCGTTGGATGATCTCGCTACCGGTAAAGCAGGAAAGGCGAAGCGCTCTGTGTCGAATGAGGATCTGATGAGTGAAATGCAGAGGTTACTCGCTACGATCACCGATCTGGAAACGGAGAACAAGCGTCTGGCCGCCTTGCTTGAGGCTCATGGGATTGATGCTGCTGGACGTTGATGGTTTCCGGCTTTTGCTGTTGTTTTAAGTATTTTGTCAATGTTTCGATATGGTTCTGATAGTCGTCACGTCCGACGAGCTGACAGTCTTTTGTCTCTAACGCCACTGAATATGAATGGTATCGTTTCCAGACGCGTTGTTGGATCGATTTGTTGCTGAGGGGCTTGCTGCCGTTGAAGATGACTCCTCCGGCGTTTTCTGTGATGAGCTTGTAGGTTAGAAGGTTCAGCCCTTTTGCCTCTTTTCTGTGTTGAGCGCTCAATCTTGTCTCGGCTGCAATCCTGTTTTCGATCTTCAGACGCAACACTTCACTCCGTGATGCGATATAAAGTGCGTCCTTGAGGCTCCATGCTTGCGGACTGATACGTCTAGCTACTATTCCCTTAAGGTCTTTTGGGTAAGTGTCGTATAAGGCTGTTTGTAGGCCGTTTATAAGTTCCTCTGTTGTCTGTTCAAGGTACTCGTGTATTTTGTTCCAATGCTCGTCAAAGAGAAGGATACCGTCTCGGCTTAGATTCCCGTGCCTGTCTCGGTCGTAGATGCTGGTCAGTGACGGGTTGTTCCTGCGGCTTGCGCCGTTCGTCTGTGGGTGTGCCGCCGTGATGCCGAAGAACGCGCTGATTCCGCTGATTCTTTCGACTCTTGGCATGGCTCCTCTCCGTCCGTCTTGAAGGGCCTTTTTTATGCAGAGTTGGTAAAGCTCGGTCCTGTAGACATTGAGGTATTTGAGCAGACTGATGGTATCCGTGATGTCTGTGCTGCATTCCATCAATGGAAGCTCGTCGTTGTGCCTGTCCTGTAGCTTGCCGTATTCATATGTCGTGGTTTCTGTCATGCTGAGCAGCTTGTACGAGATTTTTACAACGCTGCGCTCTTCAAGCCCCTCTGTTGCATTCATACGAACATTTTAGATTAGATGGAGATAAAAGTAGTTTTTCTTTTCTTGTCTTTTATCCGTCTGTCTGATTCGTGGTTGCCGGAAAGCCAATAGGCAGTAGCTCTTTCGCGTTTTTCTTGTTTTCCGTGTTTTGCGGCTTTTTATATCGGTGGTTGGAAGCTGACTGATCAATACCTGAATCGATTTTTTGGCAGGGTCGTTATTCCGATCCGGAAATTGGTTCAGGAAGGGCATTCATGAAATGAATGCGGAAAAGAAAACATATCAGCAGAAGTACCGAACGTTGAATTCTTTGGCAACGACTGCCAATATCGCCCGATATTTTGATATATCGCGCAACAGCGTGCTAAGGCTTTGCGATGATTGCAATCTAAGTAAATATGCTGAAAAGCAAGCCGTTAATCCGAATTTGCATCTTAATGGTAAGGATTACATGGATGCCTTTAATCGGCAAGCTGCTCGGTACAACTCCTCGCCACGACTCCATGATGTTGTACTGATCTTTATGGCGTTTCTGCCTGATTTTACTAATAGCAAAGAGGAGCTCAGCAACATAAAAACAGGTGTTCCATGTTGGATTCAGCGTGCGCATGCAGGCTCGGTTTGGAAAGTCTCGAGAGCTACGTTAGACCGGCATTCCAACGATTTTGAACATCTTGGCCCCAACGAGCTGCGTGTTGTGCGACTTGGCGGACTCCGCTTGTTTCGAAGAGATGAACTGGACGAAAGATACGAAAGACGAGACGGCATTCTGATGGCATCTGCAACGGAATTTACTGCTTGAGCATTTTGCAAGTAGATGCCATTTTAAGCGGGCTTTCAATAGAGATGCCGGCTACGGAAACGGTCTGAAATCCGAGGATCGCTTGAGACGTCAGTCACCGTGGCCGACAGTCCTTTTCGCGGCTGTTAGAGCTCGGATTGCTGTTTGGCTCTAATGGTCGTGAAATGTGGCGCTGTTTAATTGATAACAAAATAGTGATTAGGAGTGAATTATGGCTGAGAATAGCTATAAGCGTATGACACCGACATTTTACTTGACCGAGAAGAAGCTCGCCGATGCTCTTGCGTCGCGGATCTTCTGGGTCGAGGCCGACGATGAGGAAACGGGTGTTGAGATTACGCCCGTGCGTGAATGGGAGACGGACGAGAACGGGCGTAACCGCCCGACCGGCCCGCAGCTCAAACGCGCCAATTCCTTGTTGTGGGAGCTGTCGGCTAGGGCTCGCTTCTTCGCGTTCGGGAGGACCCGCGCATCGGATGTGCGGATCGTGATCCCCGCGAAGGAGAAGCCCGACCTAAATGCCTTGCTAGGGGACACTGATATCGAGGCTTAGCCTCGTTTCCTGTTTCTCCTGCTTAGGCTGACTGTGGTGCCGCCCTCTTGGGCGGCACCACTTTTTTATATAAAAATCACGACATAAATCAAAGAAAGAGTAAATATTATGTCGAATTTTTGGTTGAAGAAATTATGTGAGTGCCTGATCCGCTATGCGGTGCCGATTGCTGTTGTCGGCATAGCCGCGCCGATCCTGCTTCTGCTGCTGAGGTATCCGGCCACTGGCTTGATACTGATGGCGGTGGAACTGCTGCTGGCCATCGGCCTCGCGGAGCTGTTCCGCAAGGCCGGTGTCGATGTCTCCTCGGTCAGTGCCGAGGTGGAAACCGAAAACCGGCAAAAGGCCCAGCAGGCCGAGTTGGCTCGTGTTTATGACACGGTCTGGCTGGCCTTTGCGAATGCCGCGAACGAGGCGACGGGCGGCCAGTTGGTTCTGGCCGATCCGCGGGTTCCCTATCGGGTCTTGCCCAACGGGACGGTTCGCATCACATGCCTGAGCGGCTCGTTGGATGATGACGATCCCGCGCTTTCCAAGGTATGCAGACTCACGACAAGGAACCTGATCGCATCCGGTTGCCTGCCGAACTCTTGGCGCGTCCATCGGAGATCCGATGGCGATTTCGAGATCTTCGATCTCATGCCACGGCGAAGGTGAGAATCGGGCTGTGATCGGTCTGCTGCCCGCTCCCGAAGCCGGCATTAGCGCCTCTGGCGCGGTTGCCGGCGTAGGGGCGGGCGCATCGGCCGCAGGCCGATGCAAGTCGCCCTTATAAGTATTACAGGGCGACTTTGGTAGCGATAGCGGAATGGATTGGAATGGCGAGATTTCAACGATCTTGCGGTTCCGGTCTGTTCCGCTTTTTTATAGGGGACGATAGCTGCGATCGTGGTTACGGCCTCTGAAGTAGGTAATTCGACAAGCTCTTATCGAGGTAGACAGAAAATGATAAATGTCAGTTAGTAAGAATATTAAGGAAAACAAGAAGGATGCCAAGGCGGTCGAGGGTTCTTCCTCAGATGCCGGGGCCATGAAGGTCGAGGTCTCCACCGTGACGGCCGCTGGCCGCTCGATTCAGGCTAAGGACTGGTGTATTACAATTTCTGTGAACGATCCGAACCGTCCGGGTGTCACGCGTTCGAGCGATGATGTCGAGGCCGTCATGAAAAGCCTCAACGCTGTCGCTTACGTGTTTCAGGAGGAAAAGGGCAAGCAGTCCACAGAGTCCAACGAGGACGGCTATCTTCATTACCAGTGTTTTGTACAGTTGCGGTCTCCGGCCCGCTTTACGACGTTGAAGCGGAGGTTTGCCGATGCCGAAATGCCTGACGTCCATCTTGAACGTCGTGAGGGAACCGTTCAGGGTTGTATCGACTACTGTTCCAAATCGGACACTCACGTGGCAGGCCCGTGGTCGCATGGAACGTTCCGTAAGGGTCCCGGACGGGGCAAGAGAACGGATCTGGTCAGGCTTCGCGATGAGGTGATGGAGGGCAATTCGGTCGATGATATCCTGCTTGCCGATGATGGCGCGAAGGCGGCCCGCTATCTGAATTATCTCGACCGTCTGACTCAGGCGAGAAGGAACAAGGAATACGGCCATATCAACCGGTCTGTTTTTGTCGGTTATCTTTATGGTGACGCCGGGGTGGGCAAAACCTCCAGCATATTCCGCCGCTACGGGCCTGAAAATGTCTATAGAATTGCCGAATATTCGCGTAGCCCGTTCGACGGCTATGATGGGCAATTTGTGCTTCTGATGGATGAATTTGATTCGGTGGTTGCCGAGCGTCTCGTGCCCTTTGAGCTGATGCTCAACCTTCTGGACGTCTTTCCGATGACCCTTCCGGCCCGCTACCATAACAAGGTGGCCGCCTATACGACGGTGTGGATCGTCAGCAACCTCCCGATTGAGCAACAGTATGTAGGTATCCGTGGCGAGCAGCGCAGGGCCCTGATGCGTCGAATCGACGTCGTTGCCCACATGCTGCCTGACGGATCCCTGCATGTCGAGCAGATGCCTAAGAAGGCATCGCAGGAAAGGCTTGCCAAGGCCCGGAAGGGCCAAGCTGATCTTCTGCCGGAACCGGTGGAGAAGGCCGTTGAGCCGGTGGTTGACCATTCGGTGGCGACCCCTGCGGAGAACGAGGCCATCATGCGGCTGCTTACCGGTCCGGTCACGGATCAGTCGAAGCCCAAGTCCAAGGCCCCCGTCCTCAACGAAGGCGGCGTCGACGAAGGCAGGTTCAATGTAAAACAATTGTCGATCGAAGATATCCTCGACGTTGAAGACCAATGATTAACAAAGAAATGGCCCCGAGCTGATGATCCAGTCAGTTCGGGGCTTTTTCATGCCCGAAAACAGCGGTTTAGCTTTTGCCCAGCAGCCACACCCACGTGCCGAAACGTCCGTTCGAACCACCCGGAATATCCGCCGAAACCGTCTGCGACTGATTATCACCCGTAAACGTCAAATCCTTCTGATCCGTAAGAGTCGCACCAGCGGTCCTCACCCTCGCAAGATAAGCCGTAGCATTCTCACCCGGGTTACGCTGAATGTGGTTATAGATGATTTCCTTCTGACCGGTGAAGAAATACCCGTGAACCTTCACGCTGGTATTCGGGGTCCAACTGCCCTGAGTGGCTTTCATCGTCACCTTATCAACAGCCTGCTGGGGGTTGCCGTTGGTCGAAGGCTCAATGCGGTGAGGAGACGAATCGGTCTCAATCACAGGTTGGAAATCCATCTCAGTCGGGAAAGAACCAGCATCATCTTGGGTAAAAGAGTTCGGCTCCATTGTGAACAATTCCTGACCACTGGAAGTCAACCGTCTGGCAGACATATTATCAAACTCAGCAATAACATGCATCTGCCCATCTGCCACAGCTGTCCAAGGTATACCCTGATCAGTACCATCAGTATTAACGGTTATTTGATTACTCCCAGTAGCATCCCAATGAATTACGTTATTAACATCTGTTAATTTATAAGTCAAACCACTTACAAATTGCCCACTCTGGTTCTTGATTCCCGCGTGGAAAATACCCTTCGCGTAGTTGCGCTGATACGCATCCTGCGGGTTTTTGGAACTGGGGAGAGCGGCCAGAGCCTTATTCCAAAGGACGTTCGCGTTATTAGCCACATCAGCAAGGCTGGCACCGTCAAGCTGCTGGGTCTTGAAAATCGCCCAACGGTCAGGATGCTTATCCATATGGTCATGAACCGCATAAGCCACGGAAGCCTGAGTAAAATCAGACAGGTCATCCTTGTTCTGGGTAATCATAATAGCCGCGGTTTTGGCGGTGTCGTCAGCAACAGGGTTCCAATTACCGCTGATTACATCAGCTTCATTGACCGGCGTGTTAATCTCCACGCAATAGACAGGCCAACCATCCTTCCAACGCTCAATACCCAGTCCTGTGGCATGACTACCAACATGAACGTTACCACTGGTAAACGGTGCAAAGAAATACCCTGGGTTACCCTGCTCCTGAGTCCTCATTAGAGGATTGTCACCCGTCCCACGGGTGTACTGAGTCGCATTCGCTGAAACCGTTCCGGTCATCAGCGTGGCCGCCGCGACTATGAAGCCTATGATGCTTTTCAGCAACCGGCCCTTCCTGCGCGGGGACGCCTTGTCATTCTTAAGTAATGACATTTCCTTCTCCTAAACCACTAGACAATATCCGCCATTCACACCAAAAACCAAGAGGTTGATACGAACGGCCTCAAAGGGAAACATGCGGGAATTGCAAAACGGCAATCAGAACTTCAGGTAGGACAAAAATCAATCAAACACAACAAATACCCTAGATTTATAAGGAATTACAATGAATAACCACTGGGTTAAGCGTATAGAAAAAGGCCATTGGATATGAAACCCAATGGCCTTTCCCAACAAAATAAACTTTCATATTCCTTTTACTAATCCACCAACTTTGGCTCTTTATTAGTTCCGACCTCAGACCTGTAAGTATGAAAATCGTCACCTACAAACTCCATATAAGGCTTCCTACTCATTACTGGTCTACCGAAATTATCGTACCTGACAACCTCTTTTCTTCTGCTAGCGACTTCATAAGTCTGACAAACCGTATTAAAGTTTTCCACCCTATTGAACCGCTCGGAAAACTCAGCAAAGAGACTCTTCAGAGAAGAATTATCCCAGCGTCCCAGTGTATCCTGCAACCAGTCATGTGCTTCCTTATTACTTACAACAAACACATACCTATAATTTTCCAATACCCTGTAAGCCGGATAATGTCTCCTGCCCAGCCTGTTATCCACCAGACTCTTGGCTATCCTATGAAAACGACAACCGACCAAATCAGAGTTACCAACTAACTTATGTACATCACCATTAAACGGAATATTGGAACCCATTACAAAACATGCCATTTTAGAACCTGCTTGATAAAAGCGTACAATATACTTTCAAAAACTCAAATTACCAATAGGACATCAGACAACAAAACCTACATATTCAGACGTGTGACACAAGGAACAACCACACAGGTAGGAACATACCAGAAACACAACATCCACGATTTATGAAGCGTTATTCAAAGATTCAAGGGCATATACAATCCACGAAAAGCAACCGAACCTAAACTTTTTTACTTTTATACACACTTGGATATTTCCAAATATAAGCCCTCACCAATTCCAACGTTGTATTCCTTACCTTGCTATTCAGAACTCTTTTAATACCCTTCATCGCTGTTGATGAAGAAATCTTTACATTATGATGTATACCATCAATAATGGAATCCTCAGACTTCGTCCACCTATTTCTATCCCACGCATTATCAAATACAAAAATGACACCATACGCGCAGTCAATCCTCTGCTCACGAAAACACCCAGTCATGCTAACTTCAGGCTTCCTACTATTACTAGGACTATTACCTTTAAAGATGTACCCGCGTTCAGCGAGCATATTAATTTGCATAGTACTCAAATTTTTAATATCGCCTAATGGATTAGTCCACCACTGAAAACCATACGAAAAATTCCTTCTGGACACAGTTACCTCCAATTCAACCTACAAATAAGGAAAACAAAATTCAAAACATAAACTTTCATATAAAAAACCAACGCATTCGAACGTGTGACACTAGGAACACCATAGGATATACAAGACTACCTACAGGACAACATTCAAGGTCTATCGGGTGTTATTCGAAGGTTCAAGGGCATATACTATAAGCGAATACAAGGCTACGAAAACAAGAAAGCCTCCTCAGAAATGAGGAGGCTTTTCAACTTATTATTCATCAGCCGTGAGTAGGAATCTGAATATTCCAAACAGGATGATCACCCGTGGGAGGTCCACCCAAACCCCCTACATCGCCCAAATCCACAGTACCGTTCCAAGATGGGGCAGAAGGAGTGGGGGCTGATGGGACGGGGGCGTTGTAGTGCTGGGCGGGAGCCTGATAGCCGCTGCCGCCATTCGAATACGAACCACCCGAATACCCGCCATTGGAACCCGCATACGAACCACCCGAATATGAGCCAGCATAACCGGTATTCGAGGAACCACCCTGCGCCTGCTGCTGGGCTTGCGCGTCCTGAGCCTGCTGTGCCGCCACCTGAGCCGCTGCGTCAGACTGCTGCTTTGCGGACTGGGAATCAGACACCGCCTTCTGCGCTGCGTCGAGCTTCGACTTCGCATCGGTGAACTGCTTGATCCAATCGGCGGGGGTATTGGACTTCATGTGAAGGTCCTTCATAACCTGCTGAGCCTCTTTCGTGCCGGTGTTCTTCATCTCGGAGAACAGCTTGTTCGCACTGTCAATACCCTTCTTCAGCGTGTCGCGGGTGCTCGCATCCGCCACCTGACCCTCAGTCGAATTATAAAGGTTCCGCGCGTTCGTGATGTCAGCCTTCAAATCAGCCTTCGCCTTGTCAAGCTGAGAACCGGTGATCTTGCCTTCAAGAGAGGAAAGCTTCTTGGTCTCGTTGGTGACCTTTGCCGTGTAGTCCTTCTGAATACCCTTCGCCTTCGAGGTCTCCCACACCAGCATCCCGTTCGGGCTGACCGAAGGGGTCTCGGTGGTGTTCCCCTTGGACGCCTTCAGCTCGTTTTGCAAAGCGGTGAGGGTCTTAGCGTCCGCCACCTGCTTGGGGCTGACCGACTTCACGAGCTTCTGCGCCTTGTCGTACTCCCTGACGAACGCCTCGGACGCCTGCTTGGAATCGGCCACGCTCGTGCCGTACTGGTCGTTGGAGGCATAGGCGACACCACTGTAACCGCCCACGACCACGATGGCCGCAATCGCCGCGATCATCATGTAGAACTTTCGGCCATGCCTCTTCTTCGGCTCGGCCTCGGTCTTGGTGCTCTCGGAATCCTCGGCCTCCTCTGTGGCGTCGTTGCCTTCGTCGGGTTCGGTGTCCTTCGGATCCTCGGCGGTTTCGTCCTTCTGCGGATCGTCCATCCTCGCTGCCCCTTTACACTCTTCCATGTATCGCACAATACCAGAATACACCGATTTTACATCATGCGTGATGTATCATGCATGAAGTTTCGGGGTTTGCTTGAAAGTATGGCAAACCGAATATCCACAAAACTCACTTGGGAAAAATACGCCGACGTGTTCGCGATGAATCTGAGAAGAATACGGGCCGAACGCGGGTACAGCCAGCAAAGGGTCGCTTCCGACGCCGCGATATCACTGCCTCAGTATCAGCGTCTGGAAAGCGCGGGCTTCCGTAGCACCCCATCCCTGAACCCCAAGATCAGGACACTCATTTCATTGGCCGAGGTTCTCGATGTTGAGGTGTCGGATTTGTTGCCGAAACCGTGGCCCGATCTGCGTGAAAAATAGACCTTTTGTAATGCAGATTGGTCAGGCTGCATCTTTTTAATAACATAGTAATAACATAGAACCGTTTTTTAGGGGTTCAAAATATGGTGAAACCCCTTGAAAATCAAGGGGTTTCGAGGTGGCGGAGAATACGAGATTCGAACTCGTGAGGCTGTTACACCAACACGCTTTCCAAGCGTGCGCCATAGACCACTAGGCGAATTCTCCAGCATGCATATTGACAAGTCCACAACATCTGTAAGCAGACTTCACAACACACAACTTAAATAAGATACCATGAGGCCCCGAGCTTCGCAAGCGATTTCGGCGTCGGCGTGGCGGTTCAATGATATTTTGTAAGCCAATGTCCTAAAAGGGGTTATAGACCCAAAGTGCATTTTGTGGAAGGTAACGTGCACTTTTCTAACAGCAATACGCGAAAAGTGCGTTATGGGTGGTGACAGCTGCACTTTTGAGACAGCGATGTGAAAAAAGTGCAGGTTCAAGAGGCTGCGGCCATTGATTCTGTGATTCCGAATTGGTTGAGAAGCACAAAATAACGCTATGCCCGCTGAAACTCTCCAATGGAAAGAGTGCCGGCGAACATAGCGTTATCGCGTTCGCAAAGACTAACTAATTACTTCAGTCTTCCTTGAACTTGATGTCGAAGTTGCGCTCATAATGCAGGAACATCGTGGCGCCGTAACGGTCGACGTCGCGGTGCGTGAAGAGCATGCGAATCGCGAAGGCGGTCTGTGCATCGTAGGGGAGGGACTTGAAAGCCGCATGCGCATCCCAGTTCGGCGGCGCGATGGCCTTGTCGGGGACGTAGGCGTAGCCGTATCCGTCCTCGTCGATATAGCCCATAAACGGTAAATCCCAAGCGTTATGGTCGGTCAGTTCCTTCTTGAAATCCTCGACTTTGGCAAGGGCGTCATCCCCGATGCCGAATTTGCGGGCTACCTTGTTGGCCTCTGCGGTCTTCTCGGCTGCGGTTTCGCCGTATAGCGCTGGATCAACGACGATGGTTTTGTCATCTGCCATGATGCATTCCTTCCTATCGGCTTTTGCCAATAGACGACGGGATGTTTTGCTCGACGGATGTTATAGTGAACACCCTTTGCACAAGAACAACTCGTTCAGATTGTTCCGACACTTTGCTGTGCCGACTCATTTAGTGTAGCACATGACTATTGGCGTAAGGTGCTCAATTTTGTAGATTTCGTCACGATGTGATTTAGCGGCCATTATTCCGACAAAAAACATTGACATGATGAATTACTACAGAGTAAATATCTGAAAGATAACATTAAAAATGTTCTGTTTAGCTGATATGGAATCAAGAACAGTGCTAAGAACGTATATTTTGACCGCGAGTATTGAACGGAATCCAAAGGCAGCACAAGGTGTTGGTTTCTTCTTGACTGTAATAAACTGTTATGATTTCGCTAATATTTCGCTCTTATGTCTGTATTTTTCGTTAATGGCATTACTATTACATCAGATTGGACACGTTTGCTCTTATTGAAGAGCTGGTGGGTTGGTTCATCGGGCAAAACGAATTTCAAGAAAAAAGAACGGAAATGTGTCAAATTGAGAATCATTGGGAAAGCGCGCAAGGCGGATGTTGGCATGCCGGGTTCCCGATGAAAATGACCGATTTGAGAGGCAAGATTGATGAAGACTAGGTTCACACAGTTGGCTACCAAACTCGGGGTGGTGATAGCGATTCCGGCGTTGGGACTGGCGTTGACTGCGGTTCCGGCGCAGGCGGCGACGGACACGAACCTGAGCGGTTTGGGCCAAGCTGGTATAGGTTCTACGACTTCTAGCCCGGCGCTGGGTGCGCAAGGAAACGGTGTCGGCAATAGCACTATTGGCAACCAGCGGGTATCTCCCGCAGCCGATGACGCGAAAGACGCCATGCCCGATAACCCGAACCAGAAGTTGCCAGACAAGGTCAGCGCTGCCGTCCCCGACGATGCGACAGTCGTTTCCAAGGATCTGGCTGTGACCAAGGACGGCCAGGTCAAGAATGTGGAAACCGGCAAGCCAGTGACCGACCCGAAGTTGGTCGGCACGCCGACTAAGCAGCCCGACCCGCTTGCTAAAACTGGTGGTAAGCACTTCATTCCCGTCGAAGCCGGCGAAGTGAAGCAGGCTGTGCAAAAGAACGGCGGTGATGCCAATGCCGGCAGCAATGGCAACAGCGGGAATAATAGTAGCTCGAATAATGGCTCGAATGGCAGCGCTCCCTCTCCTTCCTCCCCATCTTCGGTTCCCTCTCCATCGGCCAATGCTCCCAGTGGCAGCGATTCTTCTTCCTCGAATTCTTCGAATACGCCTGCCGGTAATGAGCCTTCCGCCAAATCCTCAACCGGGAATAATGCATCGTCTCCTTCGGGGAATTCCTCATCCAGCCCATCTTCGCAGAGTGCCAGCGGCGCTGCCTACATCCAAAAATCCCAAGCAGCCAACGGCAATGTGCACAATGTCGCTTTGCAAAACAACGAGTATGGCGCCTATTGGGGTTGGTACAACGGCACACAGGCGTTCTTCGAACGAGGCGGCAATCTTTTCGCCCAGCAAGCCAAGGGCGTGGTCGACGTTTCCGAACACCAGGGCATGATCGACTGGCAGCGAGCGAAAAACGCGGGTGTCGAAGGCGCGATCATTCGTATCGGTTTCGGCTGGGGCAATAGGCTTGATTATCAGGCTCAGCGTAATGTCAATGAATGCAAGCGTCTGGGAATTCCGTTCGGCGTTTACCTTTATTCATATGCATACGACAATAATTCCGGAGCTGCAGAGGGCAGTGATACCGTCCAGAAACTCCGCCAACTTGGCGTAAGTCCCGGTGATTTGAGCTATCCGGTATTTTATGATTTGGAGAATTGGACATGGACGGGTCATGCCCCTCCAACTGCACCGTGGGTCTACGACGGCGTTGTCAATAACTGGTTCATGCAGGTCCAGCTCAGCGGATACGGCAATGTTTCCGTCTATTCCTACACGTCATATCTCAACGGCCCGCTTAATTCGGGGAATATCCACTCAAGGACCCGTTGGGTGGCAAGCTATGGCTCGCGGGTAGGGTTTAATTTCCCGACCAACGACCGTGGCTGGCAATATGCTGACAACAATTGGATTGACGGCATAGGAACCGTCGATGCAAATGCCTTCGGCAATTATCAGAGTGACCTCAACATCATCTGGATCATGCGCAACGACTATATCGACATCGGCACTTCCGCGGGGCTCAACGGCAGTCCGGTGGACTACAAGTGGCAAAGCTACGATTTGGGCAGTCATACGTGGCGCGACATCACCGGTTGGGTGGGAGGCAACTGGGCCAGTTGGTATGCCAACTCCGGCGATTACTGGCTGCAGCTTGAGGTCCGTGATAGGGCGACGCAACGTTCCATAGGCACCAAAACCATAGCGTTCCACTATACCGCAGGTAATACATATATAACCGGCACCTATTCCGGGTGGCGTAACGGCGGTATTCTTTTGGGTATGAGTTCCAGCAATCCCTGGTCTCATTACCAGATGAAGATTTATGATTACGGCGCTGGGCGTTGGGTGCAGCAATTCGGCGGGCAGTGGGCCATGTGGCATCCGAGAAGAGGCGTGTATTGGACGCATTACGAATTGTATACTTGGGATGGCCGGTTGGCTGACACTAAAACCTATGCATTCGGAGTCTGATGATTTGATGTAATACGCTATTTCATTGTGGTGAATAAAGTGGGTGGGAACCGAACACGTGATTCGGTTCCCACCCACTTTCTATATGTATTTATTTCGGTTTTCCGACGAACATCACCCGCTAGAGGAGTTTAGATATCCGAGGCGAGGATCTTGTTTTCGGCTACCTGCAGCAGGTGCTGGCCGTAAGGGCTCTTGCCGTACTTGTGGGCGGCTTCGAGCAGTTGGTCGCGACTGATCCAGTTGTTTTCGTATGCGATTTCCTCGAGCACTGCAATCGGCAGACCCTGTGCACGCTCGACGGTGCGCACGAATTCGCCGGCTTCATACAGCGAGTCCATGGTGCCGGTGTCGAGCCAGGCATAGCCGCGGCTCAGCGTCAGCACATTCAAGGAGTCGTCTTCCAGATACATCTTGTTGAGGTCGGTGATTTCCAGCTCGCCTCGGGCCGAAGGACGAACCTGCTTGGCAAAATCGACCACACGATTGTCGTAGAAATAGAGACCGGTCACCGCGTAATTCGAGGCCGGATGTTCCGGCTTTTCGACGATGCTGACTGCTTTATGGTTTTTATCGAATTCCACCACACCATAACGTTCCGGATCGTCGACGTAGTAGCCGAACACGGAAGCGCCATGCTCCACCTTGACGGCGCGCTTAAGTACCTGACTCAGGCCGTTGCCGTAGAAGATGTTGTCACCGAGCACTAGCGCGCAGGAATCGCCGTCGATGAAGTCCTCGCCGATGATGAACGCCTGGGCGAGACCGTCGGGGCTGGGCTGCACCTTGTAGGAAAGGTTGAGTCCGAACTGGCTGCCGTCGCCGAGCAAGCGTTCGAAATTCGGCAGATCCTTCGGTGTGGAAATCACTAGGATATCCCGAATTCCGGCGAGCATGAGCACGCTCATCGGATAGTAGATCATCGGCTTGTTGTAGACAGGCAGCAGCTGTTTCGAGGTCACCGTCGTCAACGGATAAAGACGGGTGCCCGAACCTCCTGCAAGAATAATGCCTTTCATGGTGTCTCCTTAGTCCTGATTGCGCTTGTGATCGGCCAGATACGTTTCGAGAAGTTGCTCCCAATCCGCGGGTTCGAAACCGGTGCTGCGAATCTTGGAAAGGTCAAGTGCGCAGTGGTGTGGGCGCTTGGAACCGCCGGTCTGGGCGGCGTAGGTATCCACGGAATTCGCGTCGATGTATTTGGTATCGACGCCTTCCAGCTCGAAAATCTTTGCGGCGATATCGTACCAGGACGCTACGCGGCCGGAACCCGTGAGATTGTAGGTGCCGTAATCGCATCCGTTGTCGAGCAGATGGAAGATGCCCTTGACCAAATCGCCCACGAAAGTCAGCCTGCCGCTTTGATCATTGGGCGCCTGTGCGGTCTGCTTTTGCGTTTCGGCGGCTTGTTCCGCGAGGCCGAGCATACGGGTCACGAAGTTCTTGCCGTCGCCGACGATCCAGCTTGAGCGGATGATGTAGTGGCGGGGGACGGTGGAGACGATAGCGTCGGCAGCGGCCTTGGTCTCGCCGTAGACGCCCAAGGGTGCGAAGCCTTCATCTTCCGTGTGCTGCTTGGCGGTGCCGTCGAAAACGTAATCGCTGGAAATATGGACCAGAGTGATGCCGTGGCGAGTGGCGACCTTGGCGAGGTTCACCACGCCGCTGACATTTGTATTCCATGCTGCCTTGCGGCCGTCTGGGGTTTCGGCCTTATCGACCGCTGTAAAGGCCGCGGTGTTGATGATGGTGCCGTAAAGGTCCCAGTCATAGTTTTCATAAGCGGCAGGATTGGTGATATCGAACGTATCGGAATCGACAAATTCAAAGCTGTCGAGCTGATGCTCCTGAACATATTTGCGGATTGCATGACCGACTTGTCCGTTGCATCCGGTGACGAGGGTCCGTTTGGGGGCCATGGGCTTGGCGTCCTTCAACATCGGGTGGTGCAGGTCGGCCTCGCTCCGCTCGCTCTGATCCAGCGGAATCGGCCAGTCGATTCCCAGGTCCGGGTCGGCGAGGTTGACGAACGTGTACGTCTTCTTCTGCTCCAGCGACCAGTGCGCGTTCACCAGATACGTGTACACCGTGCCGTCCTGCAAGGCCTGGAAGCTGTTGCCTACCCCCCGCGGCACATAGATCGCACGCGACGGGTCCAGACGGGTCGTGAACACCTGCCCGAAGCTCTCGCCGGGACGCAGGTCCACCCAGGCGCCGAAGATCTCGCCGGCCGCGATCGAGATGTACTTGTCCCAGGGCTCGGCGTGGATGCCGCGCGTGACGCCCTTCTTGTCGTTGTAGCTGATGTTGTTCTGCACCGGCCCGAAGTCCGGCAGGCCCAGAGCGGTCATCTTGGCGCGCTGCCAGTTCTCCTTGAACCAGCCGCGGTTGTCGCCGTGCACCGGCAGGTCGAACACCAGAAGACCCGGGATGTTCGTCTTGGTGACCTTCAGGTCCTTCTCAAATTCAAATGCCATATCTAGCCTCGTTTGCGTTGCGTAATTGCCGAACTGTTGAAGACAAAGCGCGCCACACCTTGCGGGTGACGCGCAACGAAATCACTGGCCTTGCTTCTTGTATTTGGCTTCGGTGGCCGCCTTGGCGGGCCTCCACCAGTCCTCGTTGTCGGTATACCACTGGATGGTCTGCTTGAGGCCAGACTCGAAGTCCGTGTGCTTCGGCTTCCAACCCAGCTCCGTCATGAGCTTGGTCGGGTCAATCGCGTAACGGCGGTCGTGACCAGGGCGGTCGCGCACCCAGTCGAACGCGTCTTCAGGCTGGCCCATCACGCGCAGGATATCGTGCAGCACGTCGAGGTTGTTGCGTTCGCCGTCCGCGCCGATGAGATAGGTCTCGCCGATCCTGCCTTTGGTCAGAATCGCCCAGACGGCGCTGGAATGGTCCTCGGTGTGAATCCAGTCGCGCACGTTCAGGCCATTGCCATAAAGCTTCGGGCGGATGCCGTCGAGGATGTTGGTGACCTGACGCGGGATGAACTTCTCCACATGCTGGTACGGGCCATAGTTGTTGGAGCAGTTTGAAATCGTGGTGCGCAGGCCGTAGGTGCGGTGCCAGGCGCGCACGAGCATGTCGGCGCTGGCCTTGCTGGAAGAATACGGGCTGGACGGGCGATACGGGGATTCCGGTGTAAAGCGGTGCGGGTCGTCGAGCGCGAGGTCGCCATAGACCTCGTCGGTGCTGATCTGGTGGTAACGCACGTCGTACTTACGCGCCGCTTCGAGCAGACGGTAGGTGCCCACGATATTGGACTGAATGAACGGTTCCGGATTGACAATCGAGTTATCATTGTGAGACTCGGCAGCATAATGCACGATAGCGTCGTGGCCCGGAACAATCTTGTCGAGCAGCTCGGCGTCGCAGATGTTGCCGTGCACGAACTCGACCTGGTCTTCGGGAAGCCCCTTGATGTTCTCGATATTGCCGGCATAGGTCAGCGCGTCGAGCACGGTGACGTGCGTCTCCGGGTGGTTCTTCGCAACATAGT
Organism: Bifidobacterium sp. ESL0769; assembly: GCF_029395495.1. Lineage (NCBI taxonomy): Bacteria > Bacillati > Actinomycetota > Actinomycetes > Bifidobacteriales > Bifidobacteriaceae > Bifidobacterium > Bifidobacterium sp. ESL0769. The sequence continues at coordinate 2,161,916 of NZ_CP113918.1, read as the reverse complement.
GCACGAAGTTCGAGCCGATGAACCCGCATCCGCCGGTCACAATAATGTTCTTAGGCATAAATTCTTCAGTCATGCTCACCATTCTACCTTCGAGCGCGAACTGTAAACGCACTCAATTGATAACTACAAGGTTCAGGCACAATTATGTGGTATTTGACTGTGTGACGAATCCGTATAAATCAGAGGTTCGGCTTGGTATTGCTGGCTTATTGCAGCTCGTTGCTGGTTTTGGGCGTTTGGTTGTTCCTAGCAAATTTTTTGGCAGTCCAGTTCCAGACGGCTTCGAACCAACGACCCTTATGCCGGTCAATGGTGAGCTTGAAAATCGCCGATTTGATGACATCAAGCAAAATGCATACCACGCAGAGAAACAGGACCACGGCTATTGGGTAGACGACGGCCATTATTCGGCTTTGGTAGTACGGTCCGTAGTCGAATACGCTTCTCCAGATCCAGTCTCGAATCGGGACGAATTCGGTGATGAGATAGATGGCGAAGACGTGCGAAGCAATCCAGTTGATGATACGGCTTTGGAAGTGGATGTGAGAAAAGAGAACGAACCATCCAAACGCTTGCGTCAGAATGCCAAGGTTCATCATTTTAGGAAAGATAAAAACCGAAGGATTCTGGGAGAAAACGGTGTCTGCAGTTGCTTCCTGGATCCCGATGACCAAATAGCCAAAAGTGAGGCAAGCCAAGCCGATGCCGAGGGAAAGAAGCTGTTCGTGGTACCAACGTAGATAGCAAACCAGGACCAAAAGGCACAGCATTTCCAAAAGATCGTCGTTGATTATAAGGTTATTGAGCCCAGGAATATCGCCCATGATAGGGCCGATGAAGAAGATTATGCAGGCAAGAATGAAATGTTCTCGTTGGGTGAGCGCGCCTAAAATCTTGACCAGCATGGGCAGCATAAGAAGAATGATGACATAGACGGTCGCATACCACCAGTGATTGGTGAGTAGCGGCAGGAACATTTCCAAAATAAAGGTTGTGTTGATCGCGTAAGTCTGAAGATTATACAGGCAACACCTAAAACCAGGGACCAGAATAAGAGCGTTCGCTCGAGAATCCATGAGCGTTTTGCGGCGCTATGCAGAGTGATTTGCCGGTGCGGTTTGCACAAAAACCAGATTGAAATCGCGAAGAACAAATCGACGCCGACCCTCCCTTCGGTAGCGAGGAATGTTTGAATCAGCAATCGTTTCCTGCTTAGAGGTTGGGCATATAAGGGAAATTTATTGAAGAAAAAGAAGTGATGCATGATGATCATCACCATGGCGACGATACGCAGCAACTCCAGGTTCGACTGGCGAACTTGAAGCTTGCGACCCTCGTTTTCCTTCATTGACGCTCCCTGTGGTTTATCTGCACAATACTGAATACGATATTTCGATCAGTGTGAAAACACGTATTGATTCTAATTGAAAATATACGTTTTTAAGAATCTGGCTCCCTGATTGTTTTGGTGTTCATCGAGATTTTTGGCCACAACAATTCGAACCAATGACCTTTATTGCGGTCGACGGTTAACTTGAAAATTGCCGATTTTGCCATATCAAATAAAATGCAGATTGCGCTGATGAGCAGGGTGACGGCAATAGGATAAACAATGGAAGCAAGCCCGTGATAATAGGGGCCGTAATCGAATATGGTCCCCCACAGCCATTGTCTGATTGGTATGAATTCGGTGATCAGATAGATGGCGAAAACGTGCGAGGCGATCCAATTGACGAACCGACTGGAAAAGTGCAACTTCGAAAAAAGGATGAACCAGCCGAATGTTTCCAATAAAATACCCATGTCCATCATTTCGTAAACCTGAGACCCGAAATAGGCTTCGACTCCGATGATGAAGTATCCCATTGCCAGACAAATCACGCCGATAAGAGGTTTGGCCGGTTCGCAATGATACCAACGAATATACGTTACCAGCGTCAAAAGAGCCAAAAAGCTCAGCAGGCCAGTGTTGAGCAGGTGATGTTCGAGTCCGGGTATCGTTGCCATAACAGGGCCGATAAAAATGATGATGACGCACAGAACCAAGTGCTCTTGTCGGCTCAAACAGGCAAGACCTTTGACGACAAAGGGCATGAGCAAGAGGATGACGATATAGCAAGTCGCATATCCCCAGTCATTACTTAAAGTCGGAAGAATCGTATTCAAGATCATGTAGATATTCTTTGGCGCGATTCCGGCGACCATACACGCTATACCGAGGACGACTGACCAGAAAAGCAGGGTACGTTCAAGAATCCAAGCTCGCTTTGCTGTATCGTGAAAAGCGAGCGGACGCTTTGGCTTGCACAAAAACCAAATGGATATTGCGAAAAATATGTCGACGCCAACTCTGCCTTGGCTGCCTAGGAAAGTTTTAAGGACGATTCTTTTGAGTCCCATCGGCTGCTGGTCGAGGGAAAACTTGTTGTAGTAGAAGAAGTGGCATAGGACAATCAACATCATCGAGATGATGCGCAGCAACTCCAAGTTCGATTGACGCATCGTTTGCTTGGATTGTCCGGAATTACCCCTTTGTAAACCTTGCAATTCTTTCCTCTGATTTAAATGTTGTTCTCCCAATCAGATAATTGTCTATGCCAATCCAGACAACTTCAAAAAACAACAGTATTACAGATTCTGTCGCATCACGTTGAAAGCCTCTTCCGGGTCGCCGTCGAAGATGACGTGGGAATGGGCGAGGACGATGCAGCGTTGGCAGAGTTCCTTGATTTGACCTTCACTATGGGAAACGATGACCATGGTCTGGCCTTGTTTTTGCTGTTCTTTGAGGCGCTCGATGCACTTATGCTGGAAGGCCTCGTCGCCGACGGCGAGGATTTCGTCAATCAGGAAGATGTCGGGGTTGCTGTAGACGGCGACCGCGAACGCAAGGCGCAGGAACATGCCGGAGGAGTAGAACTTCACTTCGGTGTCCATGAAGGGCTCGATGCCGCTGAATGCGACGATGTCGTCATAGCGTTCGTCGATCTGCTTTTCCGAAAGGCCGAGAATGGCGCCGTTCAAGTAGACATTCTCGCGTCCGGTGAGTTCCGAGGCGAAGCCTGCGCCCACCTCGATGAGTCCTGCGAGCCGGCCGCGAATCAGCACATCGCCGCTGTCGGGCTGCATCACGCCTGAAATCATCTTGAGCATGGTGGACTTGCCGGAGCCATTGACGCCGATGAGGCCAACGGTTTCGCCCTTGTCGATGGTAAAGGAAATATCGTCGAGGGCATGGAATTGCTGGTCGTGGTGACGCTTCTTCTTGGGCGTGAACAGCTTGATGATTGATTCCTTGATGGAGGAATTCGCGCGCAGAGAGAAGTGCTTCGAGACATGACTGACCTGAATGGCTACGTCTTCGGGCAAGGTAAGTTTGGGATTTGATTTTTTCTTCATATCAGATCTCCTGGGCGAAGCGGCCCTCAAGATGCTTGAAGGTCAGCTCGCCGATGATAAGGAAAAGCAACGAGACCAAAAGGCTTTCTCCGATTCGTATTGGCCAGGCGCCGGCAAACTGGAATGTACGGTCCGTGGCTCCCCACCAGAAGCCGCGATGGAAGGATTCCACGCAGATGGCAATGGGGTTCGCATAGTAGATTTCGAGCACCCACCACGGCACGTGGGCCGCGACCATTTGCCAGGTGTAGAAGCAAGGTGCTGCCCATACGGAAATCATGGCCACAAGGTCGGTGATATTTTCGGCATCGCGGTAGAAAACGTTGATGGAACCGAAAAGCAGACCTAGGCCGAATGCAAACAGGCAAATCGACACGAGACCGGCAAAGGCAATGAGCAGGCCCTTGATGTCCGGCCGCCATCCCATTAGTGCAGCGCCGATGATAAGCACCACAAGCTGTGGGAAGAAGTGAACGAATGCGACTCTCAGAGAGGCCAGCGGGAATAGTTCGCGTGGCAGATAGATTTTCTGGATAAGCCCTGAATTGCCGAGAATCGAGCGCGTGCAATTGCCGAACGCTTCCGTGAAAAAGTTCGTGACGATGACGCCGCTGAACAGATAAACGGGGTAGACCTGAATATTGCCGGCGCGCCCCATGCCCATGAACACGTCCATGGCCACGTAAAAGACGATGAACTGAGTGAGCGGCTTGACGTACGTCCACGCCATGCCGAGCCAGGACCCGCGATAGCGAATCCGCACCTCTTTCTTTACCAGCAGATCAAGCAGGTAAAGGTAGTGAGGTACGTCTAGCAGCCCCCTACTTTTACCTGGGTGCGAGACGATTTCAGATTCTGCTGTCATCGTGACCTTTCCGTTACCTTTGCTGTTTCGTCTGATTTTTATGAACAAACAAGTTAATTTTAGGCTCTGGCATAGAACTGTAGCGCATAAGTCATGGTTGATTTGTGAAAAACCGAACTTCTTCTACAAACTTGGAGCACCGCGTTACGCCTACGCTGATAGACTAAGGAGTTATGTCAAAAAGAATTCTTGTAACTGGGGCCGGGGGCTATATCGGCCGGCATGTGGTAAAGGCGCTGTTGGACGGTGGCCAGGAAGTCATTGCAGCCGACCGGCACCCTCACGATTTGGATCCACGCGCCAAGCAAGTGGCGATTGATCTTTTTGCGCCCGACGATGATTTGTTTGAAAAACTGGGGAGCCCGGACGTTTGCCTTCACATGGCTTGGCGGGACGGCTTCAAGCATAATTCCGATGCGCATATGGGCGATCTTTCGGGGCATTACCGTTTTATCAAGCAGATGCTCGACAGTGGTTTGAAGCAGATTGCCGTGATGGGCACGATGCATGAAGTCGGCTATTGGGAAGGCGCGATTGATGAAAACACGCCCTGCAACCCGGCTTCGATGTATGGTATCGCCAAAAACGCGTTGCGTGCTGCGACTTTGCAGCTGGCCGATGAGCACAATGCCGTCGCCCAGTGGATTCGCGCCTACTACATCGTCGGTGACGATTTGCGTGGAAGCTCGATTTTCTCGAAGCTGCTGCAGGCTGCGCAGGACGGTAAGAAGACGTTCCCGTTCACCATGGGCAAGAACAAATATGACTTTATTAACGTCGATGTTTTAGCGAAGCAGATTGCAGCCGTCGTTTCGCAGGACAAGATCAACGGAATCATCAACTGTTGCAGCGGCGAGCCTGTTTCCCTGGCCGATCGCGTCGAGCGCTATATCAAGGAAAACAATCTTGATATCACGCTTGAATATGGTGCCTTCCCGGACCGTCCATACGATTCCCCGGCCGTTTGGGGCGACGACACCAAGATTCGTCAGATTATGGCTGAATAAAGAATCTTATACATACTGATAGAGGGCAGGATTGACCGTTCAGGTGGATCTTGTCCTCTATCAATATGTAAGTGATTAGTTAGCTAAGCTGATATTTTCGTAGCGGAAGCATCGGTTTTCTTGAACATTCGCGCAACATACTGTTTGAACCCGGCGTCTGCTTTGTATAGCAATATTGACAGGATCATGATAATGACGCAATCCGCGAAGAAAAGTACGTAGGCGCCGGACATGTACTTTGCATATCTGGATGCCTTGACCACGGTAAAAATCTGTTCGATGACTACGTGGTGGGTTAGGAAAATAGCATAGGAATATTTAGAGATGGTCCCGATTAGCACTTTGACCGGTTGGCATTCAAGCAGCGGCCCTATCCATGTCAGAGCCAGGAAGAAGGCGATTCCTGTCAAGGTGGTGGTCACCATGGCATTGGGAATGGGGTTGAAAATCTGCTGAAGAACGAGAACAACGATGGCGATAATTCCAGTAGGAGTGTTCGCCTTGTTGAAGTACTTTACGAAATACATGCCAAAAAGCAGTTCGGGCAGGCGAGATGTCGGCAGCAGTTCAAGTGGGAGAGTGCGGAACGTCGGCTTCAAGATTATCGTCGCGAGATAAAGTGCGAGGACGATTGCGGCGGTGATGGCAGGATGTTTTTTTACCCCATACCGAAGCAACGGGAAAATCAGATAGAAAATGATGATGAAGCCGATGAACCATTCGCCTGTTGTCGCAAACGTAATGTAACCGGCCGCGGCTGCATAACTGTCCACCCCGAAAATTGAGAGGATAATCGTCCAAAGCGGTGCTTTTACCGAGGGCGCACCACCATTTTTGATGTAAAGGAAAGTGTTGGCAAAAAGGAACGCGAGCCAAAACATTGGGAAAATGGACTTGAAACGCTTCCAATAGAATTCTTTGAGATTGAGATGTTCCACATCTCCGTAGGTGTACATGAGTGCAGCGCCGGAAATAATCAAGAATTGTGAGACGCCTAAATCACCAAGAAAAATACGAAAAGGGTAGTTAACGAAAATCGGGTGTTTCAGCAACTCCGGGGTGTTGAAGTGTGTAATCAGTATGAAAACAACGGAAATTGCTCGTACCCAATCGAGGTAAAAGAGGCGAGGTTTTCGTGTCGGTCGCGTCTTTTGCACTTCTTCTTTCGTCAAGTTTTATTCTTCCTTATCGCTCTGTTACTTGTTGACTTGCTTTTTGCGGGCTTTCACGAGTTGTGGTCCGATAATCGGCGTGCGCTTGATGAGGTTCTTGATTACGCGCAGCAGACTTTTACGGAAACGCTTGCCATCGGTTACCGCGCCCTTGGTTTCCTCGAGATTCTTCTTCATCCAAGGGTCAGAAACGGCGCGTGTGAGCTCGCGCATGCCGAACGCAAGATTCGTGATCTCGATGCGCGCGAATCGCTCGGAGAAGATGTAGGCCGGGAAATATCCGTTGGACTGGGGAACATAGCAGTACGAGCGTTCGATGTAGTGCAAAAGCGTGTTGTCGATTTTGTTGGGTTCCGGTGGAAAGTCTGTGTATTTCCAATTTCGGTCGAGTAAGCCCCTCATTGCTTCGGGCCTGAACCAGAACATGGTGCCAAGAGGCGCGACCGCTTCTTTCTTGACATCGAGAGGAACGTGGATGCCAAGGGTGTGTTCGAGGAATTTCTTCGTTCCTTTATAATTCGGACCCCAAGTGAAGGTGAAGTTGGGGAAATAGTCGCCGTGGTTCGGCGGCGAGGGCATGGCGATTCCCAAACGTGGGTTGTCTTCGAACAGCTTGATGACGTTTTCCACGTATTCCTTGGTGGGCAGCATGTTTTCGAAGCATTTGTAGCGGAACCCATCACCGACGGACTGCGGGGAGACCTGCGTCACCTTCTTGTCGTGCATGAAGCAGACATAATCGTAATTGAAGAGGTCCTTGCCTCCGCCAATAAGTAGGGCGCTGACGTCACGGCCGCGATTCTGAATGACACGAACGTCGACGTTATATGGCAAATTGTTTTCGGTGCAGTAATCCCGAACGATTTTCGCGTTTTCCTCGCTGCCGACAGTGAGGATGAGGTCGCTGCCTTCGGGCATCGAGCGTGCATATTGCATTGTCTGATCGAGCAGGTCCATATAGTAAAGATGCATGACCAACGCGATCTTTTTGCCTTGAGGAAGCTCGGTTCCTTGATTTTGCGGCAGTACATAGTCAAGATGAAGGTTTTTCATCAAATCGGCCAGGTTCATGCTGCGCAAGGCGTTCTGCCAAATCAGATCGGTGTCGTAATCGGTGTGGTCGCGCAGATATTCAAAAAGGTCCAATGCAGGGTTGCCGGCGGATTGGGAGATAACGTCGCCATACCACTGGAAGAACGAGCGCCGCTTGATGATCGGGCAACGCTTCTCTTCCACCAACTGCTTCGCCGCGAACGTGATGGGACCATAGGAGAAGCCTTCAAGGTCGTCGGTGTTGACGTAGACATCCCATTTGAAGCCCTTGTCCGCGAAGCGCTTGGTGAAGAGGGACTCATGATAGCCGACCGAGTCATAGTAGCTTTTGATTTCCGGCAGGTTGTCCCAATAGTCGCGGAACGCCTTGCTGGTGTGCAGGCTCTTGCGATAGGCGTGGAAATGCGACTGGATATGCTCGGGCAGATAATCGAAGGGGCTGCGGCCGAACGGGTCCTCTTCGACGCGATGGAATTTGGTGATGCCCCAGAAATCGAGGTCGCGCTTGTCCATCGCTTCGAACATTTCGGAGAACGGGTAGACCGGGCCCATGATGGTGGCGTTGAAGAGCACGATTTCGTCGAATTTCGCGAGCTTGTCCCACCCGTAGGAATCCATGGCGGTCTTATAGGCCCAGGCGTCGTAGCCTTTGTTGACCCGCACGATGAGCTTGGTGCTGTCCACGAATTTCAGCAGTTTCACGCGGCTTTCGTTGGTGAGCTTGCCGTTGACGACGACAGTGAAATCCGAGAAAAACGGCGTAAGACCTTCGAGGAGAGTCGAAATGTAATCGTCGACGATGCCATCTTCATCATAAAAGAAAAAGATGCCGAGACGATTCACGCTGGTTTCAGACAATTTCATAAGATTTTGCTGCTCCTCATAGGCATATTCACAACGATGCCTTAACTTTACACGTAACCTAGAAAATTTGCCTTTTAAATAATAGGGGTTTTATTGAGACAAGTCGAATCCGGAATTTGCCGATAGTAGGCTATAGTTAAATTGTCTATTCCACAAGTCGATACAGGATCGGAAGGAAATCTCTTGAACCGAGCACAACTGATGAAAGTCCTGCATAAGGATAAGTTCCGGACAGGTGCTGCGTTATTTGTTTGCTGGCTGACGACTTTTGCGATTTCCTTCCTTGTGCTTCGAGCCCCTGGTGACGATGCGAAATATGCTCGCGAGCTGCGGCGGATGAATGGCATCCAATGGGTGATCATGCGTTACAAGACTTGGTCCGGGCGCGTGTTCTCCGAAATTTCGGCCGCTTTCACCGTTCCGTTCCCGCAGACCGTCTGGCGCTTTTTCAATGCCCTGTTCCTTACCTTGTTGGTTTATAGCATCGCTCGGATTGCCTTCCACAGGGTTCGGGCGAGTTCCGTTCTATTTGTCTATGCGGCATACTGGCTTCTGGCGCCGACGATATTGCTGAATTCAAGTTTTTGGCTTGCCGGTGCGGTCGTCTATTTGTGGCCTGCTTCTTTGGCGGTTTTCAGTGGTATTCTTTTGTCCGATGCGGTGCGCGGGCAGAACACCAAATACAAATTCCTTTATGTGATCGCCGCATTTTTGGCTTCGATGGGTGTCGAGCAGGTTGGCCCTTGTGTTGTCGCTTTTTCGCTCATTACGTTGATTTACCTCTATGTCAAGCAGCATAAAGTCAACGTCGGGGTCGCTGCGAATGCCTGCGCTTCGATTGTCGGATTGGTTATTGAACTCGTCTGCCCCGGTTCCAGGCTGAGGTCTGTCAGCGAAACCAAGCATTGGTATCCTAATTTCGATCAGCTTTCTGTGATGACGAAAATCCATAAGGGCGTTGTCTGGCAATATGGCGAGGTCGCCAACTACTTGTTCGGCCTTATCGCTTTTACGACTGTTGCGGCAGTCGTTTCGATCATTGCTTACCAGCACAATGAGCATGCTGCTTCTGCGCAGGATGATTCCTCGTTGAACGAGCAGCGTACGTTGCAGCCGCTTGACTATGGGCTGATGGGAGTTATCGTCGGGCAGCTCATCCTGCTGGTCGCCGAACCCAAGATGCAGCTTTGGACGTCTCTCTTCATATTCAAGGTTCACAGCCCGGGAGAGCCTGTGGCCGACTGGCTGTTCCCGTACATATTCTGGACTGTTTTCATAGTCTGCCTTGTGGCGCTGCTGATGAGATTCCTTGAACAGAAGTATGTGGTTCTCTTCTTGGCATTGGCGTCACTCTGCGCCGGCATGGTTATGTACTTCTCGCCGACGATTTATGCGACCGGCGCGCGCAGCATGTACGTTTCAGCGGTATTGATCATCATTATATTGGCAATGATTCAGAGCAAGTTCAGGAATAAGGTTATCTATATCGCTGTCTTCATTCCCGCTGTTCTCAATATAATCAGCTTCGTCACGAGGATTATGAGGGTCGGATACCAGCTCTATATCTTCGGCTAGGGTAAACGTCCGGCTTATTGGAATCGATAGCGAATCTCTGCGATTATCAGGCGGCCGTTAGATTGTTTTCTCGATGATGTAACGCGGGCGCTGCTTGACTTCCAGATAGATGCGGCCGATGTATTCGCCGACGATGCCAAGCGCGGTGAGGATGAGGCCGCCGATGATCCACAGCGAGCACATGATCGAGGCCCAGCCTGCCTGGGCATGGCCGGCGCACAGGGACGCGATGGTGTAGATCAGCATGATGATGCCGAAGACGACAGATATCGCACCGATGGCCGTGATGGCGCTGAGCGGCTTGACGGAAAACGAGGTGACGCCGTCGATGGCGAACGAGACCATCTTGCGCAACGGGTATTTTGATTCGCCGGCGACGCGCTCGGAACGCTTGTAATAGACCTTGGCTGTTTTGAAACCAAGCGAAGGCACAATGCCGCGCAGGAAAAGATTGACTTCGGTATACTCTGACAAGGCATCAAGGGCTGCGCGGCTCATCAGCCGGTAATCCGCATGGTCGGGAATGGTCTCGGTACCCATCCAGTGCATGAGGCGATAAAAAGCATGTGCGGAGCTGCGTTTGAAGACGGTATCGGTGTCTCGGTTGTCGCGCACGCCGTAAACGATTTCGGCACCTTTCCGGTATTCTTCGACCATGGCATCGATGGCGTTGGGGTCGTCCTGCAGGTCGGCGTCCATGGAAACCGCGGCGTCTGCTTTCAATGCCCGGGCCTGCATGAGCCCAGCGTACAAAGCATTCTGATGCCCGCGGTTATGGGAGAACTTCACTCCGTGGAAGAGTTCCGGTTCCTCGTCGTGGAGCGCGGAAATCTCCTGCCATGTTTTGTCGGTGGAACCGTCGTCGACGAGGATGACAAAGCTGCTGGCGTCGATTGCATGGTCTTTTTTCAGCGCTGCAAGTTTGCTGCGGACTACTTTTGAAGTCTCTTTGAGAGCGGCTTCCTCGTTGTAGCAGGGAATGACCAACGCCAGAAGCGGCGAAGGCTTCAGCGAGATAGCGACTTTCGGATCATCGTTCAAATTGGATGAATCGTTGCCCGAGTCATTGTCGAGGTTCGTGGATTTCCCTTGTCTGCTCATGTTTCCAGATTATACCGTGGGGTGGCAAAGGAAAAAGGTTCCCATCCTTTGTTTAGCGGCTTTTGTCTGACGTAGTTTCCATGTGTGTCTATAGGATATTGGCATAGATAAATTCTTTTCGTGTGTATAGGTTAAAGGTGGTTGGCCATTGAATGATCGGCTGAAGCGATTGCTGAAGGTGTGGTCAGCGAAACCAACTGTCGGCGCGAAACGAAATCTGCTGATTGTGCTTGCGTTTGTAGTGGTTTGCGCCGTCGAAGGCGCCATGTTCATCCAGACGACGGGGCCTTTGAGCATTCCCGATACTGATCTTCACGCCAATTCGATTTACGCCGTCGTGACCGGTCAGGAGTTCAGCCCGGTTCAGGGTCACAAAGACCCATATGGCAACCAGGTCAGGATACAGCACATCACCGGAGACTCGCGCTATCTGTTTCGTACCGGCATGCACAACGGCATGGTATCCGATTTGCTTGAGGAATTTCACCAGGAGGCTTCTCGCCAAAGCGGCAGGCATCCCCATTCTTCGTTCCTGTCATATTTTCTGTATGACAAACATCGTGTGGTTCAGGAATCAACGGATCGGCAGCATGCTCTCACCGTCACGATTCCTGTTAAAACTCTGACCAACCGTTCCAATCAGTATTTCCCGATTGTCTACGCGCCTCAGGCTTTTGGCGTCTGGATTGGTATGAAAATAGGGCTTTCGCCGTTTGCCAACTGGCAGCTGGGCCGAATTACCAATTTCCTGCTGTTCCTGGCGTTGTATGCGTTGGCGATTGTGATATTGCCTCGGGGCAAGGCGTTTCTTGCGGTCCTCGGTGTTCTGCCAATGACGGTCTTCATGGCTTCGAGTCTGATGGCCGATGCATTTTTCATAAGCGTGGCCACATTATTCGTCGCCCTTTTGTTGAAATGTGCGGAGTCGGGCAGGCGAATGGGCAATGGCACATTGGCCGGTCTGATTGCCCTTACCGCATTGCTGGTATTTTGCAAGGGCGTGTATGTCGCGCTCGCGTTGCTGGTGATGGTCTTGCCGAAAAAGGTGTTGTCCACCAAACGCAAGATCGTGTTCGTTGTTGTTTCGATGCTAGTGTCCCTACCCATTTATGGGGTCTGGAGCGCTATGTTCAGCAGCACGTTCCCCAATGTGAATGTTGCCAAAAATGTAGCGTATGCGGGCAAAAGGCCTGTGAAGATAGTGGCCATGGTGCTTTATAGCACTCTTTCCGCGCTTTGGCAGAATGCGCCCAAGTACTCGTTTGATGTCGCGGCTTTCGTCGTTTTAATCGTTGCGTGGCTTGGCTATATCGTTTACAACCGTCGTGTATTTAAAACGAAGAAAAATGAATCTTGGATTGCGATTTATCGCTACGCGTTAACTTCACTTGTCATACTCGTGCTCATTCTTCTCGCGATTTATGCCATCGAAGCGATGATATGGAACAGACTGTATTATATGGGGTGGAACGATTATTTGATGGGTATGGAGGAACGGTATTTCTTCCCACTCTTGCCTCTTCTACTTACTATTGGATATACAGATAAGGCGGCAAGAGCCGATTTGGATTATCGTCAATAACTGCTTTTCCTGCGAATAAAGATAAAGCGATGATGAGGATTGCTCTTGTCGGTCTTTGTCGGTTTATCGTTTGATGGAGGATTGTTGAATTTCTCGAATCCTTTTGAGCTTTATGATTGATATTGACAAGTGTGGACGGAAAGGCGGGCGGACGGATATGCGTATAGCAGCGGGGATGGTGACGTTTAACCCCTCTTTGGACGATTTGCGAGGGAGCGTGCCTGCGCTGCTGAAGCAGGTTGAGGCGCTCGTTATCGTCGACAACGGGTCGAAAAATGTGGATAAGGTGGCTGATTTTGTGGCTGCGTATCCGCAGGTCACGCTGCTGCGTAACGGGAAGAATCTTGGCGTTGCCTTGGCACTGAATCGCATTTTTGAATGGGCCGAAAAGGCTGGGTTCGATTGGGTGCTCACGCTGGATGATGATTCCGAGATTCCTGATGGGATGATTGACGGGTATCGACGTTGTTTGAAGGATCAGGACGACGCGGCTGCTATGGGGGTTGGTGCGTCGAGTGATTCTGCTGATGTCTTAGATTCGACGAATTCCGGGAATGGCTCTAAGCGTGCCAATGATTCCAATGGTCCATCTCGGGTCGGCATCGTTTGCCCGCTGCTGATTAACCGCAAGGACGGCACGGTTTTCCATAGCAAGCGCTCGAACGATGAATGTATTACGTCAGGCAGCCTGACCAATGTCGCTGCGTGGCGGGCGATCGGCGGGTTTGACGATTGGCTCTTTATCGACGGGGTGGATTTCGATTTTTCGCGTCGGCTCGTGGCTGCGGGATATCCGATTGTCGAGTGCAAAGCCGTGGTGATGCCGCATCAAATCGGCGAAAGCCGGACGGTTAATCTTGGCTTCAAACATCCGATTGCTTGGAATCATGCGCCGTTCCGCTGGTACTATATCGAGCGCAACGCCCTGTATATCGACAAAAAACTCGGTGTATATTCGTGGTTTCATGCGGTGGCCCGCATCGTCGGCGACGCGCTCATCGTCTTGCTTTTCGAACGTGATAAGGCTAAGAAGATTGGCGCGATGCTGCGAGGCTGGCGTGCCGGCAAGCGTAAGATTCGCGGGATGAACGCCTCGAAAGACGCCAAAAGGGAACGTTGAGGCCTCTTCTCAAAGAGGAAAGCGTTGGCGCTTTACTTCATGTTCTTGATTTCGCGGTCGTAGACGAATTTTTCGGCCAGGCGGATGATGCGGAGCATTGCACACTCCAAACGTTGGAAGGTGCTCAGCTGTTGCAGAACTTTTTTGGTCTGTTCGTTGTCGCTTTGCGCAGTATCGAGTGTCTGTGAGATTTTGTTTTCTGTCGCTGGGGCGCTTGAGGTATTGATTCCATTGGTATTGCCGGTGCCGTCTTCTGCTGATTCCAACTTTGCTGCTTGCTGCTCATATTTATTATTACTTACTAAGGTGTAATAGCTGCGAGCGGGAAGCACGTCGTCTTCGCGGCAGATATCCATGTTCTTGAGCGACGCGGCGACGTGGTCGTGGTAGAACGAGGCACTGCGCATATTGTGGGTCACCGAATCCGGGCGCTGCAGCCAGTTGTAGAGGTTGACATCGATGTCGGCCACTTTGCCCATTCGCGCGTAAAGCATACAGGAAATGGCGGTGTCCTGTGCGTAGACGCCTTCGGGGAAGCGGATGCCACCCCAAAGTTCTCGACGGTAGAGACGGCACCAATTGGCTTCGTTGAAGTATTTCGTTTCGGTTGCGCGACTGAGTGCCGTGCCCAGAAGCCGTAGCGATTTGCAGAATACGGTTTGGTAGGCGTGGAGCGGATGCGAGAAAACAGTGGTCTTGTCGGGGGTGGCCGCGCCTTTTTGTGCGTCGGCGGCGACCTCGTCAAGCTGCGAAACCCCGAACTGGCGCCAACGCGCTTTGCTCATGTCGGCGCCAGTGGAGACGAGCGCGTGCAGCAGCAGCTCGATGTTGCGCCGGTCGAGGATATCGTCGTTATCGGAGAACGCGATATACTCGCCGCTCGCCGCGTCAAGCCCGGCGTTCTGCGCTTTGCCGATACCGCCGTTGGCCTGGTGAATCACTTTGACCCGTTGATCGGCGCTCGCGTATTTGTCGCACAGTTCCGCCGATCCATCCGTCGACCCATCGTCGATGAGGATGATTTCAAGGTTGCGGTAGCTTTGTCCCAAAATCGAATCCACACAATAATGCAGGTAATCGGCCGCGTTGTACACAGGCACGATGATGGAAACGAGCGGTTCTGCGGTGTTGGTCATGTTCTCAAGTGTAGAGACTGGTGGGGAAGGCGAAACCCGGGTGAGGCGGTGAGATGAGAGGGTCGAGCAAAGCGACTACGTAAAGTGATAAATGCTGAGGTGAGTTGTGACGATGAAATAAGACGGTGAAGGAAAGGTAAATGCGCGAGGCTAAAGTTCACACAAATCCGGGTTGCCTTTCCACTATCTTCACGCTCGTTTGCGCACAGTTCACAAATCGATTTCTAGACTCGGGAATCGGTAGGCAATCAATGCCGATATTGGTGACGATGAAAGCCGCGGTAAGTCGCGATATGTGCGACAAGCAATCGATACGCAATATATTGTCATGCGTTTCGTTGGCTGGGCTTAAAGTCCGCTTTGGGCTTGATATCGCGATTTATTGCAGCCAGGCATGTTGAAGCATTGGGTATTGATAACCGTTTGAGATGTATGAATCGTGAAAGGTGATGGCTCAAGATGGTACACATGGGATATGGCGAGACCTGGGCGAAGGTCATTCTCATGGGTGAACATTCCGTGGTTTACGGGTATCCTGCCGTCGCCGCGCCGCTGCTTTCGTTGAAAATGCGGGCTTGGGTCACGCCGGTCGAGCCGGTGCGTGCATCGCATACCGTTATCAGCGATTTCCGCCATTCTGAGGATTCTTCTCAAGCATCTCTTGGCACCCTCAAGGCCTTAAATTATCAAGGCTCGCTTTCCGAAGCTGGAAGCCGTTTCGGCGGGCTCGAACGTGCGGTCAAGGTCGCCACGGAATTCGCCGGTTATCCGGGCCTCGCCTTCGACGTCGTTACAGACAGCTCGTTCCCGGCGGGTCGTGGCATGGGTTCGTCGGCGGCCAGCGCAGGTGCGGTGATCCGTGCGATTCTCGACGCCTGTGATGTCGCGGCGAGCGAAGAACAAATTCTGAAACTTACCAACGAGGCCGAAGTCATCACGCACGGCAATCCGTCCGGTCTTGACGCGGCTACGACGTGTTCGCGCGATTTGGTCGCGTTCGAATCCGGCGATATCGAGAAAATGCGCGTCGATATGCCGGCTTACTTGGTCATCGCGGATTCCGGTATTGCCGGCAGCACGCGCGAGGCAGTCGGCAACGTCCACAAAGAGGACGAGCAGGATCACGCGCACGTCAAGTCCATCATGGATGAGCTGGGCGAACTGGCCCGCGCCTCCGAAACCGACCTCGAGCTGGGCACGGTGGCAATGCTTGGCGAGCGCATGAATCGTGCGCACGGATTGCTCGATGAACTCAACGTCAGCCATCCTTTGGTCAATCACCTGGTCACGGCGGCGCGCGCAGCTGGCGCGAAGGGTGCGAAAATGACCGGCGGCGGTTTGGGTGGTTGTCTGATTGCATTGGCTGCTGACGAGCAAACCGCGCAAAATGTCAGGCGCACATTGCTACGCGAAGGCGCTCGCGAGGTCTGGATTCACCCGTTGTTTGAACAAGTCTCGAATAAACAGTCCCTTGATACTGGTGAAGCCAAGAATCATTACGATAGCAGGTCTTTCGTAGCTGCGTGATGAAGCGTTTCGCAACAAGGCTTGCGTGGTGGCAGATTCACAAAATAACAGGATTTGATGATTGTGAATAATTTTGAATTCTGCGGGTTTGGTGGATAGTCTCGCATTTGTATAGTCCCGCCCGACCAAGCGGAATAAACTCGTGAATTGTGAAGGTCAGTGTATCGGATATGGCGGAAACGCGGGAGTCGCAAAGGCATCCGGGTCCCGTTTCGCGTATGGAGCCCATGAAGCAAGCGAGGTCTGAGAAGAAGGCCACCGCCGTCGCGAACGCCAATATTGCGCTGATTAAGTATTGGGGCAAAGCGGACGAGCATTTGATTATTCCGCGTGCCTCGAGCCTTTCCTTGACTCTAGATGGTCTTTCCACGCGCACTACGGTCGAATTCGGTGAGCCGGATACGGCGTCGCTTGCTTTGTCTGATTCCTCTTTCGGAAGCTCTGAGTTTTCGGTTGCGACGTCCAATAAGGCATCGGCCTTGCAGAATGGTCCGATGGCTACCGAGGATTTATCGTTTTGTGATTCCCTGACCATCGACGGTAAGGCGCAACAAGGTCCGGCGTTGACCCGCGTCTCGAAGTTCCTTGATATTGTGCGCGACAAAGCGTCTATCGCATCTCCTGCACGCGTGACTTCCACAAATACCGTACCGTTCGGAGCAGGCTTGGCCAGTTCTGCATCGGCATTTGCGGCGCTCGCGGCTGCTGCATCCAAGGCTGCTGGACTTGAGCTGAGCTCGCGCAACCTGTCGCGTTTGGCCCGCCGCGGTTCGGGTTCCGCTTGCCGGTCGGTGTTCGGCGGATTGGTGAAATGGAACGCCGGGCACGACGACGAGAGTTCGTACGCTGAGCCGGTCGATTCCGGCGACATGGATTTGGCCATTATTGTTGTGCTGATTTCCGGCGAGAAAAAGCCGATTTCCAGTCGTGAGGCCATGCGTCGCACCATTGCCACTTCGCCGCTTTATGGTGCTTGGATTGATTCCTGCGGCAAGGATCTGGACGATGCGCTCGCGTCGATTCGTGAAGGTGACGTGCAACGTTTGGGCGAAATCACTGAGGCCAACGCGCTCGGCATGCACGCGGCCATGATGGCTTCACGTCCCGCCATCTTCTACTGGTTGCCGCAAACCGTTGCCGCGCTGAGCGCCGTGGCGGAAATCCGCGAGACCGGTTTGGGCGCGTGGTCGACGATGGACGCCGGTCCGAATGTCAAAGTGCTGACCGACGGCCGCGATGCCGAGCGCGTTGCCGATGAACTGCGCAACCGCTTGCCGGGCTGTGAGATTGCGATCCATCGTCCGGGCGCTGGCGTGCGTTTCGAAGATTCCATGCGATGAATCAGTGGTAATTATGCATTCTTGCATAAAGTTGGCAGGCGCGAGTAGTTAAATGGTCTCTTGTGAAAAAGCTTATTGAACAACTGGTGAAATTCGGCCTGGTCGGCGTCGTCGCTTTCGTTATCGACGAAGGCATCATGAACATCCTGATTTTCATGCATGTCAACAACGTGGTGGCGAGCACCATTTCGTTCCTGATTTCGCTGGTGTTCAACTACTGGGCGAGCATGAAGTACGTCTTCAAGCACCGCGATGATATGGCCCGCTGGATGGAAGCGCTGATTTTCTTGGTTTCTTCGGTCATCGGCCTGTTCATCAACGAGTGGATCATCTGGATGAGCACACTTGGCATGGCCGCCAACGCAGCCGTCACGCAACATGGCATGTATATTCTGCGCACCAACATCGGCAAGATCGTCGCCACCGTGGTGGTCGCCATCTGGAATTTCATTATCCGAAAGTGGCTGCTCGACGACCGTTCGGGACAAAACGGCAAAGCCGGTAGCCAAACCGAATCCGCAAATGCGCAATTCGGTACGTCCGATAATGCGAATGCTCCGGCAGTCGCTTCTGACGGCACTGCCAGCGCAACTCCGACTTCCGCAGCCAAGCCCAAGCGCAAAACGTTCGCTCAAAAGCTTGGCGAGTGGTCTATTGCTCATACCCCGAAAGGTTGGCAGTAAGTGTTTTCGTTATTGTGCGAATAATTAGTCTGTAATAATAGCAAAATACGTCTTTTCCGGCACTAAGTAGGGTATAGGTGCGGGGAAAGACGCATTTAGCGCAGCTGATTAGGACTTTTCCCGCACAAATGTGTGCGGAGTGCGGGGAAAGACGCATTTTCTAGATGTATGAGGTATCGGCATGTGCGTGGTGTGGGATATGGGCCGATGAATCTCATGCATCCGCTCCGTTGCACTTCACACCTCCGGCCTTGCACCTTAAACCGTAACCTGAGTAAGCATCGGGGTTTCGGTACTCTGCTTGATCTGTTTGAAACCAAGGAACGATAGGGCCAGCGAGGTAATCGCGAGCGCGGCTACCACAAGGAAACCGCCGTGGGAACCCATTCGATCGATGAAGACACCGGCGATGGCCGAGCCTGCGGAACCGCCGATCGAGTTCATCGCGCTGGTCCACGCCATGCCTTCGGTGAAGCGGGTCGGCGGTACGAGGTGCAGCATCAGCTGGTTGCCGTTGATCCACGTCGGGGCCTGGCAGACGCCGATCAGCAGGTAAACGATCATAATCGTCCAGATATTGTGGGCGAACATGAACGTGGCTGTACCGAGGTCGACGACGATCAGGCAGAAATAGAAGCGTTTCCACAGCGGAATGGTCCAGTTTTTTGCGCCATAGAAGATTGCGCCGATCATCGAAGAGAACGAGAAGCACGCGAAGACGAAGCCCGTGTACTGCTTCATGCTCTGTTCGGTGGCGAACGAGATGATCGAAATCGACGCGGCCGACTGGAAGGCGCCGAGGCCGAACCAGGTGACGCACATGGCAATGAGACCAGGCCCCCAGATGGATTGGCCGGATTTGAGCAAGCCCGCTTTCTCTTCCGCGGCTTCGGCCTGCCCGCGCAACTTGGCGGCTTTCAGAGCCTCGCGTTGCCGGTATTCCTTGCGGGAGATGCCGGCTTTGCGGGCAAGTTCGGTCTGTGACGGAGGCTCGGTGGAAAGTTCGGTCAGGAACATCAGTGCGCCGACGATAACGCACATACCGGTCACGGAAAATGCGAGCACCCCGGAAATCACAGCCAAGGTCGAGGCCAGCGGGTTGCCGATGACCCACATCGCCTCGTCGAAGACGCCGGAAAGCGAAAGCGCCCGGTCGGTGCGTACGCGGTCGCCGCGCAGCAGATTCGCCCAGCGGCTGCGTGACATCGCGCCCCACGGCGGTATCGCCGACATGAACGGCACAATGACAAATAGAATCCACGAAGGAACGCGTGCTGTAATACATGAAACCAATGCCGTGGCCGCCACAATCCACACGACGATGGTGGGAATGGAAACCTGTCGTTGCCCGAACTTGTCGACCAGCTTGCCGAGCACCGGACTCATGATCGCCAACGCGATGGCCTGCACCGCACTCAGCGCGCCGGCGAGCGTGTAGTTGCCGTAATAATGCTGCACCGAAATGGTGATGGTCATGCCGACCATCGGAAAGGGCATGCACGCGATGACCGAGCCGACGGCGAAGCGCGCGGTGTGCGGCATACGCAAGAGTTCGGCATAGCCACCGAAGAGGCGGTGGGAGGCGTCCTTGAGGCCGGAGACAGGTATAAAGCGCATGACTTTACGGGTTCCTTTCAGGGTGTGTGGTGGAAGTCTTGCGGTTTGTGGCAGCAGAGAAATCCGGTTGGCGCGCGAGCGGTTTGTGTGGATTGTTCAAGGCATCGCTTTGAGATTCAGAAGGATGGCAGATACCCCAATTTCTCTACTCTCAGCCTCGATACTTTAGTGGTCATGCAACCCAACACGCCCTAAATTGTGCGGTGGACGAAGCATAAAACGTAAAACTTTTGCGAACGTATTCATCGGGTTATTCCGGGCTTTGGATTTTGCGGGGAACGCGCCTTGCGCTCTGAGCCGCTGGTACCCTCGCTGGTACCCTGTTACTAGTTAAGAAGGGCGTCGTTATTGGCGGCGTTCGAAGCGAGTAATGGGTTATCGAGGTATTCAAGGAAAGGCTGTTCATGTCGTCAACCGGAGAGCAGACCACGTTGCATTTCGTCCGTCATGGCAAGGTCGAGAATCCCGGCCATCTGCTGTACGAGCGCCTTCCTGGCTTCCACCTTTCCGCGTTGGGATTGCGCATGGCCCAGGCCAGCGGGCGTTATATCGCTGCCGACACGCAGATGAACCAGGCGGTGGCGCTGTATTCCTCACCGTTGGACCGCACGCGTGAAACGGCGCAGGCGATTCTGGCCGCGCTGAACCCAGTGCGTGTAACCCGGGGGGAAGCGGAACTCTCCATCGAAACCGACCCGCGGCTTATCGAGGCGGGCAACGAATTCCGTGGTTTGCGCATCGGCTACGGCAAAGCGGCACTGTGGCGGCCGCGAAGTCTTAAACTGCTCCGTAATCTTTGGCGACCGAGCTGGGGGGAAAGCTACCGGCATATCGCCGCGAGGGTCGGCGACTTCGCGCAGGAAACGGTACGCAATCATCCCGGCGCGCAGGTCATCATCGTCAGCCACGAATCGCCGATCTGGAGCTATCGGCATATGCTGGAAACTGGTCATCCCGAACATAACATGCTGCTGCGGCATACCGCGCTCGCGTCGATCACCTCGATTACCTACGACAGCAAAACCGGCAAGATGCTGCATATCACCTACGTCGACCCGGCTAAAGACGTGAGGTAGGGAAGGGCCGCGTTGCTGCGGAGGATTTACGACATTGGAGTGTGGCTTTGCGTCGTGAATTCTCTGCTATCCTTGCCTGGTGGCGGATTTGCGACGCTATGGGGCGGTTTTGCGTCGTGAATGTGCTGGTAGTGGGGTTTACTGGTGGATTTGTGACGCAAAAAGATGCCAGAGCGTCGTGAATCTTCTGTTAGCCAACTCGGTAAAGTTTGCGGTGGTTATCTCGGCGTCGTCATAGCCGAGTATGGATTACGATAGAGTGAGGAAACCGGCAGTTGGCAGAAGGCAAAGGAGCGAATATGGCGGTTGATATTGAAGGCGGGATCGTCAAAGATGGTGAGTTGGCTCGTTTGGCTTTGATGCCCGAGGTGCGGGATGCGGCGCAGGCCGGCGTCGATCTCATTGCGCTTTGGCCGTTGGACACGGCTCAGAAGCTGAGCAACGACGCGAAATACGCCGAGGACCTGCAGGTACTCGTTTGCCGCGCAGTGGCCGAAGTCATCACCGGCGAAGAAATCCCGATGGCCGATGCCGAGTTCGTTTACGAGGGCGCAGAAAGCATACCGGGCCGCCCGCAATCGATGGTCGACGCGCTGATTGATGTCAATGATGCCTACGAGCAGATGGAAGACTACTCCCGTAACGGCGACACTTCGCTTGTCATGGCCGGTGCCGGAGACCTCAACGTCGGCTGGGACGAGAAAACAGTGAAGGCCGTGGCTGCCGCGCTTGAGGAGATTGAGCAGGCCGCAGGTGCCAGCGCCGTATCAGGCGAAGACGGGCAGGACGGCGATGCCGACGACGATTCCACGCCGCACGGTTCTGACGTCGAAAGCGTGGCCCAGCGTTTCGCAGTAGTATTGGCCGCTATTAACGGGTTGCTTGGTTTGGTCGAAAAGGATGTCGATAGTTCCAGCGATGCGGATACTGCTGCTGCCGCTGCTCGCAACGCGACTCCGATTATGCTTTATATCAACGAACTGTGCGAGCGCATGTCGATTCCGCGCATGTACCTGACCAGTTCGCAGTTCAAGGATTTGGTCGCCAAGTATAGCGACGCAGCCGGTTCCGGAGACGATGCGCGCGCCCTCGACGCAGTGGCCGAATTCGTTTCCCCGCTTGCGAAGGCCGAGTGGGAGAAACACCACAACGACGTCGTCTACGATCCGGTTGCGGCACAAAAGGCCGAAAAGGAAAAGGAAGACAAGATCAAGAAGGCCAAGCTGGCCGAAAAGTTCAAGGATATTCCGGAGGACAAGAACAAGCCGCCGGTGGAGTTGTAGATATATACGAAAACGTGCGCTGCCGGCAACATTGCAACAGCGCACGTTTTCGTATATATCGAATAGTTTGTATCATTTTCTGGATTTTTTGGAACCCATGTCGGTGGGTCCCGTATATCCGCTTGCAGGCTCCCCGCCGGAACCGGGCAGGAAGGTCTTGCCGTCATGGCCTCCGCCTGGCCGAGTATTCGCGTCGTACGGCGGTTCTTTAACGTTGGTATTTTGGGGATTTCCAGTCGAATCAGCTGTGTTCATTTTGCTTTCCCTTCTAATCAGCCACGCACACCGCAGTGCGTTGGATTGGCTCCAACAAGCGCTGGACGTACGTATCTGTGGATATTGAATTATTGTAATAATGCGGCTTATTTATGCAAACAAACCACAAATTTTGAATTATATGAGATTGGTCATAAATCCGAACAATTTTGTGACGGACGGATGAACGAAAAAGTGATGAACGTCGATTTTCGGGATACCGTTAGTCAGACGATAACGTAATCGGTTTATCTGCCAAGACCGAAGGCCCTGGATTCGTAACCTGAAATCTGGCAGATGGATTCAAAAGGCCTTCGGACTTAACGGTTACCGTTTATTGTGCGAAGTTATTGCCGTTGCTGTTTGTGTAACCTCCGTAGTTTCCGTAATTGCTTGCGTTGAAATCGTTATTCGGCTGAGCGTACGAATTATTCGCAGCAGCTTGCTGATATGGCGCCTGCGAATACGAATTCCCCGCGGAAGCGGACTGATACTGAGCCTGCGAATACGGCTGGTTAGCGGGATTTTGTTGCGGAACGAACTGACCGTACTGGTCGTACTGGCCTGCCGGATTTCCCGGATTCATTGGATTCATCGGCGGTACATTTTCGTCGAAACGTGCACCTTCTGGTTTCGGGCCAAGCACCATAAGAACGATTTGCAAAATGAAGCCCACGAGGAGGAAGAGGAGACATAAAAGCGACCCTCCGATGACGCCGGCTCCGAAAGCGTCGGCAACCGCGGATGTTGGGTTGGCCAGGAGTCCGCCGAGGCTGAATCCAACAGAGAATCCAAGAATCAACACGCCTGCGAACTCCAAACCGTAGGGGAGTATCCACCACCAGCCGGATTTGTTCGAATCATGCAGGCGACGAATGGCGATGGCGATTTGCGGTATGAAAATCGCAACTTCCCAGATGTAGTCGATGAAGCTTGAACCGGTGTGGAACAGCAGCTCGTCGAACACGAAAATAATGACGTAGACAATGAAGATGAATAGCTGCACCCACCAGTATTCGCTGCGGCTGGCGCGGCCGGAGAACTTGACGTACTTCTGGAAGAAGCGCTTGACGGCCTCGATCGGCGGGCAGCCATAATACGGCATGTTCAGCGGGACGGCCGTTGGCGATGCGAAACCACCTTGGTTTGGATTACCGTAAGGTTGGCCGGGCATGCCTCCGTTGAACGCAGGAATGCCGCCTTGGCCGCCTGCGGGTGGGGTTGCCTGGAATTGTGGTTGGAAGCTGCCCTGCGATTGCTGGGGGTTGTCGTATTGCGGGGGTTGCTGGGGACTATCGTACGGGGCTTGCTGGAAAGTGTCGTATTGCGATGCAGGTTGCGCGGCGCTGTACTGCGGGGTTGATTGCGTGGCGCTGTATTGAGACGTTGATTGCGCCGCATCATATTGCGCAGCCGCTTGCGAGGCACCGGATTGGGGCGTGGACTGCGGGCCGCTGTACTGTGAATCCGCCTGCGAGGCATCGGACTGCGGAGTTGCTTGCGAAGCGAGATGTTCCGGCGTGTCGTATTGTGACGTCTTATTATATTGTGGCAACGAGCCGGGCAGAGGCGGAAGATCCGGGGAAAACGCCAATTGCGAACCACCTTCATGCTGATTGGATTGAGAAGCCGAAGGCGACGCTTCTTGTGTTAGCGGCTGATTTGAATCATCGGTTTCAGTTGATGGTGAATCGGACGAATGCAGCGGCGCAATCGATGAGTCCTCGTGAGTTTGCGGCGAAGTCGATGATGACGAGTCAGTGGGATTCTCGGAGCTGTCGGATGCTTGAGAAGCGTCTTCGCTTGATTGCGGATTCTGCTCCGGATTTGTGTAATCCTCGTTCGTTTGAGGGTTGGTGTCGTTCATCGATTTCCTTTCGTTGAACCATTCCGTCTTCTATGCATATTCTTCATAGCTGGTAATATCTGCATCGTCTAGATACAGCGTGGAGATACGACCTCATATGTCTGTTTCAGTTTAGCCGAAGATGTCGAGAGTCAGCAACTTAGGATAGGTTTTTGGTCAAACGATTTAGGAATAACTTATAAAGCGTCTAACGGCTTTTGGCGAATTGATCAGTATTCGCTGTCATCGAGCGCTATTGCGTCGTCTTTGTCCGCCGGGCCAAGCAGCAGACGTTCCGCGAGCGAGACCAAGCCGAGCAGAATCCCGGTCAATGCCACTACGACGATGGCTGCGGAGAAGATCATCGCGGTTTGGAAGGAATTGAACGCGCCTTGCAGCCAGACGCCGAGGCCGTTGGTCGCGCCGAGGTATTCCGCGGTGACGGCCGTGCCAAAAACGTAGGCGGCGCTGATGCGGATGCCGGAGAAAATCTGGCGGCCGGCGACGCGAAGTTTCACGTGGAACAGCGTCCATGGTTTCGTCGCTCCACAGGTCAGCGCGACGTCCTGATAGAAGCGGGGGACGGCGGTGAGGCCACGCGAGGTGTCGACGGCGATGGAGAACAGGCCGAAGATGGCGACCAGCGTGATTTTGCCGACCGGGTTGAAGCCGAACCAGATCATGAACAGGGGCGCGATGGTGATGATGGGGATGGTCTGCGCGGCCACGAGCAGCGGATAAATGGCGCGGTTGGCGGTTTTCGAAGCATAGAGACCGATGCCGATGGCGATGCCGGCGACGACCGCAATCGCGAATCCGGCCAAGGCCTCGCCGGTGGTTACGGCTGTAGCGGCCATCAGGTCGGGCCAAGTCGCAATCATCGATGAAACGATGGCGGCAGGGGAAGCGAGTGTGGTTTCGGAAACGAGGTGTGCGCTCGCTGCTACTTGCCAGACGACCAGTACCGCACCGATGGTGATAGTCGGTGGCAACGCCTTGCGCCACCAACTCTGTGAAGCCGTTGCCTGGCGTTTCTGTTTCGTTGTCATGGTCTTCCTTCATTGTGTTGGTGCTGCTAAACGGATTCTTATCATCGCTAATATGCGGTTTCCCGGCAGCAATATGCGATTCTGCGTTTTCTTGCAGTTTGGTGCTGGTTAACGGACTTTGACTGCGTTCGAGATGCTGTTCCCCAGCACCAAAGTGAGAATAACTGAATCATTTTTCAAGTTCGCATGATGTGTGCCAAGTGGTTGAGAATCTTATTCCACATACTTGTTGGTCGAAAGCTCGGCGGCCTGGGGCGCGCGGGCGAGCTTCTTCTTGTGCGAATCTGTGTAGGTGCCGGCGTTGTATTGGAAGTCCAGGTATTTCTGGCCGTCTTCCGTGTTGACCGTGGCCGTGAGCTTCTGGTCGGGCTTGCCGTTGGTGGTGTCGTCGTTCATGCTGTTGCCGCTCCAGTAGCCTTCTTTCACGACCTTTTCCATCGAGGCTTTGGCGAGTTTCGGATCGAGATGCGAGGTCTTGGTCTGGTTGACCAGGATATCGGCAGCCTTGTCGGGATTGGCCAGCGCGTAATCGTATCCTCGGCGGGCAGCCTTGAGGAACTTCTTCAGATTGGCGACGTTCTGCGGGTTTTTAAGCCACGAATTCTTCACCGCAAAGCCGAGTTGGTCAGGATTGCCAGGCACACCCCACTTGTCGGCGGCGAAGCAGTTGAGCGCCGGGCCGTTGAGCTGCGACTCGACCTCTTCCCAGTTGGCGTAGAATCCGGCGAAATCACCTTTGCCGCTCGTGAGTGTGCGGAAGGTGTTGGTGCCGGCCGTCGCGGTTTTGAAGTCACCGTCGCCTCCGGCGTAACGGATCATCTGGCGCACCGAAGCGCTCTGCTCGGCCGAGCCGAAAGTGACGAAGGTCTTGCCCGCGAAGTCTTTCGGAGTCTTGATGTCGGTGCGGCTTTTGAGACTGCACCAGCGGGCGATGGGCTTCTGCGTCAGATCGAAGACGAGCTTCAAGTCGGCACCGTGCGCATTGGCATTGGCAAGGTCGGTCAGTTTGGAGAAACCGATATTGGCCACGCCGTTCTCCACGCTGGTTTCGGCGCCGGCCTGGGCGGTCGGCAGGATCTTCACGTTGACGCCGGCGTCTTTGAAATAGCCGAGCTGCTGAGCCACATAGAGGCCAACGTGATTGGTGTTCGGCGTCCAGTCGAGCATGAAGGTCAAGGTCGGCTTGCCATTGGCGTCGGTTGTAGTGCCGTTACCTGACGTGTTGCCGCAGGCGGCAAGCGAAAGACCAAGTGCCGCCGCGCCGACGACTGCCGTGGCCTTGCGTATTATTTTGCGGTAATCATTGAAATTGTTTTTGGCGTCATTTCGGGAACCGCTGAATCGTTCGTTGCCCTTAAAAATCCTCAGAAAATCGGTTTTGATGCTCACTGTGAATCACCTTGTCTGTTCTGCGGCCTGAGACGACGCATGCGGAAAGGTGAGGAGTCCGCGCGACGAATCAAACCGGTATCGTAAGTCTGGAAAGAGGTTTGTGCCAATCGGTACTGCGGTTATCTTGATTTTCATCAATCAACATCGCCGCGAAGCCTATGTTTCCGAGCTTTTGCGTTTGCTAAATCGTCTTGGCGCAGTTGCTGCCACCAACCGCGCGAACTGCTTTCAAGTATAGGCATCAGGGGGCACAAATATATGGTTTGTTGAGGTGAAATCGTAACAGTTTGTGTTGAATTGTAACCAATCTCTTACGGTTTGGGCTTCCGAGATATGGCCCGGTGCGTTAATCTAGAACTATGAGCGAAAACAATAGTAACACACTCCGCATTGCCGTCGTCGGTGCCGGCCCTGCGGGAGTCTATTCATCCGACATTTTCCTGCGTGAACTGAAGAAGCAGGGCGAATCGCTTGGTCTGCCGACCAACGCGCGCATCGACCTCTTCGAAAAGCTGCCGGTACCGTTCGGCCTCGTGCGTTACGGCGTTGCGCCCGACCACCCGGCCATCAAGTTCATCGCCGACGCGCTCGAGAAGACGCTTGACAATCCCGATATTCATTTGTATTGCGATGTGGAATTCGGTCGCGATTTGACACTTGACGACCTGATGCCACGCTACGACGCGGTGTTGTTCGCCACCGGCGCGGTGGCCGACCGCCCGCTGACTATTCCCGGAGCCGATTTGGACGGCGTGCACGGTGCCGCGCGATTCGTGGAGTGGTACGACGGCTACCCGACCGGCGCTCGCACATGGCCGCTTGACGCCGAAAAGGTCGCCGTGATCGGCGGCGGCAACGTGGCAATGGACGTTTCGCGCGAACTGATGCGCAACGCCGACGACCTCAAGGCGCGCACTGATATTCCTGACAATGTCTATGAAGGCATCAAGTCCAACAAGGCGCGCGAGCTACACCTCTTCATCCGCCGCGGAGTGGCCCAGGCCAAGTTCAGCGTGCAGGAGCTGCGCGAGCTCGAGAAACTGCCGGGCGTGCAGATTATCATTAATGAGGACGATTTCGACCTCGACGATGCCACCATCGAGCAGGCCGGCAAAGACAAGCTGACCCGCCAGATGGTCGAGGAACTCTACGCCATCCGCGATATGGCCGAGGATATGGAAGACGAAGGCGGTGTCGATTTCGAAGGCAACCCCGCCACCAAGAAGTATTACATTCATTTCAACTCCGCACCTACCGAGGTGTTGGGCGAAGACGGCAAGGTCGTCGGCCTTCACGTCGAGCACACCGAAACCGGCGCTGACGGCGTGATGCGTCACACCGGCGAGTTCACCGATTATCCGGTCGAGGCCGTCTACCATGCCATCGGCTACAAGCCGGCGAGCGTTCCGGGCGTGGCCTACGACGAGCAACGCGATGTGCTGGCCAACGAAGAGGGCCGCATTCTCGCCGAACCGGCGCTCACCGCCGAAACTGGCAAGAGCACCGTTCGCCCGCGTCTCTACGCGACGGGCTGGGCCAAGCGTGGTCCGGTCGGACTGATCGGCTCCACCAAGTCTGACGCGCTCCTGATTGTCGGCAACATGCTCGAAGACCTTTCCAAGTCCGAGGACGTTGACGGTGCCGGCAAAGGCTGCATTGCCGCCGACCGTGACCCTGAGTCCATCGACCGTCTGCTGGCCTCGCGCGGCGTCAAGCCCATCGACTTCGCTGGCTGGAAGAAGGTCGACGCCTACGAGCGTGCCGAGGGCGCGAAGGAGGGCCGCGACCACAAAAAGGTCATCGATCCCGACCAGCTGCGTTCGCTTGCGCTGAGCTGAGTACTCTGGCCGATTAGAGTCTGTATGGCGCGTTGCGGTGCTTTCTGTTGCTGTGACGGAAAGCACCTTTTTCGTGCTTTTCTCCGCAGTGTAGGCCAGTGTCAGTGGGAAAAGCACCAAAATAGCCTTAAAAAGGTGCTTTTCTCACTGGAATCGGTTGTTACTGAGGAGAAAAGCACTAAAAATGGGCCAAAATGGTGCTTTTCTCACGGAAAGTGGTCTGCGTTGAGGAGAAAAGCATCTCGTACTCGCATAGTCACAGCTGGCGTTCAGCAAAAGTACAGGCACGTTCGTTAGGCTTTGATACATGGACGCCAAGATTAAAGTGCATGGCCATCTCAATGGCCTCAAGACCACACTGCTTTTCGGCGTGATGTGGGCCATCATCATGCTTATTTGGTGGCTTACCGGAGCCAGCCGCGACACGCTTATCTACTATATTTTCATCGGCCTCGCCTCGACTTTTATCTCCTATTGGTTCTCCGACCGCATCTCCATCGCTTCGATGGGTGCGCGGCAGGTCTCCGAGGCAGAAGCGCCCGAGCTTTACCGCATCGTCCGCGAACTTTCCGCCCGTGCCGGCAAGCCGATGCCGCGCATTTATATCGCGCCGACCATGAGCCCGAACGCGTTCGCCACCGGCCGCAACGAACGCCATGCCGCCGTTTGTTGCACGCAGGGAATCCTGCAGATTCTGAACGAGCGCGAGTTGCGCGGCGTGCTCGGCCACGAGTTGATGCACGTCTACAACCACGACATTCTCACCTCGGCAGTGGCCAGTGCGATGGCGACGGTGATTACTTACCTTGGCTATATGTTGATGTTCTTCGGCGGCGGGCGAGACAATGATGACCGCGATTCCGGCGTTCTTGGCCTGATCGGGGTGGCTTTGAGTTCGATTCTTGCGCCGATCGGAGCTTCGCTCATTCAGCTGGCGATTTCCCGCACCCGCGAATATGATGCGGACGAGGACGGCAGCAAACTTACTGGCGACCCGGCGGCCCTTGCCTCGGCGCTGAGCAAGATTACTTCCGGCGCGCAGGCCAATCCGATGCCGCAGACCGCCGGTACCCAATCCGCTGCCGCGATGATGATTGCGAACCCGTTCTCCGAAGAAGGTTTCAGCCGCCTTTTCTCCACCCACCCGCCGACGCAGGATCGCATCAATCGCCTGATGCAGATGGCGCGTGAGATGCAAGGCGTCGGTGCTGGTCCGAGCAGAGGGACACGCTGGAACCGTTTGGGTTCCGACGAATCCACGCAGGTTGCGTACTGATTCGACAGCCTATATTCTCTGAGTTTCGGATTCGGCGACAAGATGCATGGGGAGTGCCGAATTGTGGCAGGCTGAGCGTTATGCAAGAATTTGTGAGTCTGTAGTACTCGGTAACTTGTCACGGTACGCTGTTTCGCAGCCCTGTGCTAGACTCTTTTTCTGTATGTGCGCGGCATCGCGTGCGTCACTGCGGATGTAGTTCATCGGTAGAATGGAAGCTTCCCAAGCTTCAGAGGCGGGTTCGACTCCCGTCATCCGCTCTTTTTGCATCTCTGATTTTCCAATGATTTCGAGCCCTTTTGCTGATTACATGATGAGCTGATGCAACACCGATGCAACAATCTAAAAGTTCTTTATCGGTTTGTAGCCCGGATAGGAGGGAACACACAACTCTCGGCTGTATTATTGCTCATGTGCTGTGGGTCTGTGATGTGGCAGATGCACCTCGGCCCCGGTGCCTGTTTCCAAACATCGGGGCCGCAGCATACATTGAAAAGGACTTAGATCCCAATATCAGTTGTGACCCCTTCCGGTAAAAGCTTTATTGCCCGCCTAATGGTCCGGAAGGTTTCCGATGCCACAACCAATAAAAGCATTATATCACCGAAGGTATGATATTCCTCTTTCGCGGTAGGATGAGCCTGTTGCGTTCTGCTTTCGCAGGCGCAATCATGCGGTTTTCCGGCCGCATGACCTCGCCGCGTCCATCGTGGCGCGGCATGCATTGAAAGGACATTCAATTATGTCCCATAAAAGAAAGGGCTCTGACGGGCCTGAGGCTATCCAGGCCATCGCGGCGCTGGTCGTCGTTCTGGCGGCCAACGCGGACAATGCGGTGGTGGACGTGCTGCTCGCGATCGTTGTCGGTTGCGGGCTCATCGTCATCTGGAGGTGGCGCAGGCATTAGTTAGGGCCGGCCCGGCGCGGGGTGACCCGCGTCGGGCACTTTCTCTTTCTCGTCTTTGGTGTTGTCGAGTGCGCGGTAGATGGTGGTGCGTCCGACGTTGTATTGGCTGGCGATCTCGTTGACGGTGACGGTGCCGGAGTCGTAGAGCTCGCGGGCGCGCTTGGCCTGGGCCTGGGTGAGCTTGGGCTTGCGGCCGCCTTTCCTGCCGCGTCGGCGTGCGGCCTGGAGGCCGGCGTTGGTGCGCTCGCGGATCAGGT
This sequence comes from Bifidobacterium sp. ESL0769, assembly GCF_029395495.1. Lineage (NCBI taxonomy): Bacteria > Bacillati > Actinomycetota > Actinomycetes > Bifidobacteriales > Bifidobacteriaceae > Bifidobacterium > Bifidobacterium sp. ESL0769. The sequence continues at coordinate 2,130,696 of NZ_CP113918.1, read as the reverse complement.
CGCGTTCGAACTGGGCCATGGCGGAGAAGATGTTGTAGACGAGCATCCCGCCCGAGGTGGTCGCATCGATGTTCTCGGTCAGGCTTTTGAAGTTCATGCCGGCCTGTCGGAACCGGTTCATGAGGTTGAAGAGGTTCTGGGGAGTGGAAAGCCGAGAGTGAGTCGCTTAAGCTGTCTATTTTTTAGCAAGGCTTTGAAAACGTATGTTGCATAAAGAAAAAACGAGAAACTAAAAGTGGAGGAGGCAGGAATCGAACCGTGCATCCCCGCCTTGCGGCGGGCTCTACCATTGAGTTAATCCCCCAAGTCGTGCATCGCCGGTTTCGTTTTGATGACCCCAGCGCTGAACGCTTGATTACTATAGCATAGTATTTTTCATTTTGTTATCGGCGAAGTGTCGGTGATGGCGTAATCCGCAAGTCAATGGCGAGGCTCGCGGCAATAATGGAGGCATGACCATTGCAACCCCTGAACGATATCGTGAAATGCTGGAATCCGCGCGGCGCAACGGTTACGCCTACCCTGCGATCAACGTAACCAGTACCCAGACGCTCAACGCGGCGCTGCAGGGGTTTGCCGAAGCCGAATCCGATGGCATCATCCAGGTTTCGGTGGGTGGGGCGTCCTACTTTTCCGGGCAGTGCGTCGGCGACCGCGTCACCGGTTCGCTTGCGTTTGCAGCGTTTGCCCACGAGGTGGCAGCAAAATATCCGAACATTTCCATCGCCTTACACACCGACCATTGCGCTAAGCCGTATCTCGACGGCTGGGTTCGTCCGTTGCTCGCGCGCGAAGCGGACGAAGTGGCGCACGGGCACGAGCCGATGTTCCAATCCCATATGTGGGACGGCTCGACGGTGCCGCTCAAGGAAAACCTTGATATCACTGAAGAATTATTGGACCTTTCGGCGAAGGCGCACACCGTCCTGGAAATCGAGATTGGCGCGGTCGGTGGTGAAGAGGACGGCCATCGCGCGGATATCGACGAAAAGCTCTATTCCACGCCGGCCGACGGCATCGAGGTCGCACGCAGACTCGGGCTGGGGGAGCGCGGCACCTATATGGCCGCGTTCACTTTCGGCAATGTGCATGGCGCCTACAAACCTGGTGTCGTGAAGTTACGTCCGGAGCTGCTCGGCGAGATCCAGCGCGAAGTCGCCGCCGCGGCAAAGGCGGGCAAGCTGGGAAGTTGCTATACGGATGCCGATTTGCATGACAATAAGCCGTTCATGTTGGTTTTCCACGGCGGCTCGGGTTCGTCGAAAGGCGACATTACGGCGGCGGTGCATTATGGCGTCATCAAGATGAATATTGACACCGACACCCAGTACGCTTTTACCCGCGCGGTCGCTGGCCACATGTTCGAGCACTACGATTCCGTGCTCAAGGTCGATGGCGAGGTGGGCGAGAAGCGTTACTACGACCCGCGTTCGTGGGGACGCACGGCTGAGGATGCGATGGCCAAGCGTGTGGTCGAGGCCTGCGTTGAGTTGGGTTCGGCGGGTAGAGCGTTGAAGTAGCCTCCCTATAGCATTGCCTTCGTGGCTAGGTTCTTTTAGTTTGCCAATTCGGCGAGGTCTATTGTGTGCCTCTCGTCTCGATAACCAATACGTAATTCATTGCCGACAAGCGCTACAGTTGGCATGGCTATCGAACCGTCGTTGCCGACGCTTTCCAGCTCACGGTCGCCGAGGTAGGCGGAGACAAAGACGTAATGGCTAGAGTCGATGGTGCGCATCTGCATCGGTATGCGAGTCTTGGGGTAGAGCAGGTTGGTGTTTGGCTCGGGAGTGGACAGTTCCAGTGAGAATCCTTCTGCCCCGATCAGGCCGGTGAGGCCGACCTCGGTTCGGTAGAAGATGGATTGTTGCGGAGTTGCGAACGTCGCTGTCAGGTTCGAAGTCATTCCTCCGGCCGTTGCTTTCGGAATTTCGTCTGTAGAGCTGCCTGATTCTTGCTTCCAATCAGGATTTTTGGCTTGAGTATTGATGTTTGGTAATGTGCCCGCTTCGACGGTGATATTTAAAGTCTTGGTTCCGGAAAGCGGATTTTTCGTATCGTCTTTACAGGTATCCCAGCCTGAGACAAACGAACCGTCGGCAGTGTGCTGAGCCGACGCCCCGGCAACCCCGTCGACTGTGTTGATATTGGGGCCGGCCAGTTTCTGCCCGAAGTCCGGCATCGCGAACCCGCCTTCCGCAAGATGCAAAGCCCGTGCCGAATCGATGACGTGGACGCGGATGTGCCATGGCATCAGCGGCACGATGAAATTGCGAATCGTAACATCGCTCCACGGCTCCCAGCGCGAGTAAACATAGTCGTCGTGCACCGCGTAATCCGCGTAGCCGAAGGCCGTACGCCAGTGATATTCGGATTCTGAAACCGCCAAGGTGCTATCACAGGCGAGCTGTTTGAGCGCGGTCGTGGCTTTCGGAGCCGAGAAGCCAAAAGTAGTCGAATAGACGTACTTTTCGTATTTCGCGTCGGTGTGATTGTGTTCCGGCGCGTGCTGGCCGGCGGTGAAGGCCTGCACTTCCAGACCGGTGCGGCTGTGTGCCACCAGCATGCGCGGTTCCGGTTGCAGTTTCAGTGCCTCGAATTTGAAATCGTCGCTTTCGCGCGTAGTCCAGAAAGTATCGGTTTCGGGAATACACAGGAAAATGAAGGTTTTGAGAGCCCAGTAAGCCGAAGCTGGCCCGTTATAGCCTTCGGCCATATTCATATTTGGGTAGGCATAACCGATGGGAATCAGTCCGTCGGACTGGAAAATATTCTGCCGGAACCACCAGCGTAGGTTGTCCAGCAACAGATGTTTCACATCACCGAGCGTCCAGCCGTCCGGAAGGTCGATGCCTGCAAAGGCCGCCGCACCCCAGAACGCAGCTTGCGCGAATCGGTAATCAAGACTGCGTCCGAACGGCAGGCAAGCGCCGTCGGCTGCGAACCAGTTGGCATAGCTTGGCACGAAGGCGCTCGCGCGTTGCTTGAGCAATGCACAGCGTTGTATCTCGGCGTCATTGAGCTCGGATTCACTGTCCCGCTTCGCGAGCCCCGCGGTCATCAACGTAAAGAACTGATAGGCGAACGGAATATAGTTGTCAATCTGATTTTTATAGCCGTCATATGACCATCCGTGGCCGAGATAGTGGGAGGCGGTGATGTCGAAATCGGCTTGTACCAAGGCGTCGTATTCGGGGTGCCCGGTGTGCACGAACCACGTGTTGGCCATCTGCCGAAACCAAAGCCAGTTCGTTTTCGGCAGCGTGTGATGGTTGATCTGGTCAAGCCAGGTCAGGATATTGCTTTGTTGCGTATCGCTTAAATGGTTCCAGAAATCCTGTCGCGTCTCGAAAAGAAACGCCGTGATCGCGCCCATCTCCACGAACAGCTGGTCGTAATCGTCCAGCGGATTGCCCCAGAAATCCGGGTCGCCGGGCGTGGTGCCGTGAAGGATCCCCAAGCACGAAAGCTGCCACCAGCGCGGGAAACGACGGATATTGCTTCGATTGGCAAAAAGCGGCCCGAGTCCCCAAAGCAAGCGGCAGAAGCCCTCGATCGAAGTGCGGTCCTGGCTGTAGACGGCCCCGCTATCGCTCATACGGAATCGGCCGTATCGCCCGCCGCTTTCTACCAAGCGCATGGCCGGTGCAAGGATATCGACCAGCGCTTCAACGCAATCCGCTTTCGTGCGCATCGGGTTGGTGTCGACATTTTCATTGAATGGCTTCGTTTCCATCGGGTTTCTTCGTTTCCTTCCGAAATCTTCTATGGGCCGGGTGCGCGTGGAATGTGGAATCAACTTAATTTTCAATCTTCAACATAATCGCTATCGGCCGGCGGTGCGTAGAATATGGTTCACGCTCAATATGCCCTACATGAAGTATGGTCTATCGGTCGGTTGGTCTTATGCAAGAGCAAGAGAAATGTGGTCACGAATGATTTCGCAGCAGCGACGAAATGAGTGCTGTTTTATTTTGAGATTTCGCGGCAAAATCTGGCAATATTTCGTTTTCAAGGTAAATGGAAATCATCGGAGCTCAGTTATCGGATTTGGATTGTCGGGTATCGATTACAGGTCATTGATCGCAAATCAGCAAATACGAATTATTAAATATGGATTACGATTCTGGAGTATCTAATACGAATTATTCGATATCGGTATCAGATATGAATTGCAGAACTCAGCGAGGAATTGGCCTTGCCGGTGCTGGCGCGCACGACGTACGAGGATTGCAACATGATCGGCTTGCGGTCGTTGATCGACTTGGTGTGGTGGATGAGATCCAGCACCTCGTCCACGGCCTTCGCTCCCAGCTCTTTTCGCGGCAGCCGCACAGTAGAAAGCGCGGGGGAGACCAGCGAGCTGACCTGCACGTCGTCGATGCCGACCGCCGAAACCTCGCCGGGAACGCTGATATTCCGGGAATGCAGGGCTGCGATGAAGCCGATGGCCATAATGTCGTTGTAGGCGATGACCGCGCTGGTCGGGTTGTTCAGAAACGCTTCGCCGGTGCGGAACCCGCCGCTGAACGTCGGTGCGTTGGAAGGGATGCGTCGCAGTTTCAGGTGCTGGCGCTGGCAGATTGAAGAGAGTGTTCGCCAGCGTACGCCGTCCTGCCACGAGGATTCCGGTCCGCTCAGGTAGGTGAAATTGCGATGTCCGAGGGAAGCAAGGTGCTCGACAGCTTGCGTCAGCCCGGTCTGCACGTCGCCGATGACAGACTGAATGCCGCGAATGGAGCGGTTCAGCGTCACGAGTGGTTTCGTCTGCGCGAGCTTGCGGATGCCCGCGTCCGAGAGGCGTGAAGAAGAGAGAATGAGGCCGTCGATATGTTGGATGGCGGTGTGGATGGAGGTTCGCTCAATCACGGCGTTTTCCTCGGAATCAAGCACCAAAAGCCCGAAACCGTTGGAAAGGCACTCGTGCTGGGCGGCTCGCGTGTATTCGGCGAAAACCGGGTTGCTGAGGTCGGCGACCACGATGCCGAGCATGCCGTTGAGGTGGTCGTCGTTGGTATGCGCCCTGATGGCGGTGGCACGATAGCCGATTTTGTCGGCGATGTCGTAGATTCGCTGGGCCGTGGCTTCGTTGACCCGACCCGGACGTGCGAAAGCTCTCGAAACTGTAGACGGGGCAACGCCTGCGGCCTTGGCGACGTCTCTGATGGTGATTTTCGCGGGCGTCTCTGTCTGTGTCTCTATCCCTGTCGCTGTTTCCGTTCTTTTCTTTCCTGTCCCTATCCGCGCTGAATTTGGGCCGGTTGGAGTTGAAGCATCTGCCGTCATTTCCACCACGCTCCTTCGCGATGCAAGTATAGCCAGTCTCTGATGAGTAATGGCAAGTAATGGCAACAGAATACAACACCAAGACGTGTCACGTACACTAAAAGGCAAATAGGGGTTTTGACATCGCGGTGAATCTCTGGTTCGTCGCGGAATGTGAGGATGGTGCCATGGTTGGCCAGACGGATATATCTGAACCTGTTTTGTCTCCCGATCGTTTGCTGCCGGCGGAAGGTTTGCCGTTGCGCGTGGCCCGGGAGCTTTACGAATCGGTGAAAGACCTTCCCATTGTTTCGCCCCACGGCCATATCCCGGTCGAATGGTTTGCCCGCGACAAGCATTTCGCGAACCCCACCGATTTGTTCATCACGCCAGATCATTACGTGACCCGGATTTTGCATGGCCAAGGCGTACCGTTGAGCGCTTTGGGAGTTGGCCAAACCGATTTCACCGAAGCGCAGGCGCGTGACGCGTTTTTGCTTTTTGGCAAGTATTGGTTTGCCTTTGCCGGCACCCCGATGCGTTATTGGTTCGAGGACTCGCTGGTTCGGGTATTCGGCATCAACAAGAAGTTCGGGCCCGATTCCGCCAGCGCGATTTACGACGAACTCAATGAAATGCTCAAAACCCCGGAATTTAGCACTCGGGCGCTCGCCAACCGCTTCAATATGGAATTCGTCTCGACCACCGACGACCCGGTCAGTGATCTGAAGCTGCACGATCAGGTCAACGCTGACCCCGATTTCAAGCCGTTTGTCGCTCCTGCGTTTCGCCCTGACAAATACCTTGAACCGTCTCGCGCCGACTGGCCGCAATTGGTTCGCGATTTGGGTGCCAGTGCCGATATCGATGCCTCCACCTACCTCGGTTTCACCGAGGCGATGCGCAGCAGAAGGCGGTATTTCAAGGATCATGGAGCCGTTTTAAGCGATCATTCTCACGTCGATCTCAACTCGGAGCGGCTTTCGGACGGTGAAGTACGCATGTTGTTCGCTGAAGCTTACGCGGGTAACATCGAGGCCGGTGATGCTGCCCGTCTGCGTGCCCACTTGTTTAACGACCAAGCCAGGTTCGCTCAGGAAGACGGCTTGGTGATGACCGTGCACCCTGCCATCGCGCGCAATTATGACGCCGCGGCCTTTGCACACTACGGTGCGGACGTCGGCGGCGATATCCCGGCCCGGGCCGAGTTCGTCGAAGGGTTGCGCCCGCTGCTCAACGAATATGGCAATAATCCCGATTTCCATTTCGTGGCATTCACCGATGATGAAACCGTGTTTTCGCGCGAACTTGCGCCGCTCGCCGGCTTCTATCCCGCCTTCTATATCGGCGCTCCTTGGTGGTTCATCGATGCGCCGGATTCGATTTCGCGCTATTTCCACGCCGTCGTTCCCTATGCTGGGTTCGCCAAGCTTTCCGGGTTCATCGATGACACCCGGGCGATTTGCTCGATTCCCTCCCGGCATGACATGAACCGCAGGGTCACCGCAAGTTTCGTATCCTCATTGGTCTGCGACCGCCGGATTTCGATGGACGAAGGGCTTGCGATTATGCGTGCTCAGGTTTCCACCCAGCCAAAGCGAGTGTTCAAAATCGGTGGTGCCGAAAAGGCCGAATAAACCGAACGAATCGAACGAATCGAACGAGCCGAAAGGGACTGACGGAACCGAATAAGCCGAATTAGTCGAAAAGACTTAAAAATAACGTAGGATATGACCGCGCTTAAGGAGAGGGGCAGCAATGTCAACAGATAGCGTTTCAATTCCTCAAATCAGCCGTGAAAAGAACGGTCGCCCGGCCGCGCCTGAAAAAATCATCCATCTGGGAATCGGTAATTTCACGCGTGCGCACCAGTCTTGGTACACCGAACACGCTCCCGATGCGGCGGAATGGGGTATCGCCGGTTTTACGGGTCGGGGCGCTTGGATGCGTGATTCGCTTGAAGAGCAGGGTTGTGTGTACACCTTGATTACTTCCGGAGCGAAAGGCGACGAATTCGAAGTTATCTCCTCGATTTCTTCCATGTATAGCGGACTGGATACGGCGGCGTTGCGTGCCCGTTTCGCCAATCCTGATATCTCCATCGTCACCTCGACCATCACCGAAGCCGGGTATGTGCGCAACCAGGATGGCGATTTGGACGTTGCCAACCCCGATGTCGCTTCAGATTTGCAGGCACTGAAAACCGATTCACAAGCCGATGGTCTCAAAACCGTCCCTGTGCGTATGGTCGCAGGTTTCTTGGCCCGCAGAAGCGCGGGGGCCGGTCCGATTACCGTGCTGCCTTGCGACAATCTGGCCGGTAACGGCGCCGCGTTCCGCAAGGTGGTCGAGCAGGCCATCGCTGAGGTCGATCCGTCATTGCTGGATTGGACACGGCTCAATGTCGCTTGGGCGACTTCCATGGTCGATCGCATTACACCTGCCACAACACAGAGTGACATCGAACTGGTCGAACGGGTCAAGGGTTGGCATGATGCGGTTCCGGTGCGCACTGAGCCGTTCCATGAATGGGTGATCGCCGGCGACTTCCCGGCCGGCCGTCCGGCTTGGGGCGAAGTCGGTGCCGTCATTACCGATGACGTCACGCCGTATGAGGAACGCAAGCTGTGGATGCTCAACGGTTCCCACTCGACCCTGGCTTATTGCGGGTCGCTGTTCGGCTATGAGACCGTCGCCGATGCGGTCGCCGACCCGACCCTGCGCGCTTGGATCAACGAATGGTGGGATTTGGCTGGGCGCTATGTCAGCGTGTCCACCGAGGAATACCGGCGCCAGCTGCTTGAGCGTTTCGAGAACCCCAATATCCGCCACCTGCTGATGCAGATCGCCTCCGACGGAAGCGAAAAACTGCCGGTTCGTATCGTGCCCGTCGCTCGAAAAGCGTTGAAAGACGGTGCCTCAATCGTTCCCCCTGCTCGTGCCATTGCCGCGTGGATACAGTTCCTTACCCGCTACAGCGACAGGCTTGCCGACGTCAATAAAGACAAGGTCGTCGCGTGCGCGAGGGCCTGCAAAGCGGCCGATGGGAGCATTGACCGGAAAGCCGTGAAATACGTGGTTTCCTATCTTGATCATTCTCTTGGCGGCTCTTCGGCGTTCGTCGATGAGGTGGCCAATCAGATGGACGAGGTGACTGGGGCTGCCGCGGCTCATCTGATGTCGTGAATTGGCGGGATTTGGTTTGGGGCGGTTGAGCTGGTTGGTCGGATTGTACCGATTGGATTGGCTGGAGCTGGTTGGTCGCGTTGAGCCGATATCAGCACAAACGGTTTGGTTATCAAAATTTAAATGGAAGTAAACAGCAACGCACGGTTAAGGAAGCCGCAAGTTGCGCAATAGAAAGGAATCGATATGGCTATCGAAAAGGCCGAAGTATTCGTTACGAGCCCGGGGCGCAATTTCGTCGTCCTCAAACTCACTACGACGGACGGCATTGTCGGTTTGGGCGATGCGACGCTCAACGGACGTGAGCTGGTCGCCGCGGAATACCTGAAGACCATCACCCCCGCCCTCATCGGCAAGAACGAGGACAACATCGAAGACATGTGGCAGTACCTCTACAAGGGTGCCTATTGGAAGCGCGGGCCGGTGACGATGGCCGCCATCAGCGCAGTCGACGTGGCGCTCTGGGACATCAAGGGCAAGAAGCTCGGCGTTCCTGTCTACGACCTGCTCGGTGGCGCGTCCCGCAAGGGCATCCTGACCTACGCGCACGCCTCCGGCACCGATTTGCCAAGCCTGTTCGATTCGATTGATATGTATCGAGACATGGGCTTCAAGGCCACGCGTATTCAGTATGCGCTGCCTGGCATTCCTTCCACCTACGGTGTCGCGGCTTCGGCCAACGCGCAGACCGGTGAGGGCGAGAAGGGTATGCGTTACGACTACGAGCCAGCGCGCCGCACCAGCGTTCCGGTCGAGGAGGTCTGGGATGCCCGCACCTACCTCAACACTATCCCCGGCGTTTTCGAGGAGGTGCGCAACAAGTACGGCAAGGATCTCATCCTGCTGCACGATTCCCACCACCGTCTGCGCCCGATCGAGGCTGCCCGCTTCGGCAAGGCGCTCGAGCCCTACGACCTCTTCTGGATGGAGGACACCACTCCTGCGGAGGACAACCAGCAGTTCCTGCGCCTGGTGCGCGAGCACACCACCACCCCAATCGCCATCGGCGAGATCATCAACTCCTGGACCGACTACATCACCCTGATCGAGGAGCAGCTCATCGACTACGTGCGTTCGGCCGTCACCCACACCGGTGGCCTCACCCACATGAAGAAGCTCATGGCCTTCGCCGAGCTCTTCGGCGTCAAGTCCGGATTCCACGGCCCCACCGACGTCTCGCCGGTCGGCATGGCCGCGAACCTGCACCTTGACCTCGCGATCCCGAACTTCGGCATCCAGGAGTACATGAAGCACAGCGACGAGACGCTCGAGGTCTTCCATACTTCGTACACGTTCAAGGATGGCTATCTGCACCCGGGCAACAAGCCGGGCCTCGGCGTCGACTTCGATGAGAAGCTTGCCGCCAAGTACCCGTACCAGCCGGCTCCGCTGCCGGTTGACAGGCTGCTGGACGGCACGATGCACGAGTGGTGAGTGATTTTTCTTAGTGACTGCCGCGATGGGGACGAATATATACATTGCTCGACACGCTCCGGGCCGCTCAGGCCGAGTCTTTACGGTCGAGCAACGCATATATCCGTCCCCATCGCTCTGACTAATGGTGCTTTTTTGAAGCGAATAAAAAGATAAAAGACTCGAGTCCGTTCGGGCAAGGTTACGCCAGAACAACACATATACCGTCCCATCACTCTGACTAAGGGTGCTTTTTTAGAGCGAATATGACGAAGTGCCGCCTTCCCTGGATAGAGGAAGGCGGCACTTCGCTTTAACTAGTAGTGGCTAAATTACTCCCAATATTGCATTAAGCGCTTCCAGCACGCAAGCTTTTGCATCTGTGAAGTCAATGCGCTCGTCAAGCGGAACTTGGTCTCTGCTCATATTGTTGTATTCTTCGTTGTATCGCTCGCTGTAATCATCGAGATCTTGCTTTAACGTTAGAAAATCATTCTTAGTCACATCGATATCTTTCATCATCGTTTTCAAGAAGATGATCTGATTGGCTTGGATTATCTCGGTTCCTGTTTCGGGCCTTGAACGAAGAATCGATGACATGTCGAAGAGATCCTTGGCTCTCAGCCCTTTTCCGGTGTTGGATTCACGAGAATTCGTTTTCAGATAACTTGGCGCGTTCTGGCACAATGACAGCATTTTTTCGTAAATTATTCTGACCAGAGACGAGACCGCTATTTCAACGCCATCGGAGTTGATTTTGTCCAGGCAAAACATTCTATTGTTGAGGGAAATTTCTATCTTGAGACTTCTCGTGTCCCCGAAATGACGGACGGGTGCTCGTCGGTTTTTGTTGGTTGAGTCGGTTTTATCGGCGACTCTGACGACGATTCTTGCGAGTCTTTTCGGCTCTGTTTTACTAGGCAGATGGTCCAGTTTGGTGTTTCTGACCTCCATACTGGAATCATTGAATTGTTCCTTCAGCGCCTCTTCTATGAGTGTTCTTTCCTGCTCAGTAATCGAATTTTCTTCAACGTAAAGATCGATGTCCTGAGACGCACGATGACTGATATTGTGCGCAATCAGCGCTTGCCCGCCGTGCAAAGCGATTCTGCCGGCAAACTCGTCTATCGAGAACAAGGCGGACAGGGCCTTCGCGATGATTTCCTGGTTGGTCAGTTCCTCAGTCGTCATGCAGCACCTAGTCCTTTCGGATAATAGACCCCAATGTCGGAGTCGAACAGCTTGTCGCGCATATTCTTTTGCAGATACATGTTGAATTTTTTCTTGTCTGGATCCAATCTGCTGGCAACAAGATTTTTCTGCTGTTCCGAATAGCCTGCCCTATCCATGTAAAAAAGTATGTTCTTTCCATACGGGAACAGGTATTGGCCGTTGTCGAGCAATTGCATCATTCTGAGTACTTTTAGCTCGCCCTTGGCTCTCGCGAAAGCTTCCAGTACCTCTTGCGCGCCGCCTGAATAGTCCGGTTTCACGGTGCATTCGACAAGTGTCTTTTCCACGCCGCTTACGGAAATTTCTGAAGGGGCGTTCGGCACTTGCATCTCGGTAAGGCCTTTATCTACGGTTGCGGATTGATCCAGCAAGTAGACTTCATACGGTCTGCCGTCGTATTCGAATGTGTATATGTTGTTGGTCATTCTTGCCGGAGTCGAAAATGCCTTGTCTATTTGAGATTGCGACAGCTCCGTGTTTCGCTCGGATACTTTGGCTTTCGTCCTTTTCTTTTTGACATAGATGGGTTTAGGAACATTCAAGGTCAGATCATTGAGATACAGAGCCGAATAATGGGAGATATACGTGCGTCCGGAAAGCGAGAGTGCTATGGCGTACGGAGAAACTGGTTCGTTTCTGGGAATCAGCCTGACGGTGTCGGCCTCTTTGTCTTTCTTGGATATTCGCAATTCCTCGAACAGATTCGCTTCGGGGGAGACTAGATAATCCCTGAATCCCGCAAAAGATACCTTTTGAAGTAAGAACTGACGTTTCTGAAGGTTATTGTAAATTGTTTTGATTGCGGAAAAGCTCAATACGTTATTGAAAGCGGCGCTCTCTTCCTTCACAGCGTCGGATACTTCCTTGCTGTTTTTCTTTTTATAAAAAACGTATTGCGCAACCATTCTTCAATACTATCCCACACGCCATAATTTGACAAACGATTAGTATATTGATAAAGTACAAGTACTTTATCAATCAGTCTTAAAGACATGAATAAATCAAAATAATGTTGGCAACACGCAAATTATTTGACAAATAATTAAGATATATATAAAGTATAAATACTTTATATATCTTACTGATATAATAAATCATCTTACATTTACAGAAATATGTTGAAAATTTGACAAAAGTTCTTCTCGTTACTAACGTATAAATACGTTAGTAACGACTAGGAACGATTTAAAACAAAGCGCCGACTTCCTTTAGATTGGGAGGTGGCGCTTTGCGGTCGTTTAGCGGTGACTTAGCGATTAGAAAATGCGCTCGTCGTGGTCATCGGCGGGGTGAGGGGTGTAGGTGATCTTGAAATCGTCATCTGCGGGCACCGAGCTGGTGTTGATCGGCGAATCGGACAAATGGAAAGTCACGGTGCCGTAGGCGGGAACGGTGACGTGACGCCAGGCGGCGCCTTCTCCGGCGAAGGTGACTGCCGCCTCAATCGGTTCTTCGGTCGGATTGTAAAGGAAGCCAGCAAAGCCGCGTCCGTTCGGCTCGATGAACGCGACCGAGCCCAAGCCGCCGTGCCGTCCGTCGGGGGTGTGGTTGGTGGAGGCCACGCGCCGGGAACCGGGGCACACGTCCTGGCCGAAGTTGCGCAGCATGAAGTACTCGAGGTTGCGCTTGACCTTGCCAGTTTTCGAATCGATGGTGATGACCCCGCGGCGGCCACGCGTCCTGGCGTAGCTCGGGAAACCCTGCTCGTCCAGCGCGATGTTCCACAGGTTGATGAGCCCGACGTTGTTGCGCACCAGGCCGGTGCCGATTTCGCCGAACATCACGTGGCTGGCCTCGTCAACCGTCTCGTCAAGCATGCAGCGGCGCTCGCTCATTGCGGCTTTCCATCCCGGGAACTGGCGTGTGCCGTTGAGCACCCACTTGGGCAGGCCTGAGTAAGTGTGGAAAGCGACGCCCGCGAACGCCTGAGCCTCGGCCAATGTCATGTAGTCGCTCACCGGGCGCTGGAAGAAGCGCAGGCCGTCGTCACCGAAGTAGATCTCGACGTCCGGGAACGTGGCGTCGAGGCAGGGCCGCAGATATTCGCTGCCCCATTTTGCCAGCTCCTCGGGCGTCCAGATGGCCATGGGCCACTGCGGCGAGTTGCTCGGTTCATTCTGCATGGTCACCGAGGTGATCGGAATGCCATAGCTGGCATAGGCTTCGATGAATTTGACGAAATATTGAGCGTAAACGAAATCCACCGTGTCCTGCCGACGATAGCCGTTGCCGCAGTATTCGCCGAGCCGCAGCCTGCCATCGCCTTCGAATTTGCGGTTGGTTTTCATCCATGCCGGCGGACTCCACGGCGAAGCCATCACCTTGACGGCAGGGTTGATGGCCATGATTTCCTGCAACACGGGAATGATGTTCTTGAGATCTTTGGTGGCATCCGGAGCGCCGGGAGCGCCCGTGCCGATGGAGAAGTAATCAAGGTTCGGGTCCGTGCCGATGCCCTCCGGCAAGTCGTCGTAACTGTAATACTTTTGGCTTACGAAATCGCAGGAACCGATGGAAATGCGCACCGACGAGAAGCCACCCTGCTCGGGGCTGAACATCTCTTCGAGGATGGCGTGGCGCTGTTCGGCGTTCATGCTGTTCATCAGAAGAGAAGCGCTGGAATCGGTGATGGCCGCGCCGGCTCCTTCCCAAAGCTGATACTGCCGGGTCGGGTCGATGACTACGGTGGTCGCATTGCCCGATTCGGCTATGGGCACGGGCGTCTCAAGACGTTCCCGGCGTTGGGTCAAATCCCCGCTGGTCGCCGTCCACAATTGCTTTGGTTCATGGGTCACCGGCGAAAGATAGCCTTGCGTGTTTTGTTGCAGTGATGGGTCGGTCGTGGGTAACCCAATTACCTGATTTTGTTGTGTAGATGGCTCGATCGGATGTAAGCCAATAACTGGATTCTGTTGTGGTGATGTTCCGTCGTCGATTACTGCCATGGGCTGACACTCCTTTGCTATCTGTCCGATGCTTCGTTTGCCCTGTTTAAAGGGAGAAATTATCGGTTTGGATGAATCCGCTTCCGTGGTACCAAACACGAATGCTGTTGCCATCCCCTCCCTTCGAGCCTAGCAGCGCTTGACGTCCGATTGTGGAGAAAAGCAGGGCAAGCTCAAAGCTTAAAACCAACGTATCGGCGGATTTTCAAGCTTTCGCAGATAAATATTTAGTAATATTATCTAGTCTAATCTGACAAATAATGGCAACAAACAATTTCCTTGTTGCCATTTGTGTACTCTCAAAAATGAAGGACAAAGCGAGCTACACCAATGTAGAACGTTAGTCTTTTGTGATAGGCGAGGAAGCCTTGAAGAAAGGATTTGAATATGAAAGTCTCACGTCCAGTAGGCGCCTTGGCGGCGGTCTCCGCACTCGCAATGCTTCTCGCGGGCTGCGGTGGCGGTGGCGGCGCGCAAAAGAGCGGTGCCTCTGATGCCAATGCATTTGATAAGAACGCGAAAACCGAAATCACCATGGGTGGTTGGTCGCTGAAGATGACCCCCGAGTTCCAGAAGCTTGTCGACGGTTTCGAAGCGGAATATCCGAACGTAACAATCAAGCTCAAGGAATACAGCGCAGACGATTACGACAAGCAGCTTACCGCCGATATCTCCGCCGGTGCGCAGCCCGACGTCTTCCCGCTGAAGAACACCGTGAAGTACGATACGTACGCCAAGTCCGGCGGTTTGGCCGATGTCAGCGATATCGCCAAGAAGTACGCCGATCACAAGGGCTTCGACGATTCGATGTACAAGACCAAGGACGGCAAATATTACGCGCTGCCGTACCGCGCCGATCACTGGGTTCTCTTCTATAACAAGGACATGTTCAAGAAGGCCGGGGTCAAGACCCCCGATGCCACCTGGACGTGGAATGATTACACCAAGGCCGGCGAAGAGCTGAAGAAGAAGCTCCCCGCTGCCGGCTATGACGCCAATTCCGTCTACCCGATGTACCAGCACAACTGGCAGTCCCTGGTTCAGTCCTTCGCACTTGCCCAGAACGGCCAGCCCGCCGAGAAGACCTACCTCAAGGGCGATTTCGGCTATATGAAGCCTTATTATCAGCGCGCGTTGAAGTGGCAGGATGACAAGTTGACCATCAATTACAACACGTCCTTCACCAACAAGGTGCAGTATCAGGCACAGTTCGGCACACAGAAGGCTGCCATGATGCCGATGGGCACGTGGTATGCCGCTTCGTTCCTGAGCCAGCAGAAGACCGGCGATGCGCAGAAGTTCGATTGGGGCATGGCTCCGGTTCCGCAGAACCCGAGCAAGAAGATTCCTTCCACCCCGGTCACCTTCGGCAGCCCGACCGGTCTGATGGTTTCGGCCAAGTCCACCGGTCAGAAGGCCGCGGCGGCCAAGAAGTTCGTTGAATGGGCCGTCGGCGAAGGCGGCGCGGATGTGCTCGCCAAGCTCACCACGACCCCTGCCTACATCAACGACAAGGTCACCAAGGACTTCTTCGCGGCCGATGGCATGGCCACCGATCAAGAATCCAAGGATGCCTGGTCGAAGTTCGACATGAAGCTCGAAGCTCCTGTCAGCGACGCCACCGATACGGTTCAGACCTTGCTCAAGACCATGAACTCCTCGATACTTACCGGCACCTCGAAGCCCGATGCGGCCATCAACCAGTGCCAGCAGGATGTCAAGAACCAAGGCGTGCTCAGCAGCAACTGAGTCTGAGCTGTATTAAACAAGGAGACCGGCAGGTCCGTATCGGGTTGGCAGGTTTGGTTGCCGGATAAGGGCTCGTCGGTCTTCAATTTTTATAGCAAGAATTATCGAAAAGTAGTAATAAATAATAATAAGTAATAAATAATAAAATGTGGCAAGCCTGCTTCGACGAAGCGGTCGGCGGCTTGCGCACATTGGCTGCATATTCAAGGAGGAGGCAGCGATGTCGGATTCTTCTAGTTCGGATATTGCCGAGGTGGGTGCCGATCTCGCCGCGGTAGGGGAGGCGGGTGCCGTCGAGGCACACGACCAACCGCCGGAACCGCAACGACAAAAAGGCGGGAGGATGGATGCGAAGGCGATCTCGCATCGTAACCTTCGCAATGGGTTGATCTTCATTTCGCCGAACTTCATCGGCTTCATCCTGCTGACGCTGGTCCCGGTGCTTTCGCTGTTCTACATCGCGTTCACCAAGTGGTCCGCGTTCGGTATGCCGGTGTTCAACGGCCTGGTCAACTGGGTGCGTCTGATCCACGACCGCATCTTCTGGCAGACCGTTTGGCACACGTTCTACTATTCGCTGGTCCACATTCCGTTGACGTTGGCAATCGCCTTCGGCCTGGCGGTCTTGCTGAACTCCAAACTCAAAGGCCGCGGCTTCTTCCGCACGGTCGCGTTCATGCCGTATGTCACTTCCATGGTGGCAGCGGCGCAGGTCTGGGCCATGCTTTTCGACCCGAAGTCCGGCCCGATCAACCAGTTCCTGAAGCTTTTTGTCGGCGACGGCAACGTGCCCGGATGGCTCGGTTCCACCAAGTGGGCAATGCCCGCGGTCATCATCGTCGGCACCTGGCGCGAAGTCGGCTACTACATGATTCTTCTGCTGGCCGGCCTGCAGACGATTCCCAGCGAGTTGTATGAAGCGGCCGAGTTGGATGGTGCGAACGGCTGGAAGCGCTTCTGGCACGTCACCGTGCCGTGCATGCGCCCGACGCTGTTCTTCGTCATGGTCACGTTAACCATCGGTTCGTTCAAGATCTTGGATCTGACATTGATCATGACCGATGGCGGGCCTGGAACGACCACGGAAGTGCTCGCCCAGTACATCTACTCGGTGGCTTTCGACAACGGCGATTACGGCTATGCGTCGGCAGTTTCTCTGGTGCTGCTGTTCATTTGCATGGTGGTCACGCTGATTCAGTTCTGGTACAACAATTCGAAGGAGAACTAATATGTCTACGCAAGCAGTAGCTCCTCAATTGGCTGAGGCCGGTGCCGCGGCGCCCGAGATCCCCTTCAACGAGAAACCCAAATCCCCGCTTAAAATCATCGGCACGATCGTCGGTTATCTCGCCATGATTGCGGTGGCCGCGTTCACTTTGCTGCCGTTCTTCTGGATGGTGCTTTCGTCCCTGAAGCCGAACAACGAAGTTTATACGGTCCCGATCAAGTGGTTCCCCTCGGCGTGGCAATGGCATAATTACCTGGCCATCTGGTCGAAGTCCAACATGACCACGTGGATCTTGAACACCCTGTTCTTCGCGATCATCGTCACCGCGCTGCAGGTCTTCACCGGTTCGTTCGCCGCCTACGGCTTTTCGAAGATTCCGTTCCGCGGCCACAACGCCCTGTTCCTGGTCTACATCGCGACAATGGCTGTGCCGTGGCAGGCCTACATGATTCCGCAGTTCAAGATGATTGCGGCCGTCGGCCTTTCCGACACCCGTTGGTCAATCATCTTGCTGCAGGCGTTCGGCGCGTTCGGCGTGTTCATGATGAAACAGTTCTATGACACGATACCCGAGGACTTGTCGGAAGCGGCTCGTCTGGACGGCCTGAGCGAGTTCGGCATCTACTGGAAGATCGTGCTTCCGCTTTCCGGCCCGTCCATCGCGGCGTTGGCGATCATCACGTTCACCAACACTTGGAACGACTACATGGGCCCGTTGATCTACTTGCGCTCCGCAAACCTGTGGACCATCCAGATCGGCTTGAAGCAGTTCATCTCCCAGTACAACGCGGATTACGCGATGATCATGACCGGCTCCGTCATCTCGGTGCTCCCAATCATCATCGTTTTCCTCATCGGCCAGAAGCAGTTCATCGAAGGCATCGCAACCTCCGGTATGAAGGGCTGATTTTGCCGGTTTCGTGAAAGGTGAAAATCCGATGTGTGTTGCTTGCAGTGATGTCATTGCGAGGCACGCATCGGATTTTCGTCATTATTTCTGTATTTCAGTGGTTTCGTATTGCCGTATTTATTGCATAAATATCGATAATAAATACTGCAAAGCGATAACCATTAGGACGTTGCGAATGAGGTATTCCGGAACGTTCCATAACCCAAGACGAAGGGAAGTGCGTGATGGCGTCAACGTCCAACGGCAAAAATCACAACCTTGGTAACGCTTTCGGCCTGATAGCCAACAGCGTCTATGTCCTGCTGATGGCCGGATGGTGCATTTTCGTCGGCATTGTTCCTCTGATTGCCATCTGGGTGGTGGTTCAGAATCTGGACTATTACCCGGCTCTGACCCTAGCACTGGTCCTAAGTTCTCCTGGCATCGCCGCCGGTTTCGCGCTTTTCCGTGACCAGCCGACGTTATTCGGGCGGGCCAGCAAGCGCCGAGTTCGTATGTTGAACGAAGGCTATCGTCCGCCCGACTGGATTGCCGGCCCTTATGTTCCGCCGGATGACAGCGCGGCCTGCATTCGCCCGTATTTCCGGGCTTTTATCCGTCTGCTGCCTCGCGCAATCGTGCAGGGGGCGATTTACGGGTTCTTCATCTTCACGTTCTCCTATTCGATGCAGATCATGATGAAGCTTGGTTTCGGTGCCCTGATGGTGCCGGTCCTTTCCATCTGCATCATTTTCCTCATCCAATCACTGCTGGTTTCGCTCGTGCTCGTGGTGGAATATCCGAACGCAAAGTGGTATGCGGTCGTCAAAAATGGTGTGCTGCTTTCCGCGCGGCGAATCTATATGATCGTGATCAGCGGCATTGCCGTCTTCGGCTACTTCTGGGGAATGGCGAGTTCGCCGATCATCACCGGCCTGCTGTTCACCGGCATCATCTGGTATATCGTCTGGGCTTCGGCGCGCTGGCAGGCGGATGTGCTCTTTGAGGCGCTGGCCCGCGAGTCCGGCGACAAAAAACTGATCGAGCTCTACACCGGAGACAGCGAAAAGCCTGCCGGCAACAGCGGCGGCATGTCCGGCCTGTTCTCGTCGATGAGCGATTACCGGCAATGAGCGGGTTTGGCAATGATGGCATACCTCGGTACTGATAGTAAGCCTTTGGAGTATAAGGCGTTTTCAATAGTCTTGCTGCATTTGACGCAA
The DNA here is from genome assembly GCF_029395495.1 of Bifidobacterium sp. ESL0769. NCBI lineage: Bacteria > Bacillati > Actinomycetota > Actinomycetes > Bifidobacteriales > Bifidobacteriaceae > Bifidobacterium > Bifidobacterium sp. ESL0769. Next base: position 2,111,565 of record NZ_CP113918.1, on the reverse strand, counting down.
ATTCCGAATCTGCACAAGGAAGTGTGATTTTGTGATACAAATTCTGATTAACGACAGGGTAAATCCGGTCGATTTGACTTGCGATTCCGCTCCCGTACTTCGATGGCGAGAAAGCGGCGATAACACCGACGTCGGTAACGTTGTGGCCTATCAAATCGTTGTCGCAAGCACTTCGGCAAAGGCTGCGGCTTGTGTTGGCGATATTTGGGATAGCGGCAAGGTGCTTGACGATGGTTTCGAAGGCGTTCCTTTGGTTGAGGTACCGTTGGAACTGGGCCAGAGATATTGGGCATCGGTTCGTTTGTGGCATGGCGCCGTAGAATCTGTGAAAGCTGGTGCACGAAACAAGCCCAGAATTGTCGAAACTGGAACGATTTCTCGGAATATCATGTCTGAGCCGGATGCGAAGGATGCCAACAATCTTAAAGATGGTACCGAAAAATTAGACACCGATATTGATGGCGACTCTGAATGGGCTGCTCCTGTAACTTTCGGCGCATGGCCGGGTTCGCGATGGTGGGCGACGCCGATTTGGGCCGATGTTTCAGGAATTCCCGAAAATGCGGGAAACTCGCGCGGTTGGGTTTTTCTGCGCACCGAAATCACGTTGCTTGATAAGCCGATATTGTGGGCGACGTTGTATGCGACGGGATCTTCAACCCGTCCAGCCCGGCAGTTTATCTATCGGATGTGGGCGAACGGTTCGTTTGTGGGCTGTGGGCCTGTGTTCCCGATTGGTGATGAAGCTCGTGTGGATGGCTACGATGTCACGGCTTTGCTGCATTCCGGAGCCAATACGCTTGCTGTGCTTGCATACACGCTTGAAGACCAACGTTTTGCAGCCCAGCTTGATGTCGAATTTGTCGATGGCGAAGTGCGCCATTATACTACTGATTCCAGCTGGAAGACGATGCTTGGCACCCGTGTCTATCCAGACAGCGCTTCGATAGGAACACAGTATTTCGAGGCGCCGGCAGAAAACATTGATTCGCGATATTATCCGTTTGGTTTCGATGAACCCGGTTTTGACGATTCAGCATGGTCCAACGCCGTTGAAAAGCCGGATTTCATAAGACTTGAGCCGACTCCGACCGATAAATTGCAGCTGCGTCACCGGAATCCGGTTGCCGTTTCAGCTTTGCCGGACGGGGGAGTGGTACTTGATTTCGGTAGTGTGCAAATCGGCGGTGTGCGGGTGCGTTCGCATTTCTTGAAATCGCTGGAATTGGACATCAGATATGGCGAGGTTCGCAATGACGACGGAACTGTCAAATATCATCTCGACACCTCCAACGTCTATGAAGATCGCTGGCATGTCAAAAGAGGCGAGGGGAACAATGAAAGCCGGAACGGAGCCGACGATGCGCTTGAGACGTGGGGGATGCGTGTGTTCCGCTATGTCGAGCTTCATGCCAGTATTGGCGCTGACCTCGATGACCACGATTCTTGTGATATGGCTGAGCCAACTTCATGGAATATCCAAGTCCATGGGCGAGATGGCGAAGATAACCTTGAATCTCAAGGCATGAATGCCTTCGATGTGGATGTGACCAAACTATTTAATTCAGGACAGCTTGAAGTCGAAGCTTCGGCGCTGGTCTATCCAAAGACCGCGAATGACGCCGATTTCCGCTCTTCAGATCAAACTCTGAACGTCGTCTGGAAGCTTTGCGCTGACACTATCGATGCGTGCAACGGCAATATTTATACAGATTCCTGGACGCGTGAGCGCACTCCTTACGAGGCCGACGCGTGGATTCAACAGCAATGCCATCTCGCACTCGATGACGCCCCAACGCTGGCCCGCTATACGATCGACTATCTGATTGCCAACCGCACTTGGCCCACCGAATGGCCGATGTACTTGATTCTCGCGGTCTACGATTGGTGGATGCATACTGGCGAAGATTCGCAGGTGCGTGCCCAGTATGAACGTCTCAAAACCCTTTTGCCGCAACGTTTTTTCAATGATGACTTCGGGTTAATTGTCAAGGATCCGGGCGAATCGAGCCATAGAGATGGCGACTTGGTTGACTGGCCGCAAAGTGAGCGTGATGGTTTCGTTTTTGGCCGCGTCAACACCGTCGTCAATGCGCTGGCTTCGCAGGCGTATGCCGATATGGCCCAGCTTGCTCGGCTTGTCGGTGAAGACGATGATGCCAAATTATTCGACACTCGTTCAAAACGCATCCGTAAGGCAATCAATACATGGCTTTACGACGAAACGCAAGGTGCATATTGCGACGGTCTTATAGATGTTCTGAGCACTGATAAAGATGTTTCGGATAATGGGGGAATGGAAGCTCTGCGCATCAAACATTGCTCGCTGCACGCTTCGGCCTTCGCACTCGCATTCGGGCAGATTCCGGAAGAGAGACTGCCAAGAGTGGCCGATTATTTGCGCTCGCGGGGGATGGTCTGCAGCGTCTATGTGGCTGCGGTTTATCTTGAAGGCCTCTACCGTGCCGGTTATGGAGCCGATGCCAATGCGCTGATTGCCGAACCGGAAGGCCAGCGAACCTGGAGCAACATGCTTCACGCTCAAGGCGGCGGCACGATGGAGGCCTGGGACCCGGGCCTTAAGCCGAACCTCACCTATTCGCATCCTTGGGCCGCTTCGCCTGTCTACCTTCTGCCACAAGGTCTGCTCGGTATCCGTCCAATTGAACCCGGTTATCGCACGTTCTTGGTCATGCCGCAGCTTGGCGATGTCCAAGAGGCTGAGGTAAAAGTCCCTGTTCGCGCTGGTTCCATCGCAGTTCGCTGCCAAGAAGCCGGCAGTGGCATGATTTCGACGGGTATAGATTTTGCGGATTCTTCCGAACCTTCCGAGAATTCGGCTGCAGGCAAGGGGTGTCCGCAACTGGAGAGCGACGTATCCTACAAGACGGGACGCCACAACGGTCCGGCACAGGGCGAAGACTGTCTACAGCTGGAGATCGATGTACCTCCCAATTGCAGTGCGCTGGTGGTGTTGCCCCTGCTGCGCGGCGGCTCGCTGGGCATGGTGTTGGTCGATCACAAGCCCTGCGACGCCGAACAAATCACCGAGCCCAGATTCATCGCCGGTGTCCGCTGCCCGCCCAATTCCTGGCTCCTGCCCCCACTCGAATCCGGCCATCACGTCGTCAGAAGTCTCGCTTTGCCGGATTAATTGACAGTGGTATCTAATCTTCTGCTTACAAAGGGCGGCATATTGGGCTTTTTAGCCGCGAAACCTGCACTCCCGTCAATCACGCGCGGCATAATGGTTCTATGACTGAAAATTCAACTGATTCAAGACCTGAACTGCCCAAAGACGTCCGTGTTCGCTTCTGCCCGTCGCCCACCGGCACGCCACACGTCGGCATGGTACGCACCGCCCTCTTCAACTGGGCGGAGGCGCGGCACACGCACGGCACCTTTGTCTTCCGTATCGAGGACACCGACAACGAACGCGATTCCGAGGAAAGCTACAACCAGATTATCGATGCTTTGAACTGGCTTCATATTGATTGGGACGAGGGCATCAATGTCGGCGGTCCCGACGGCCCGTATCGCCAATCCGAGCGTGGCGATATCTATCGCGACGTTGCCCAGAAGCTGCTCGACGCAGGTTACGCCTACGAGTCCTATTCCACTTCCGAAGAGATCGAGGCGCGCAACGTCGCCGCCGGCCGCCCGAAGGCGTTCGGTTACGACGGCTACGACCGCAACCTGACCGACGAGCAGAAGGCCGCGTTCAAGGCCGAGGGCCGCAAGCCCGCGCTGCGTATCAAGATGCCCGACGAAGACATCGCCTTCGACGACCTCATCCGTGGCCGCATCGAGTTCAAGGCCGGCAGCGTTCCGGACTATGTCATCGTGCGCCCGAACGGTGATCCGCTTTACACGCTCACCAACCCGGTCGACGACGCGCTCATGCGCATCAACGTCGTGCTGCGCGGCGAGGATCTGCTGAGCTCCACGCCTCGCCAGGTCGTGCTTTACCGTTACCTCATCAAGCTCGGCATCGCCAAAGAAATGCCGCTCTTCGGCCACATGCCTTACGTCATGGGCAAGGGCAAGAAGAAGCTTTCCAAGCGCGACCCGGAGTCCAACCTCTTCCTGCACCGCGAAAACGGCTTCATTCCCGAAGGCCTGCTCAACTACTTGGCACTGCTCGGTTGGTCGATCGCGCCCGACCGCGACGTGTTCAGCATGGACGAGATGGTTGAGAAGTTCGACATCCGTGACGTCAAGGCCAACCCGGCCCACTTTGACATCGACAAGGCCATCTCCATCAACGCCGAGCATATCCGCATGCTCGAGCCGCAGGACTTCCTCAACCGTTCCGTGCCGTATCTGCACCGCGATGGTGTGGTCTCCGCTGATTCGTGGGACAAGCTGACTGACCGCGAACGCACGATTCTCACGGCCGCCGCTCCGCTGGTCCAGCCGCGTGTGCGTCTGCTTGGCGAGGTCGCCGGCATGGCCGGAAGCCTGCTGAGCGAGGACGAATACATCGAGCCCGAGGACGACGCCCGCAAGACGCTCAAGGATTCCGCTCCCGAAGTACTCGACAAGGCCATCGCCGCGTTGAGCGACGTCGCCGAAGCCGATTGGAAGACCGATAACCTCCACGAGACGCTCAACAAGGCGCTGGTCGAAGACGGCGGTTTCAAGCCGCGTCTGGCGTTCGGCCCGGTGCGCGTGGCCATGTCCGGCCGCCGCGTTTCCCCGCCGCTTTTCGAGTCCATGGAGATCGTCGGCAAGCCGCTGACGCTCGCTCGTCTCAAGGGCTTGCGCGAGCATCTGTAAAGCGGATAAAGCCCGGTTAAGTAAGCTTTGAAAAGCGCGACCTGCCGTTCGGCTCCAGGCAAAGTCAACACGCCGGGTTGCGCTTATTCAGGCTTTCCTATAAACTACTAGTTTGTTGCCTTGGGAAGGGCAGCGATAAGTTAAGCCTCCATCGTCTAGCGGTCTAGGACTACGCCCTCTCACGGCGCCAACATCGGTTCAAATCCGATTGGAGGTACGAAGTGCTATAGTTACTTAACGGCTACAGCACCAAGCCAATTGGGGTATGGTGTAATTGGCAACACGGCTGATTCTGGTTCAGTTGTTCTTGGTTCGAGTCCAGGTACCCCAGCAAAGATGCAAAAGCCTCGCAGCTTTATAAGTTGCGAGGTTTTTTATTATTGTGGGATAATATTCCAGTAATGAGGTAATGATGCTGGTGGTATTGGTGGGATTGTCAACAACACGAAGGTTGGAATCATGACTGAGCAGACACACGGAACGCATGGTCTTTCTTCTAAACCGAGGATTCAACCCGTACAGGAGGGCGACACCCGGCCTGTTTCCGTCTCGGTGCGTCTCGGCCGCCTGCAGTTCCACGATTCCGGTAAGTTCCGGGTCCTGGTCTTGGCAGACATACAGGACGGCCCGAAGGTCAACAAAGACACCATCAAACTCATCGAGGCCGCGGTCGACAGTTCCCGTCCCGATATCGTCATTTTCTCCGGCAACCAGATCGCCGGTTACGACAAGGCGTACGCCAAAACGTTCCGCAAACGCACGTGGACGCCGCAGAAATGGTCGATGGGCACTGCGGCAACTAACCAGCGCAACACCGAACTTGAGCACACCCGCGAGCTTGCGCGGCAGGAAATCTCGCAGTTCCTTGCCCCGCTGATTGAGCGCCACGTTCCGTGGGCCGTGACCTACGGCAATCACGATTTCCAGTGCGGGCTCTCCAACGCTGAACTCGATGAGATCTATCGCGAATTTCCCGGTTGTCTGAACCCGGAACCGCCCATCAAGCGTTCCGACCGGCCTCGCAAGCAGCCTGGCAGCGGCCTGCCGGACCAGTACATCTATCCTTGCGAGGCGGGCACATTCGTGCTTCCTGTCAGCGAGGACCACAAAAGCGACAACGTGCTCGGCCTGGTGATTTTCAATTCCGGCGATTACGGCAAGCTCGGCGGCTATGGCGCGCCCAGCCAGCGCGCGCTTGACTTCCTGAAAGTGGCCCCGAAGCTGGTCGGTGCCAAGTCGATCGTCTTCCAACATATTCCGGTGCCGCAATATTACGATCTGCTCAAGGAGGTGCCGGCCACCGCCGCGCATGCCGTGGAGGGTTATCGCACGTTCGCAGGCCACAATTACGTCATCGACAAGTCCAAGACGCTGCCTGGTAGCTTCCTGGGGGAGGGCGTCAGCTGCCCCGACACCGATACCGGCGAGTTCGACATTCTGAAGTCGACGGACGGTTATTTCGCGCTGCTGGCCGGTCACGACCACCGCAACCGTTTTGCCGGCACCACTGATGACCTGACGCTTTTCGCCACGCCCACCTGCGGGTTCGGTTCCTACGGCCCGGCTCCGACCCAGCGTGCCGCACGGCTTCTCGAGTTCGACATCCGTCACCCTTATGAGCCGCGCACCCAGCTGCTCGAGTTCGGCGATTTGGTCGGCAAATCGAGTTCCAACAAGGTTTACACATACTCCCTCAACGGCGCTCCCGATGCCGCCAAAGAGGGTACGAACCTCCTGCGTCGCCCGCGTCTGCTTGCCCAGATTCTGCGCAAGATGCATCTGAAGAAATAGCTGGCAAACAAGACTGTGTCTATTTTTGTCGGCGTGTCTTGAATTATGCTTTTATCTTTTCAGGTTTATCGCGGTTAATGTAACGTTTGCCTAATTTTTTTGATGAGTGATAAATAGAACGATATATTTATCGCTTGCAGCCGAATTTTGAACCAATAATTATGCATTTATATTCAAAATGATTGTATAAATATAGGTAATGTATAAATAATTTCGATAAATATACAATATCAAGTGAATATCGGGATTTGCCCCTGAACCCAATAATGACACGGTTGCAGGCTGGGAGGAATCGGTCGGCTTGAATTTTTTGCCTGAATTTCCTAGCATTGCAACGTGCATTATTGGTTTATGATGCATTTCACAAAACTAGGGGGAATTGTGAAAGATAATTTAAAGAAGAAGAAAAATACGGCAATCGGTTTACTTGTTGCCGTAACGCTGTTGGTGGCACCCGTTGTCGCCTCTGCAGCTGAATCCGGTTATATCAATCTTGATGCTGGTCAAAGCAAAAGCGCGTCTGACTCGACGCGAGGTCCCGCGTCTCAGCCTTCAGGCCTGCGCACCCGTGGTGGATGCCTCGGCTCGGCCCCGGCGCAAAACGGATTTGCCGGCTGGGCCAAGACGGTCGACAGCAACGGCGAATGTACGCTGACCATCACGGCAGACGCTTCCGGCAACAACGCCATGCCCAACAGCAGCGACGTCATTGCCGTCAGGACGATCTACGGGGTGACGATGCACCAGGTCGATCCAACGGTGGACCACATCGTTTTCCTTGGCCCGAACAAGACCAAGCTAAACAACACCTCGGCGCAGTATTTCCACGGATATAACAACCAGGGCGGGTTCAAGACCTTCGTCTCCAACGGCTTCGTTGATACATCCGCAGTGACCAATATGAACAGCATGTTCTCATCCGATTTCGCGATGACATCGTTGGATGTCTCCGGTTTCGACACTTCGAACGTGACCAATATGAACAGCATGTTCGCCAACAACAACAACATGCAGTTGACCACCATCAAGGGCCTGACCGATTTCCATACCCAGAATGTCACCGACATGGGCTCGATGTTCTATGCTTCAAGATACAGAACTTTGGATGTCTCCAGCTTCGACACTCAGAAAGTCACCTCGATGGGTTCGATGTTCCTGTACGATGGGTTCCTGACCTCCATTGTCGGCCTGGATCATTTCCACACCCCGGCTTTGACCAACACAAGTTTCATGTTTGGCCGCGTCGCCGCGCAATCGTTGGATCTTTCGAGCTTCGATACCTCTCATGTGACCAATATGCAATCCATGTTCACTGACGCTGGAAAGCTGAATTCCGTCAAAGGTCTGGAAAAACTCAACACCAGCAAGGTGACGAATATGGGCCAGATTTTTACTGGAACCGGATTTACTTCTTTGGATTTGTCCGGTTGGGACACAGCCAATGTGCAGGGGCAGCAGGGGGTCTCCCTTCCGTCTTCGCTGCAGAAATTGACGCTCGGAGTGAGAGGCACGCCTAGTGTCTATCCCGGCCAATACAAGTCCCTACAGGTCAACGGTCTTCCTGAAGCGAATAAAGGTCTTGAAGAAAACGGCTATACCGGCAAGTGGGTCAAGGTCGTTGACGCGCCTGTTGCCAGCAATGACGCCCTGAAAGGCAATGAATTTAATTCCGCAGCCGATTTGGTAAAGGCCATCAACGTCTTTTCACGCACCCCAATTCCGGCGGCGACATACGTTTGGGAGAGTTACCGCGATGTCACCACAAATGTGACGGCTCCGAGTGCGAAATACAAGGTCGACGGCAACAATGCGGCGTTGCGTAGTCACGGATATTCCGCGAACGTTCCGCAGAGCGACGGCACTTCCAAGTTGGTAGAGCGTTTCGCGCCGATGGCGTTGCCTGCAGGACCCACCAATCTCCGCTATGCCAATGGTGGCCATGTTTCGCACGACTATACGTTTGCCGGCTGGAAGGATGCCGCAACCAATACATCGTATGCCGCAGGCAGCTCCGTGACTCCGGCTGAGAACGGTACGAGTGTCGCCTCTGCGTGGACGCTGGTTCGCGACGCAAGCGCGTTGAACGACGAGATTGTTCAGGATTCAAAGCTGGTTCAGGCCGATTACACGCCGGCAACTTGGGCCACCTTCAAGAAGGCGCTGGATGCCGCGAATGCCGTGCTCGATGGCAACGGCAACCAGAGCGCGGTTGATAAGGCCCTGAGCGCTTTGCAGTCCGGCCACAACGGCCTTGAAGTTCTGCCCAACAAACTGGGCCTCACTACGTTGCTTGATATGGCCAACGCCAAGCATCAGGCCGATTACCGTCCGTCCACGTGGACCGCTCTGGTCAATGCCATAGCTGGTGCGAACACGGTCAATGCCAATGCAAACGCGACGCGCAACGATGTCAATGCCGCGCAGACCGCACTGAAAAAGGCCATCGATGGACTCGTGTTGAAGGCTGACAAGAGCAGTTTGGGCGTGCTGATCGGCAAGGCTTCGGCTGCGCATCAGAGCGATTACACCGCCGCTTCCTGGAAGCCTTTGGTCCGGGCGTTGAGCGATGCCAAAGCCGTGATGGACGATGCAGATGCCACGCAGCAGAACGTCAATGGCGCTCAAGCCAAGTTGCTTGATGCGTTTACTGGCCTTGACAAGCCTGCGAAGGTGGTTGAGAAGCCGGTGGAGAAGCCTGGTGACAACGGCCAGTCCGACCAAACCGATCATAATAGCCAGCAGAACAACGCGGCTTCGTCGAACCAGCCGGCTCAGACCAGCGGCAATAATGGCAACGCCGCAAACGGTGCTCCTGCTGCGCAGCCCGCAGCGCAACCGCAAACGACGGTGAACCGGATTGTGGTGCAGCGTCCTGTGGTTGCCCCGGCACCTGTGCTCGGCGCTCAGCCGGACAGCAGTCAAAACAATTCCGGCACCACCGGCAACGACACCGTCAAGGAGCCCAAGAAGAAGGATTCCGGCAAGTACGTCTGCAAGACGGATACGGGCAATTACGTCACCCTGAGCGGTTGGCTTGAGCCTGCTTCGTCGATGGGTCTGCCGCGTTGCTCGGTGCACCAGTCCGCGCCCGAGACCTCGAACGCGCCCAAGACGCAGTTCAACTGGTGGATCATCGTGGCTCTGATATTCATCGTTGCCACTGCCATACTCGCAATCCAGTATTACCGCAGCGAGCATCCGCAAGGCGCGAAGGCAACTGCGTCCCAGCACGCGCAGCGCTACTGATCTGTTCGGTGTTCGAAAGTTTGCCAACCGATAGTATCTAGCCAATAGTGGCTGCCCTGCTCGAATAAGATTTCGAGTTGAGTGGCCACTATTTTTATGTCTGGAAATGGCTTGATAAAGCGCCATCGCGCTGTCTACTAGTAAGTTATGGTATTCCCTACTTTCGGATTATGGTATTCGCTACTTACGGATTATGGGAAAATGATGATATAAATTATCAGATTCGATTACATATTCGAGAATTTGGTTGAAATTAAATCCGGTAGGTCTACCATGATCGTTTCGCGAAGCAAGTTCGCAAGATTGCCGGTGATTTAGGCGTGTCGCAGGATCATCCGAATTTGACATTAACTATCTGTGGAAGCTGTACATTCGGCTTTTAGATTTCCCGTATTTGAGAGGTAGGCTGATTCACGGATATATACCTATGAGATTAGTGGGATTTCTTACGCACGGATGGACCTCTTGTGTTGCCAGTGTCTGTTGGCACTCGGGTTCTGTGAAAGAAGTGAATGTTTTTATTGGTTTCTGTGTTCTTTGCGTTTGACTCGGTCATGAGACGTTTTGAGTGATGTGGCGTATGATTTTTTCTCTTTGTGGATGCTTTGTCGTTGAGAGTTCGTTCGCTGTACCACTCGTCCCAAACTTTTGCAATATAAGTGAGGGTCAGCAAAGATATAAAAGTCATGAGTCCGGAACTCAAGCCAGAACTCTTAATGTTTGCCCCCCAGTCATTTATGATGCCGATATATATGAAGAATGATGCTCCTAATATGGGATATATAGAAATCTTTTCAAACCATTTCGGAATTTGACGATAATAATAAATATCGTTTACGGATAAAAGAATCACTATTACTTCGATTAATACCATGCCAAACATTCCTATGGCCAGAAACATCATATCTGACTTGCCTGCGTGCCAGTTTCCTGGATCACATTTCATGTTACAAAAGAGCCTGTAGGGAGGTATGGTGTGGCAATAATAAGACTGGCTTTTTTCTTTAAATGTATCTATTGTCCGTTTAAATGACAGGCTCATAGTGGCAGTAGAAATGCAATAGAAAATGTGCAGGATCCACCAGAATATAATTGCTGTAAATTGTTTTTTGTCTTCAAGCGAAGATATTGGTTTATCGTCAGCAACCCAAACTCCGCAACATCCCCAAAAGGAACAAATTATCAAGCTAAGAAGTAAACCTATGCAAGGAATGTTGGCTGTAGTTTCTGGCCAGTCCTCATTAAAAGCATAAATCCATGCAACAGTAAAGCCAATGGCAAATATGAAGGATATCTGTCGGACAATTTTTACGACTGAATTATCCCAGAGAGATGTGCTTTTGTGGTTAGGCTTGCTCATTTGTACGGTCTTTCAGCAAAGGGATGCATTCCGAAGAAGTTAAATTAGTTCTCTTTTTAAATATGCTACATCGAGTCAAATGTTTATAAACAAAGGATGATTCTTATTAAAATATGAAAATACAGGAGCTGCTTATGAAATCGTTAGATCGTGGGAATTGAAACATTTGAAGTCATGGATAGCTTTTTAGCGGCAATTTTTTTACTTGTGATAATTATTGGTATAAGGGGGTTATAGGACAGAAGAAGTTGGTTGTACTTCCTCTGCGGTCCGGCGTTTGAGCCGAGAAGCGCGGAAGCCGGGCCCCACGCCAACGCAGGGACATCCGGCTTCCACTTCCTTGCCTTCGCAAAGGTAGGCATAGCTATAGCATATCGGACGGCAGGGAACCGCGCAACACGTGTGCGGGTGTTGCGCCGCAGGTATGTGGCGGTATCTGACCTCATAGAGCAGGTTTGAGGGTTATAGGCGGGTTGTAGGTCAATAACCTGCTCTGAAGTATTTGTCGCTGAATTTTGGCCAGGCTAATTATAGGCTATAGCATTCCTGCTTTAGGATTATGGTTTTCCTTACTTAAAGATTATGGTAAAACCTACTTAAAGATTATGGTATTTTCTACTTAGAGATTATGGTAAAATTAAAGTCAGATATTTTATTTGGATGTTTGAAGTAGTCGGTTTGGAGGACTCGTCATGACACCACGTCTTTTGGACCCTTTACTCAAAAAAATGGCAACGTGGTTTCCGGTGGTTTCTGTTACGGGCCCAAGGCAGAGTGGAAAATCGACGTTGGTCAAGTCGGCGTTCTCCGACTATGAGTATGTGAATTTGGAAAATCCGCAAATGAGGCGGGAAGCGACAAACGACCCCGTCGGTTTTATTCGTAATCGGCAGAGTCGTCTCATCATCGATGAAGCACAATATGTTCCTGACCTTTTTTCGATGATTCAAGTCGTTTCTGATGAGCGCAATGAGCCGGGGCAGTATGTCATATCGGGTTCTCAAAATTTCCTGATGCTGAAGAACATCAAGCAATCCCTCGCCGGTCGCGTCGGAATCACGAAACTGTTGCCTTTTTCCTACTCGGAGGCTATGAAGACGAAGATTTCGCCGAATGTTGATGAATTCATGCTCAGAGGTGGTTTCCCGCGCCCTTACGACAATGGAATGCCGTTGGACGTGTTTTTCTCGAGCTATATCGATACATATATCGAGCGCGATGTCGCGGATTATTTGGACGTGCGCAACGTCGCGGTATTCCGCAAGTTCTTGGGTCTCTGCGCGCTCAATGCTGGTAGCCTCATCAATTACACCCATTTTGCCAATGAGTTGGATGTGTCAGTGCCGACCGTGAAAGGATGGCTTTCGATACTTGAGTCGAGCTACATTACTTTCCCGTTGATGCCATTTCATTACAATGCCAGAAAGCGGTTGACCAAGACACCGAAGATATATTTCTATGACACCGGGTTGTTGTGTTATTTGCTCAAAATTAATTCTGTTCAGGAACTTTTGTTGAGCCCTGTGCTGGGAAACGTATTCGAAAACTTGATTGTGGCGGAGACGTCGAAACGTTACTTTAACCAAGGCAAGAATCCGGAACTTTACTTCTACCGCGACGATAGTGATATAGAAGTCGACTTGCTCGATTTCACCGACTCGTCGCAGCCGGATCTGGTCGAAATTAAATCAGGCCAAACCTATCATGATCGTTTCGCGAAGCAGGTTCGCAAGATTGCCGGTGATTTAGATGTGTCACAGGATCATCAATGGGTCGTTTCGCGTGTCGAGTCCAGCTACACGTCCAATGGAGTAAACGTATGCACTGCCAAGGACTGGCTGCTGAGATAAAGATTGGGTTATAGGCCAGATTGTGTGTCTGTAATCTGCGTTGAGGGTTTGTCCCGTATGGCCTGAAGCCGGTTCGAAAGTGTGGCGGGATACTTTCGGGGGCGGCCAGAATGTGTGTCCGGAAGTGGTCTTCGGGCCTTGCGTGCCAAGGGTTCCGGCCTGTTCGAATGTGCCGTGTTCGATGGGTGGCATGGAGACACCCCTGTGCGCCGCGTGCGGCGGAAGAATGAAGAAGAACGGAACCACCAGCGCGGGCAGGACCCGGTGGAGGTGCAAGGCGTGCGGGGCGTCGCGCACCCGCGCCTACGACCACGCCTCCGAGGGCCTCAGGAAAGGCCTGGAATGGCTGTTCTCCGGGAGCACGCAGGCCGGCGCGGGCGTGGCCGCACGCACGCTGCGCCGCGGCAACGAACTGATGTGGCGCCTGAACCCGCCCGTCCCCGTGGTGCGGGAACGGCACGACGTGGTGCAGGTCGACGGCATCTGGCTGCACCGGCGGGCCGTGGCCCTGATCGCCGTGGCCGGCGGGCACGTCATCGGCTGGCGGGTCGCCAGAAGCGAGAACAGCCGGGCCTGGATGGACCTGATGCGCCGCATCGCCCCTCCCAGGGTGCTGGTCTGCGACGGCGGCAACGGCATCGGCAAGGCCATGAAGGCCATATGGCCCGGCACCAAAATGCAGCGCTGCCTGTTCCACATCTGCATGAACATCACGGTCCTGACCGGCAAACGGCCCAGACTCGAGGCCGGGCGCGAGCTGCTGAAACTGGCCCGGCGGCTCAGCCGCGTCAAGGACGGGCCGATGATGGCGGACTGGCTCGCCGCCTACAACCAGTGGGAACAGAGATGGAAGGGGTTCCTTGACGAGAAGAGCGAGTACAAGGACGGCACCGTCGCCGACGCCCACCAGAGGCTGGTGCGCGCCCGCGCCATGATCCGCAGGCGGATCTCCGAACACGTCATGGACACCTTCATCACCATGGCCGGCGAATGCCGGGGGCCGATACCGCCGACCAACAACCTCGTCGAGTCATGGAACCGGCGGCTGCGCGACATGCTCCGCAGCCACAACGGCATGCCCCTGACCCACGAGATCAAGGCCATCTGCTGGTGGTGCTACATGCACACCGAACACCCCGAAAGCCCGGCATGGCTCGCCCGCCACGCCATCACCGACGAACAGATAGAGGAAGCCAACGAACGGGCATGGGAACACTCGCCCGAAGGCGCGGCGCGAACCCTGGGCACACCCGAGACCTGGGGCACCGGCATCGACTGGAACGAATTCCACACCGCCACCAGATACCCCAACCAGACCTACTAGAAAACCAAACCGCCAGACACACAATCTGGCCTATAACCCTAAAGATTGTCGGAAAGAAGTTGGCTTAGGCTATGCTTCTTGGGGTGTTAGCCTAAACCCCACAATTTGGTCGGTATCTCTATTTTCAGCAGGAAATCCAAAGTTATAGCCCAACCCGAAAATACGACAACCCACGTTTTGACGCGTGGGTTGAAGAACTTATTACATGCATTACTATAATCGGAACCATGGAAATTGCAAATAATAGCGTTTCGAATTTTCTTTTGGCGGAACGTTTGAAACCTTATGAAGAAGAGGCACGGCGTCACCCTCAAGTCGTCGCCACGGACCTGTACCGGTGGAACTGTCTGTTTTCCGGGATTGTGTTATCGCATACCGGTTTCGTTGAGGTTTATGTGCGCAATGCTGTTGACAAAGCTTTACGGAAATGGGCAAGAGACAATGGCTATGACGATTGGCTCGGGGAGGTTCCTTCGCAAGAGTGGTTTGATGGCAGTGATTCCGGTCTGAGGGTTGCGGGCGTCCCGGAAATCATCGGGAGAGTATTCAACGGGCGCAACATCATAGAGCAGGCGTGGAGGTCCTGCCGGAAAAACTATAAGCGGTGGAACGCCAACCCAGATCATCGTAGATATGGAGAGTACCCGAATCGGGATGACGTCTTCGCGCAATTCACCTTCGGAAGTTGGACGCGCCTGATCGGTCCCGTCCCAAGGCCGCGCAGCCTGGTCCAAATGCCCGTTGGACAAACCGATGCCGAGAGGGCTGGCCTTGATGGTCGGGACGATGATTGGGCTGATGACGCGCGAACCATATGGAAAGAAGCTCTCTATCGGGCCTTTCCCAGTCTTACGCAGGAGCGGGTCAACGACACGCATCGAGTGAAAGTCGCCAAGCAGCTTGAGCGTATTTGCCGATTGAGGAATCGTGCCGCACACGGTGAGAATATGTTGAGCGTGAGAGCTGATGCCTACTTGGATGATATGCTTTCGCTGCTTGATGAGATTGACCCTGCCGTAAAAGAAGAGATGATGGAGCAGACGGGCCGGATGTATCAAACGGTGGTGAGACTCAAATATCAGCCAGAAAAGCTTTCGGATTACCAACGATATGATCCGTCATCGTCTATCGGTTCGATTGCGAAATACGAGGTCACGCCGTCCGCAGAACGGTCGGCTTCGGAGGCCATCGATGGTTGTCTCCGACATTCCAAGATGGAGAAGGGCAAGGTCTTGGTTTTTGTCGAGGGGCCGCCGGAAATCGAAGGTCGGCGAAAGGCGGACACGGTACTCTTGATGGCGGCTGATGGGTGCAAAGCCGCGATTGGTGCAATCGCCGGCTATGGAAGATGGAACATCGACCAGCCCTTTGGAGGATATTCGAGCCCTTTGGATGGGGAAGTCCGGCGATACTGGGTGGCTGTGGATGGTCTGTATGAAGTGGATTGCCGGGATGGGCAAGCCGCCGGGTTGCCGCATCTGGGCTGATTGCTGTGCTATCTTCGTATTGTCTGTTTGGGGCAGACCGCTTCAGGGCGTTTCCGGGTTTCTAAAGCTTTTACCTCGTTGGCCTCCGCCGGTAGGACGTTCTTTTTTATTACCCGTTCTCTGATATATGTTCGTGTGGGTCGTCGGCTTGGGCTGGCGGCCCACACGGGTTTTGGCCAATAACCCGCAGGACGTTTTGCATACCCAGGCCGGTGAGCTTTACACACTGCTGATTGAGGTCCAACCATGGCTTGGCGTACTTCATTGGCGGCCTGCCTTACATCAATGTACGGGAGAAAATGAGGACCGCTCCTAAGCTATGTGCATGGCATCAGAGCGGTCATAACACTATCAGAATACCACAAAAAAGCAGATATGTGCGTCAAACGGGCTATAGGCCTATAACCCGATACCCTTGGTATTCAGGCGTTTTTCTTCGGGATAACAATGCGGAGAGTTTGTTCTTCCCGCTCACCATTTTTACAGCGTCCTCGTAAGCCTTTCGCATCTCAGGGTCTTTCAGATTATCGGGGTTATAGGCTAAAAGTAGGGTTTTAGGCCAATAGCCCAAATGACCTGTAAATCGCGCGGAAGCCGGGCCCCACGCCAACGCAGGGACATCCGGCTTCCACTTCCTTGCCTTCGCAAAGGTAGGCATAGCCTCAGCATATCGGATGACGGGGAACCGCGCAACTTGCGGGCGGGCGTTGCGCCGCAGGTATGTGGCGGTATCCGACCTCATACCCCAGGTTTTACAACACAAAAAGTAGGGGCCCGAATCCGAAGATCCGAACCCCTACTAGCCCTTTTCTGTCGCCTGCGAACGACCAATCGCATCCCTGAAAGAATGCATGAAGCCAATAAATTAATTGAATTATCATTAATCCCGCTGGCACGGGGTCTGATACGTTCTGAGGCTTTTCAACCTCAACGCCAATCGTATCGGGCGTCAGCTTCGTTTAACGCGAGGGCCACACGCGGAGGACCACGGAACAGTCGTTCTCGAGGCCTCGGAAACCACTATACGCCATTCGAGTATTTTGCGGGTCGGAGCCTCGGCAAAATTGAAAGAGCTGCTTTGCTCGATATCCTGATATTCAGGCGCTTTTCTTCCGGAATAACAATGCGGAGAGCTTGTTCTTCCCGCTCACCATTTTTACAGCTTCCTCGTAAGCCTTTCGCATTTCAGGGTCTTTCAGATTATTGGGGGTTATAGGCTAAAAGTAGGGTTTTAGGCCAATAGCCCAAATGACCTGTAAATCGCGCGGAAGCCGGGCCCCACGCCAACGCAGGGACATCCGGCTTCCACTTCCGTACCTCCTCGAAGGCAGGCTTACTGATAAGTATATCGAATGAAAATGAGGCACGCAACCTGTAACTGTGCATTACGCCGTGAGCGCACTTGTGACATCCTCTCAGTCGACTCCGATGGTGTAGGTCTCGCAGTCGTTGAGCACGGGTCCCTGCCAGTCATCGGCGCCCATTACGCCAAGCACCTGGTCGGGGAGCCAGAGCCTGGCGTCGGATCTGCCGGTGAGCAGATCATAGTCCATTTTTTTGATGAAGCCTCGAGAACGTATCCCCTGCACGAAGAGCATCTCCTGCCTGTCCTGCTTGGGGTTGCGGGCCTCCATGAACAGCCGGTCCACTCCGTACTGGTGCTCCAGGATGGGCAGAAGGGTCTCGAGGCATTTGCGCCGGGCGCGCTCGGGGCGGATCGTGTGGGGCAAGGGTTCGGCGCAGACGACGACGTGCCGGAGTCCCAGTCCGTTGATGAAGTCGACCGACTTGCGCCGTTCGGGGTCGGTCATGTTGTACCAGTGGGCCTTCTTCTGGTGGAACAGCCCGTGCTCCTCGAACCCGTCGCGCACGGCCGTTTCGTCGAGGTTGCACAGCGTCACGCCGACCATGTAGCGGCCTGGCCCGGAGTCCTGGGTGCGCATGCTTTCGTCGCCCCAGGCGAGCCTGATCCGTCTCCTCTTCCTGCGCGCCATCGCCGCCTCCTTCGTCCCGCCGCATCGCGTATTGCATTCGAGTCTACCGCCAGCCCGGGAGCCCGCATGGTCATACAGGTCGTTATCTCTGTCCTATATGGTGAACCCTGGCCCTGTAAAACAGGTTTTTCATAGCTCGATGTTTTTAGGTGTTCGGCGTGTCTAATTATTTTGTCGGGGAAATTTTTGAAAAAATTTTGGGAATTTTCTTAAAACGTTATACATAGATAGGTTGGCGGGAGACAGTCGGATGGTGGGGCGGTGAGTGGGCAGATACGGCGTGGGTGGCCGAAGTGTTGCAGTACAAAGCGTTCGGTGTGGAATAGACAATCTGTGAAACAGTGTTGCCGTTGTTTTGCAAATCAATGATTATTGTCTGAATATTAAAATTGTGAGAGTCGTATTAAACGTTTGAAAGAAGTGATTGTGTTTCGTTAATTAGGCAGAAATGCGGTGCTCGTGTCCGACTCGTGTTACAGTTTTGCGTGTCTGAAGTGTAGTTCCGCACTGGGGTGGTTTGAGGTGCGGGTGTTCCTATTGATACAGGGAGAAGAAGGATGATGTCTCGTTTTACAGAGTGGTTGCGCGGCTTGCGTGACTTTGCCTCGCATCGCGGGGGGGGGGTGCGTTTAGGGCTCTAGTTTGCCTTGTGGCGGGTGTGGCGATGGTGCTGCCCGGCACGGCGACGGCGGTCGAGCCCGAGAGCGGGCAGGCCTCCCGGCAGACGCAATCACAGTCACAATCTTCTTCAGCCAAGCAAAGTCAGACAGCGTCGCCTGGCGAATCTAGGCAAGGGCAGTCACAATCTTCTGAATCTTCGCAGCTGGGGTCTCAGGAGTCTTTGCTGAAGGGCAGTCGGGGCGACGCCTCCGTGAAAAACGGTTTGCACCCGCGTGGCGGTGTCGGCCTGCGGTCTGGTTGCTACCCCCCATATTCCACATTTGCCCAGTGCTTCCCTGACACGAGCCTTGCCAATGGGATTTCAGCCGAGTGGAATTATATGAAATGGCATTACGGAGCCCCTGCCCCTAGTTCACTTTTCGATCCGAATGACAATTTGTCCCATATCTATGTCGCCATGTGGGGTGGAGGGAATAACGGCAATGATGTGACGAATATCGAAGGCATGCAATATCTGACCGCGACAACATCGTTCGATGCCGGTTCTCATTGGCGGGTGTCGGATTATTCGCCCCTGTCGGGCATGACGGTTTTGCATACTCTCAGTTGGTCGAACTCGTATACGTCCAATGATGATGTGGCGCGGTTCGTGAGTGCGTTGTCCGGGCTGTCTAATCTGAGAAGCCTTGATTTCAGCGGTAATCAGGTGTCGGATTTCTCGTCGTTCGGGAGTCTGTCCCATCTGACGAATTTCAACGGTGCCGGCCAAGTTGCGACTGCGACCGCTTATGATGATGGCCAGTATGTGACGATGTCGACGGCGAGGAATATCGACGGGACGTTCATCACGCCGTCGAACATCAGCCCGTCGAATGGCTCATATGATTCCGCTGCTCATGTGGTGCGTTGGCCTTCCGGTACCACCAGCCCCAAGTTCGATTTCGCAGGCACGCTTCCCGGCGGTGTGACCGGCAACGCTCCCGCAGGCACGGTGACGGGTGATCCGGTGACGCATGTCACCGGCCACCCGACAGTGCGTTTCGATTCGCAGGGCGGCAGCGTCGTGCCGGACCAGACTGTGCCGTGGGGCGGTACGGCGCATGCCCCGGCGAACCCGACGAAAACAGGATGTACTTTCGGTGCCTGGCATACAGGTAGCGCGACGGGCCCGGTGTACGGTTTCGACATCGTTTACACCACGCCGACCACGGTGACGTTGTACGCCTCCTGGGTTCCGGCCCATTACGATGTCACATTCGACACGAACGGCGGCACATGGGACGGCGCTGCGCAAAGCCCGGTGTCCACAGAGTATGATGCGACGATCTCCGAGCCGGCGAACCTGTCGCATCTGAAGGCCCCGGCGCACAAGCAGCGCAGTGGCTGGCAGTATCGCAAGACGAGCAGCAGCGACGACTGGGCGACGTTCACGTTCGGCAGCACACACATGCCCGACTGGCCGATCACGGTGCGGCCGGTTTGGGAGGGGATTCCGCACCAGCTGACCTATGACGACAACGGCGGTACGTGGACGTCGATGCCGGGCTCGCCGGTTGCGGTGGGCGAGGATGAGACGGTTTCGGCGCCCTCGCTGACCGGCTTGAACGCTCCGGAGAACAAGCACCAGGATACGGTGACGAGCGGCTGGGAGTACCGCAAGACGGGTGCTCCCTCCACTGATCCGTGGTTGGAGTTCAAGTTTGGTGTGACGCATGTGCCGGCTTATGACATCACGGTGCGGCCGAAGTGGGTGACCGACCAATACAATGTCAGCTATGCCGCGGGCGACGGGGCCTCGTGGTCTTCGATGCCTTCGGGTTCGACGGCGTACGATTATGGTTCGACGATTCCGACGGAGCCGCCGACGACGGGTATGACTGCCCCGGCTCACAAGCATCGTGACGGCTGGGAGTATAAGGCCTCGACCGGCGGCTGGAACACGTTCACGTTCGGCGCCCCCGGCACCGGTACGGTGATTCCCGCCTCGAACATCACGATCCGCCCGAAGTGGGTTATGGACCAGTTCAATGTCTCCTATGAGCAAGGCGAGGCCACGTGGGCTCCTGTGCCGAGTGCGGCGCCGTATGATTACGGTTCGACCATCGCCAACGCCCCTGCGACCACGGGCATCTCTTTCCCGGCGCACAAGCACCAGGATGGCTGGCAGTATCACAAGACGGGCAGCAGCGACGAATGGGTGACCTATACGTTCGGCAGCACCACCCTTCCGGATCATCCCATTACGATCCGTCCGCATGTGGTGTGGGATTCCTATGACGTCAAGTACGAGGCCGGCGAAGCCACGTGGGGTTCCGTGCCTTCGGGTACGACCTCGCACGATTATGGTTCGACCATCGCTACGGCCCCGAACACCACGGGCATCAGCTTCCCGGCGCACAAGCACCAGGACGGCTGGGAATATCGCGAGACCGGTGGCAGCGGCAGCTGGGACACGTTCACGTTCGGCACGGGCGGCTCAGCCACCACGATTCCGGCGCACAATATCACGATTCGCCCGCATGTGGTCTATGACAAGTACCAGGTGCGCTACGAAGACGGCGGCGGCAGCTGGGCCTTGATGCCTTCCGGCACCACCTCTTACGATTACGGCTCCGTCATCCCGAACGAGCCGAACATCACGGGTATCACTGCTCCGAGCCACAAGCATCGTAACGGTTGGGAGTATCGCGAGACCGGCGGCAGCGGGGAATGGGATACGTATATGTTCGGTTCGACCACGCTTCCCGACCACAACATCACGATCCGCCCGAAGTGGGTCTTCGACCAGTACGCCGTCTCCTACGAGACCGGCGATGCCAACTGGCCTGGCGTGCCGCCGACCGCGACCCAGTATGACTATGGCTCGACCATCGCCGACCCGCCTGCAACCGGCGACCTGACCATTCCGGCGCACAAGCATCGTGATGGCTGGGAGTATCGCAAGACCGGCAGCAGCGACAGCTGGGTGAAGTTCACGTTCGGCACGGGCGGCTCCGCCACTACGATTCCGGACCATCCCATCACTATCCGTCCTCGCGTGCTTTCCGACCAATACGACGTGTCGTATGAAGCGGGCCCCGGCGCGACATGGGGTTCCATGCCGACGGGCACGACCTCCTATGATTACGGTTCGACCATCCCCAACGCGCCTACCACGGGTGACCTGACCAGGCCGACGCATAAGCATCAGGACGGCTGGGAGTATCGCGAGACCGGCAGCAGCGACGACTGGGCGAAGTATACCTTCGGTTCAACCACGCTTCCCGCGCACAACATCACGATTCGTCCGAAGTGGGTCATGGACCAGTTCGACGTCTCCTACGAGCAGGGCGAGGCCACGTGGGCCGGCGTGCCGACTGGTACGACTGCGCATGATTATGGCTCGACCATCGCGTCCGCGCCTTCGACCGCAGGCATCACCTTCCCGGCAAACAAGCGTCAGGACGGCTGGGAGTTCCGTGAAACCGGCAGCATGGCCCCGTGGGTGACGTTCACGTTCGGCACCGGCGGCTCGGCCACCACGATTCCGGATCATGCCATCACGATTCGTCCGCACGTGGTGTGGGATTCCTACGACGTCAAGTACGAGGCCGGCGAGGCTACATGGTCTGGCGTGCCGACAGGTACGACCTCGCACGATTATGGTTCGACCATCGCGTCTGCCCCGAACACCACGGGCATCAGCTTCCCGGCGCACAAGCATCAGGACGGCTGGGAGTTCCGAGAGACCGGCAGCAGCGACCCGTGGGCGACATTCACGTTCGGTACGGGCGGTTCCGCCACCACGATCCCGGCGCACAACATCACGATTCGTCCGCATGTGGTCTTCGACCAGTACATGGTGACCTACCAGCGCGGCGAGGCGACCTCGTGGGCTGGCATGCCAACGGCCACGCGCTACGATTACCATTCGCAGCTGACCGCTCCGGGCACCTCGGACCTGACCGCTCCGCAGCACAAGCACCATGACGCCTGGCAGTATTCGCAGGACGGCGGCGCGAACTGGAATCCGTTCACGTTCGGCACCACTCCGGTGCCGGCGCATGACATCCTGATCCGTCCGACGTTCGCGTGGGACCAGTACAACGTGTCCTACGAGACGGGCGACGCCAGCTGGCCGGGCGTGCCGCCGACCGCGACCGCGTACGACTACGGCTCAACTATCCCCAACGCTCCAGGCACCGGCGACCTGACGGTCCCGGCGCACAAGCACCGCGACGGCTGGGAGTATCGCGAGACCGGCAGCAGCGCCCCGTGGACGAAGTATACCTTCGGTTCGACCACGCTTCCTGCCCACAACATCACGATTCGTCCGCGCGTGCTCTCCGACCAGCACAATGTGTCGTATGAGGCCGGCCCCGGCGCGACATGGGGTTCCATGCCTCCGGGCACGACCGCGTATGATTACGGCTCCACCATCGGTTCCGCGCCTGGCACAGGCGACCTGAACGCGCCTTCGCACAAGCAGCAGTCCGGCTGGGAGTACCGCAAGACGGGCAGCAGCGATGACTGGGTGACATATACGTTCGGCGCCACCACGCTTCCGGATTACGACATCACGATCCGCCCGCATTGGATCTGGGTGCAATACAACGTCTCCTATGAGCAGGGCGACGCGACGTGGGCTTCCACGCCTGCGACCGTGGGCCACGACTATGGTTCGACCATCGCATCTGCTCCGAACACGACGGGCATCACCTTCCCGGCGCATCATCATCAGGATGGCTGGGAGTACCGCGAGACCGGCAGTATGGCCCCGTGGACGACGTTCAAGTTCGGCACCGGCGGCTCGGCCACCACGATTCCGGACCATGCCATCACGATTCGTCCGCACGTCGTCATCGACCAGTTCACCGTGAGCTATTCCAGTGGTGACGCGACATGGCCTTCCGTGCCAACGTCCACGACGCAGCATGACTACGGTTCGACGATCCCGTCCGCCCCGCCTACTGGCGACCTGACTGTTCCGGCGCACAAGAACTGGAACGGCTGGGAGTATCGCGAGACCGGTGGTAGTGGAAGCTGGAACGCGTTCGCGTTCGGCTCCACCACGATTCCGGATTACAACATCACGATTCGTCCGCATGTAGCTTGGGACCAGTACCGCGTGGGTTATGAAGCGGGTACGGGTGCCTCGTGGGCCACGATGCCTACGGGCACGACTCTGCACGACTATGGTTCCGTTATCGCATCGGCCCCGTTGACCTCCGGTATCGTCGCTCCGGCGCACAAGCACCAGGACGGCTGGGAGTACCGTGCTTCGTCCGGCGGCTGGCAGGACTATACGTTCGGCTCGACCACGATGCCCGATTCGGACATCACAATCCGGCCGAAGTGGGTGACTGACAAGTTCCCCGTCTCTTACGAGCAGGGTGAGGCTACATGGGCTTCCGTTCCGCCGACCCCGACGCAGTATGACTACGGTGCGACCATCCCGTCCGCACCGAATACGACGGGCATCAGCTTCCCGGCGCATAAGCACCAGGACGGTTGGGAGTACCGCGCGACCGGCAGCAATGACACTTGGGCGACGTTCACGTTCGGTTCGACTCAGATCCCGGACTACGCCATCACCATTCGTCCGCATGTGGTCTTCGATCAGTACCGCGTGGGTTATGAAGCGGGTACGGGTGCCTCGTGGGGCTCAATGCCTACGGGCACGACCCTGCACGACTACGGTTCCGTCATCGTGTCCGCGCCTCCTACCGGTGACCTGACCGCTCCGACGAATATGCATCAGGACGGCTGGCAATACCGCGCTTCGTCCGGCGGCTGGCAGGACTACACGTTCGGCTCCACCACGATGCCCGATTCGGACATCACGATTCGCCCGAAGTGGGTTGCCAACCAGTACCGGGTCAACTATGAGGCCGGTGACGGCGCGACATGGTCCACCATGCCAACGGGTACGACCCCGTACGCCTATGGTTCCACCATTCCAACGCCACCGTCGACCTCCGGTATCGTCGCCCCGGCGAACAAGCGTCAGGATGGCTGGGAATATCATCGCGCCGGCAGCAGTGCCGCATGGACCGACTTCACGTTCGGTACCGGCGGTTCGGCCACCACGATTCCGAACTACAACATCACGATTCGTCCGAAGTGGGTGTTCAATAAGTACGGCGTGTCCTACGAGACCGGTGACGCGACATGGCCTTCCGTGCCGACCACCACGACGCAGCACGACTATGGTTCCGTCATCGCTTCGGCCCCGCCAACCGGCGACCTGACCGTTCCGGCCCACAAGAACTGGAATGGTTGGGAATACCGCGAGACCGGCAGCAGCGCTCCGTGGACGACGTTCACGTTCGGCGTGACCACGATCCCGAACCATGCCATCACCATCAGGCCTCACGTGCAGTGGGACCAGTACCAAGTCTCCTACGAGACGGGAGACGGCGCAAGCTGGCTTTCCATCCCCGGTGCGAGCCCGTACGACTACGGTTCGAAGATTTCGTCAGCCCCCGGCACCAGCGACCTGACCAACCCGGCCAACAAGCATCAGGATGGCTGGGAGTTCCGCAAGACGGGTAGCAGTGACGAATGGGCGAAGTATACATTCGGCTCGACCACGCTTCCGGCGCACGACATCACGATTCGTCCGCATTGGGTGACCGACCAGTACGCGGTGGGTTACGAGTCCGGCGACGGCGCGACGTGGCCTGGCAGGCCTACGGGTACGACCGCGTATGACTACGGTTCCACCATTGCGAACGCCCCGTCTGTTGCGGGTATCGTGGCCCCGAGCCACAAGCATCGTGACGGCTGGGAGTATCGCGAGACCGGCAGCAGCGCCCCGTGGACCACGTTCACGTTCGGCACCGGCGGCTCGGCCACGACGATTCCGACACACAACATCACGATTCGCCCGCATTGGGTGACCGACCAGTTCGACGTCTCCTACGAGGCCGGTGCTGGCGCGACATGGAGCCTGATGCCTAGCGGCACTACCGCTTATGACTATGGTTCCACCATCCCGACTGCTCCGTCTGTTGCGGGTATCGTGGCCCCGAGCCACAAGCATCAGTCCGGTTGGGAGTATCGCGAGACGGGCAGCAGCGACGACTGGGCGAAGTATACGTTCGGTTCGACCACGCTTCCTGCTCACAACATCACGATCCGCCCGAAGTGGGTTATGGATCAGTTCGATGTCGGTTACGAAGCCGGCGACGCGACTTGGTCCAGTGTCCCGGTGGGCACAACCGCGCACGACTATGGTTCGACCATCGCTTCCGCTCCGTCGACTTCCGGCATTAGCTTCCCGGCGCACAAGCACCAGGATGGCTGGGAGTATCGCGAGGCTGGCAGCAGCGCTCCGTGGGTGACGTTCAAGTTCGGCACCGGCGGTTCCGCCACGACGATTCCGGATCATGCCATCACGATTCGTCCGCATGTGGTACTCGACCAGTTCAACGTTGGTTACGAGACCGGCGAGGCCACGTGGTCCGGCGTGCCTGGAAGCACGACCGCGTATGACTACGGTTCCGTCATCCCGAACGCTCCGAGCACTGCGGGCATCAGCTTCCCGGCGCACAAGCACCAGGACGGCTGGCAGTACCGCAAGACGGGCAGTAGCGACGAGTGGGCGACGTATACGTTCGGTTCGACCACGCTTCCGGCCTACGACATCACGATTCGTCCGCATGTGGTCTTGGACCAGTTCAACGTGGGCTACGAGCTCGGCGACGCCACTTCATGGTCGTCGATTCCGCTCGGCACCACCGCGTACGACTATGGCTCGACGATTTCCACGGCTCCCGGTGTCGGTGATCTGACCGCCCCGGCGCATAAGCACCAGGACGGCTGGCAGTTCCGTAAGACGGGCAGCAGTGACCCGTGGGCGAGGTATACGTTCGGTTCCACCACGCTTCCTGCGCACGACATCACGATTCGTCCGCGTATCGTTTTTGACCAGTTCAACGTGAGCTACGAGAACGGCGGCGGCACGTGGGCTGTGATGCCATCGACTCCGGTCGCGCACGACTATGGTTCGACGATCTCCAGTGAACCGAATACTACGGGCATGACCGCTCCGGCGCATAAGCACCAGTCCGGTTGGGAGTATCGCAAGACCGGCAGCAGCGACGCGTGGGTTGCGTTCGAGTTCGGCACCGGCGGTTCCGCCACGACGATTCCCGACCATGCCATCACGATTCGTCCGCACTGGGACTGGGACCAATACAACGTGTCGTACGAGGCTGGCCAAGCCACTTGGCCCTTGATGCCGACGACTCCGACCGCCCATAACTACGGTTCGACCATCGCTACGGCTCCGAACACCGCGGGCATCAGCTTCCCGGCGCACAAGCACCAGGATGGCTGGGAGTACCGCAGGACCGGCGGCAGCGGCGACTGGGCCAGGTACACGTTCGGTTCCACGACGCTTCCGGATCATGCCATCACGATTCGTCCGCGTGTGGTCTTCGACCAGTACCGTGTCAGCTACCAGCAAGGCGACGGCACCTGGGCTTCCATGCCCGGCGGCACGACCCTGCACGACTACGGTTCCACCATTGCGACGGCTCCTGCCACCACAGGCCTTACCGCCCCGGCGCATAAGCATCATGCCGCGTGGGAGTATTCGCAAGACAACGGCACGACCTGGGCCGGCTACTCGTTCGGCTCCACCGCGATGCCGGCGCATGACATCATCATCCGCCCGACCTTCGCGCTCGACCAGTACCGCGTGGGCTACCAGCTCGGCGACGCCACGTCGTGGGGTTCGATGCCTGCGGTGTCGCGCCACGACTATGGTTCCGTCATTGCTTCGGCCCCCGGCACCGTAGATCTTGCCGCTCCGGCGCACAAGCACCAAAGCGGCTGGGAGTACAAGACCACGTCCAGCGGCTGGCAGGCCTTCACGTTCGGCACGACCACGATCCCGGCTTCGGATATCACCATCCGTCCGGCCTTCGCGCTCGACCAATACAACGTGACGTACGACGCCGACGGCGGCATCTGGGCAGCCATGCCCGGTACGTCTCGGCACGACTACGGTTCGACCTTGGTCGAGCCTGCCGGCGGATACACCAAGACCGGCTTCCTGCCTCGCGGCTGGGAGTATTCCACCAACGGCACGGATTGGAACGCGTTCACGTTCGGTTCGACCACGATGCCTGCGCATGACATCACGATCCGTCCGGTCTGGAAGGCACAACTGACCATCACGTTCGACGTCGAGGGCGGTGCCGCAATCGCGCCGCGCATCGTCGCCGAGGGTGACAAGTTCGGCCAGCTGCCAACGCCGACCCGTACCGGCTACCGTTTCGACGGCTGGTTCGTGGAGAGCATGCTGCGCAGTCTGGTGCCGTATGACCCGAACGCGACAATCTCCGGCAACGTCACCGTGGTGGCGCAGTGGACGAAGATTGCGCCTCCGGCCCCGAGTAACCCTGTGGTGACGACCCCGCCGAGCTCCGGCTGGCTTGAAACGCCCGAGGGCCACCAGTGGCTGCCATCGCAAGAGGGTCAGCATTGGCTCAGCACTCCTCAGGGTCATCAGTGGGTCTCCAGCGATCCGGGTCACGCCTGGCTCCAGACACCCGAAGGCCATAGCTGGCTGAACACCCCGAATGGCGGTGCATGGCTGGCTACCCCCGGCGGCCACCAGTGGCTCGGCACGAAGCCGGGTCAGACCTGGGTCTCTTCGACTCCCGGTCTTGCTTGGCTGAATACGCCAGCTGGCCAGGATTGGCTGAAGACTCCAGAGGGTTATGCTTGGCTTGCCACGCCTGAGGGCCGGAAGTGGCTCGCGTCCCGGCCGAAGCCGAAGGTCGTGGCGACCACCGGCTCGGATGTGGCAGTGCCGATGGGCCTGATGGTATCCGCCCTGGTCATGGCACTCGGCCTGCAGCTCATCCGCAGGCGCCGCCGTGACTAGGTGATTAAATACTGGCCGCGCCACACACACCCAACCTAGGCGCGGCCTCAGCTGGCAACTGCATCTTGCCGGCTCTTCTAGGGCCGGGCGCTGTCCGAAGGAACCGGGGTTCTGCCCCTAACGTTCCTTCAGACAGCGCCCGGCTTTCTTTATTTCCGCGGCGGCATCGAGGGGGATGGGCCGAATTAACTGCCGTTGGCAAGCCATGTTTTCGGTGTTTTATCAGTTGTCCGAAGAAATGATATGTAAAAATCCGCGTAACCATAGCATGTGGTCACACGGATTTTATGTATATATATGGTCGATATGTTGGTTACCGCCCGGCGCTGGCTTTCATCAGGGCGTCGGTCAGGTACTTGCCGCCGGCCATGACGTACGGGGCGTAACGACGGCCGGGGGAGGGGCCCATGCGGCCGGAAGGGCCAGAGATGGAGATGGCGGCGATGACCTGGCCGGAGGAGTTGCGAATCGGCGCGGAAACCGAGCAGACGCCTTCTTCGCGTTCGTTGACGGAATCGGCCCAGCCGCGGCGGCGGACGGTCGCCAACGTGGAAGTCGTGAATTTGGCGTGGCGCAAGCCTTGATGTAGCCGCTCGGAATCCTCCCAGGCGACGAGGATTTGCGCGGCGCTGCCGGCCTGCATTGAAAGCATGGCACCCACCGGGATGGAATCGTGCAGCCCGCTGGCGCGCTCGACGGCGGCGATGCAAACGCGTTGGTCGCCTTGGCGGCGGTAGATCTGCGCGGATTCGCCGGTGCGGTCGAGAAGCGTCTGAAGGATTGGTCCGGCGGCCGTGAGCAAACGGTCTTCACCAGCGGCGGTGGCCAGCTCGGCAAAACGCGAACCCAGAATGAAGCGACCATGTTGATCGCGAAGTACGAAACGATGACGTTCCAGCGCAATGGCCAAGCGATGTGCAGTCGGGCGTGCGAGCCCGGTTGCTGCGACGAGTTGACCTAATGTGGAAGGCCCGCTTTCCAGGGCCTCAAGAATCTTGACAGTCTTATCGAGGACCCCGACCCCGGAATGAATCTCGTCGTGAATAGAAGCGCGATTCGAGTTTTGGGCAGCATTGCCGGTTGATTTGGGCGCGCGTGTGGTCCGCGCCGCTTGGGGATCCTTTGATAATGAGTCCATACATGAATATTATACAGTGGGGTCTATCATCTCATTCATCTCACGATATGGAACAAAGATGTCCATATTGTTGACAAACGCCGATACTCGGAAATGCACATCACCACAAAAATCCGCGTGGCTGAAGTATTGACGGAGGGGCGGCTCCAAAACCAACGATAGGAGGTCGTATGGCAAGCACATTGGCTGAAAAAGTCTGGGCCGATCACCTGGTGTACCAGGGCAAAGACGGTGCCCCGGACCTGATCTATATCGACCTCATGCTCATGCACGAGGTCACCAGTCCACAGGCGTTCGAGGGCCTGCGACTGGCCGGGCGTAAGCCGCGCCACACCGACCTGCTCATCGCCACCGAAGACCACAACACGCCCACGGTCGACATCGACAAGCCCAATCCGGACAAGACCTCCGCCAAGCAGCTGAGCACGTTGGAGAAGAACTGCAAGGAATTCGGGGTGCTGCTGCATCCGCTCGGCGACGCCGATCAGGGCATCGTCCACGCTTTCGCGCCCAACCTCGGCCTCACGCAGCCTGGCATGACCATCGTCTGCGGCGATTCCCACACTTCTACGCACGGTGCGTTCGGGGCGCTCGCGTTTGGTATCGGCACCAGCGAGGTCGAGCACGTCATGGCTACGCAGACCTTGTCGCTCAAGCCGTTCAAGACCATGGCCGTCAACGTCGAAGGCGAACTGCCGGAAGGTGTCACCGCCAAAGACATCATTCTGGCCATCATCGCAAAAATCGGCATCGGCGGCGGGCAGGGCCACGTCATCGAATACCGCGGTTCCGCGATCCGTTCGCTTTCCATGGACGCACGCATGACCATTTGCAACATGTCCATCGAGGCAGGCGCCCGCGCGGGCATGATCGCCCCCGACGAGACCACCTTCGAGTACTTGAAGGGCCGTCCGTACGCGCCGACTGGTGAGATGTGGGACAAGGCCGTGGCCTATTGGAAGACGCTCAAAACCGACGACGACGCGAAATTCGATAAGGAAGTCACCATCAACGCAGCTGACCTTTCGCCTTACGTCACTTGGGGTACCAACCCCGGCCAGGGCGCACCGATTAGCGCCGATGTGCCCGACCCGGCCGATATCGCCGACGCCGAGCAGCGTCAGGCCACGCAGTCCGCGCTTGAGTACATGGGCCTGAAGCCGGGAACGCCGATCAAGTCGATTCCGGTGGACACTGTCTTCATCGGATCCTGCACCAACGGCCGCATCGAGGATCTTCGTGCCGCCGCGTCCGTGATGAAGGGCCATCACAAGGCCGATTCCATCCATCGTGTGCTGGTCGTGCCGGCCTCATCCCGCGCCCGTCTGCAGGCGGAGGATGAAGGACTCGACAAGATCTTCAAGGACTTCGGTGCGGAATGGCGCAATGCCGGCTGCTCGATGTGCCTTGGGATGAACCCGGACAAGCTTGTACCCGGCGAACGTTCGGTTTCAACCTCGAACCGCAACTTCGAAGGCCGTCAGGGCAAGGGCGGGCGCACGCATCTGGCCTCGCCGCTGGTCGCCGCCGCCACTGCCATCCGCGGCACGATTTCCAGCCCCGCTGACCTGTGATTGCTTAAGCCGTGCGCTCCCACATCCGCTTTCCATCTGGCCTTTTCGGCTTAACTGGTGATTTGCGACGCTTTCGGGCTGTTTGGCGTCGTGAATCCTCTGCTACGGCTTCTTGCTGGGTGATTTGCGACGCAAAAGCAGCTTTAAGCGTCGCGAATTGCCTGTTAGAGAGCTAGGGCGGAATGAGTCGGATTTGAAGAATCGACGGATTGGACAATGGAATAGGTTGTGCATCTCTAATCGGCTAGTTATATATACATTGAAATTGAAGGAAGAAATATTATGGAGAAACTTACGCAGGTCACCGGCGTTGGCGTCCCGCTTCGGCGTTCGAACGTCGACACCGACCAGATCATTCCGGCCGTCTTTTTGAAGCGCGTCACCAAGACCGGCTTTGAGGATGCGCTGTTTTACGCGTGGCGGCGCGATCCGGACTTCATCCTGAACAAGCCCGAGTATCAGAACAAGGGCAAGATTCTGGTCGCCGGCCCCGATTTCGGCATCGGTTCGTCGCGTGAGCATGCGGTTTGGGCGCTGCGCGACTACGGATTCCGCGTCATCATCAGCCCGCGCTTCGCGGACATTTTCTACGGCAACACCGCCAAGAACGGCGTGCTGGCCGCCATCATGCCGCAGGAAAGCGTTGAGCTGCTGTGGAAGCTCTTGGAAGAAGAGCCCGGCCGCGATATGACCGTCGATCTGAAGGAACGCACCGTTACCTGCGGCGACGTCACTTTGCCGTTTGAGGTCAACGATTACACGCGTTGGCGCCTGATGAACGGCTATGACGACATCGATCTGACGTTGCAGCACGAGGACGCCATCGCCGACTACGAAAAGATGCGCGCCCAGCGCTTCCCGTTCAAGCCCAAGACTCTCCCCGCGAAGCATGCTCCGGAAGAGCCCGTCAAGTCCGCTCGTCCGGTTGATGATTCGTCGTGGACCGGACCGTTGAAGGCGTAGTCCTGTGGGCTACGGCTAGGTTCTGCGTCGCCTCGCGATTCTCGAGCGAGGTGACAAGGAATTGAGTCCGCTTCGTAGAAGCGGTCAAAAATTGCTGTTCCGGGCCAATTAAGGCATAGAACTATTCCCATTTAAACTTGCGCGATTTCGTCATTTCGATGAGATCGCGCAAGATTTTATTTGTCGTAGACCTATCGCAGAAACTGAGACAGTAATAATAATGTCTGAATATCGGTGAAAATGGCGGCTTTCTGCGGTTTTGAGCGCCAAACCATACAAAGCGGAAAAGTCCGTTCGGCCTCGGGCGCATTTTAGGCCAAGCTTTACCGAGTCACCACAACCGTTGTGGCACACTATGTAGTAGTAAGCTCAGGTGTTAGAGAGCCGACGAAAGAGGTTGATTTTGGCAGATACTACAGATGACGTCCTGCACGTCGAAGGCGGAAAGCCGCTCAACGGCACCATCAAGGTGCGCGGCGCCAAGAATTTCGTGAGCAAGGCCATGGTGGCCGCTCTGCTCGCGCCGGGCGTCTCCATGCTCAAGAACGTCCCCGAGATTCGCGACGTCCACGTCGTCTCCGACCTCCTGCGCTTGCACGGTGCGACCGTCGATTGGGACGACGCCAAAGGCACGCTGCGCATTGACGCGACCAACGTTCGTCTTGCCGATGTGGCCGATGTGGACACGCTTTCCGGCTCGTCCCGCATCCCGATTCTCTTCTCCGGGCCGCTGCTGCACCGTTTGGGTGAGGCGTTCATCCCGCAGCTTGGCGGGTGCAACATCGGCGGCCGCCCGATCGACTTCCATCTGGAAACCTTGCGTAAGCTCGGTGCCAACGTGGACAAGGAACACCACGACGGCATTCATATTACAGCCCCCAACGGCTTGCACGGCGCGAAGATTCACCTGCCGTACCCGTCGGTAGGTGCGACCGAGCAGACGCTTCTGGCCGCTGTTCAGGCTGAGGGCAAGACCGAGCTTTCCGGCGCCGCCACCGAGCCTGAGATCATGGACCTGGTCGCCGTCCTGCAGAAGATGGGCGCGATCATCTCCGTCGACGTCGACCGCACGTTCCGCATCGAAGGCGTCAAGGAGCTCAAGGGCTTCACCCATACTGCGCTGACAGACCGTATCGAGGCCGCTTCCTGGGCTTCGGCCGCGCTCGCGACGCATGGTGACATCTTCGTCAAGGGTGCCACGCAGCCCGAGATGATGACCTTCCTCAACGTCTATCGTAAGATCGGCGGCGAGTTCGACGTCACCGACGAAGGTATCCGTTTCTGGCATCCGGGCGGGGACCTGAAGCCTGTGGCCATCGAAACCGACGTGCATCCCGGCTTCATGACCGACTGGCAGCAGCCGCTTGTCGTCGCGCTCACCCAGGCCAATGGCCTGTCGATCGTGCACGAGACCGTCTACGAGAACCGCTTCGGCTTCACCAAGCCGCTGATCAAGATGGGCGCGACCATCCAGCTTTACCGCGAATGCCTTGGCAGCCTGCCGTGCCGCTTCCAGCAGCGCAACTACAAGCACTCCGCCGTCATCTTCGGGCCCACGCCGCTCGAAGGGCGCGACATCGACGTGCCGGACCTGCGTGGCGGTTTCAGCCACCTCATCGCCGCGCTCGCGGCCAACGGACCGTCGAACGTGCAGGGCATCAGCCTGATTGATCGCGGTTACGCTGATTTCCGTGGCAAGCTCGCCGCCCTCGGCGCCGATTTCGACTGACGGCCTGCTTTCCCTATTTTTGCAATCTCCTCGCTGGATATTCCAGTGGGGAGATTTTCTATGTTCGGCAGAAATTTTGAGACAAAATAAAGTAAATCTGTCTCTAAAGAAGATGCGAGAAAATTGTTTAATGATCGTCGTTTCAAAAAATAAATGGCGTATCACAACATGAGGTATTACGCAAATCGCAAGCTGGCGGAGACATCTCTATCCCCATGTTGTACACAGAGTTATCCCCATGGTGTGGATAACTCTGTGCATTGTCCCCAGTGACACGCCCAAAATGTGGATAACGGATTTTCTTATCCACAGACAAAAGTCCGTGCGTGTCGTCATGTAAGCGCTGTAGAAAAGGATATCCGCAATTCCGATGGCGCTTTGATAATGTGACGAATAATGATTGCCGAAAATAGGACTTTTCCCGCACTTCCCACACATTTATGCGGGAAACAACCTATTTAGAAGTTCTAAATGCGACTTTTCCAGCATAAATGTGTGGGGAGTGCGGGGGAAACGCATTTTGCAGTGTTGTAGAGCTTTGGGAGGAAGCGGGGCCGAAACGCTGACTTTTTACGGTGATTTGGTTAAGCTTGACGGCATGGCAGACGGAAATTCTTGGGACACAACGCGCTCGGGCGGCGACTTCAATTCAGGCAAGTTCAACAGCGACACCTCGGCGAACAATACGACGCTTTTCGACCGCGTGCCACCGCATGACGACGACGCGGAAATGGCCGTATTGGGCGGAATGCTGATGAGCAAGGACGCCATCGGCGAGGTCTCGCAGATGATTGATGTCTCCGATTTCTACCAGCCCAAGCACCAGACCATTTACGAAGCAATCATCACCCTGTTCTCCGCCTCAGAGCCGGTGGACGCGGTGCTCGTCGCCAACGCGTTGCTCAAAGACGGCAACCTGGAAAAGGTGGGTGGCGCCGATTATCTGCATAGCTTGGTGGCAGCGGTCCCGACCGCAGCAAATGCAACGTATTATGCCGAAATCGTTCATCAACGTGCCATCCTGCGCAACGTCATCGCCGCCGGCACGAAAATCGCACAGCTCGGTTATTCCGCCGAAGGCTCGCAGGCCGAGGACGTGGTGAATCTCGCCCAGTCCGAGGTCTACGAGATGAGTGTGGGCAAGGTGCGGCAGGATTACGAGGCCATCGGCCCGGTGGTTCACGACGCGCTCGACCAGCTCGACGCCTTGCAGAACGGAACCATTGAAAAGGGCGTTCCGACGGGCTTCAAGGGCATCGACGACGAAACGCAGGGTTTGCAGCCCGGCCAGATGATTGTGGTTGCCGGCCGACCGGCGATGGGCAAGTCGACCTTGGGCGTGGATTTCGCGCGTTCGGCCGCTCTGCACAACAACCTGACCACTGTCATCTTCTCGCTGGAGATGAGCAAAACCGAGCTCGCCCAACGTATCATCTCCGCCGAAACCGGTATCCCACTGGTCGCCTTGCGCCGCGCGGACAACGACAGCCTGACCCCGGAACGCTGGAACACGTTGAACGACTTCTGGACGGCCATGCAGAACGCGCCGCTCTTCCTCGACGACAGCCCGAATATGAGCCTGATGGAAATCCGCGCGAAATGTCGCCGACTGAAGCAGACCAACGACCTCAAACTCGTCATCATTGATTACCTGCAGCTCATGAGCTCGGGCAAGCAGGAGGAAAGCCGTCAGCAGGAGGTCTCGGGCTTTTCGCGTGCGCTGAAGTTGCTCGCCAAGGAACTCGAGGTGCCGGTGGTCGCGCTTTCCCAGCTCAACCGTGGCCCCGAAATGCGTAACGACAAGAAGCCGCAGCTCGCCGATCTGCGTGAATCCGGCTCCATCGAGCAGGACGCCGACGTCGTCTTCCTCGTCCACCGTCCCGACTTCTACAACGAAGAGGATCGGCCGGGCGAGGCCGACATCATCCTTGCCAAGCATCGCAACGGCAAAACCGGCACGTACCCGCTCGCTTTCCAGGGTGAGTATTCGCGCTTCCGCGATATGCCGCAGGATTACAACCAGGGGGTCTGATGCAGACTAGATTGTCAATGGGGCTTCAACGAATTACCCGATCAACGTTCGCACAGGGCCGGTGATTATGAATACTCAAGCCAATGCCAACACAACCAACCATCCTGGCAATAAGGAACGCAACATGACGAAGGCTGCTTCAGCGCCTCGCAAGCCTTGGAACGCGTTCGCAACCCCGACCATCGGCAAGGCGGTCCGCGGGCTTTCGCGACTGCTGCGTCATGGCGGCAGCGCGTTTCCCGGCAAGGTGGTCGAGATGATAGACCCCGATTTTCTGGCGCGCACGCTCGGCCAGTTGCGTTACGGGGTCGTGCTGGTTTCGGGCACGAACGGCAAGACCACGACCACCCGCATGATCGCCTCGATGTTGAAGGATCTGGACCTCAAGGTGTTCACCAATCCGACCGGCTCCAACTTCACGCGCGGCGTCGTTTCGGCGTTGCTCACCGAGGTTTCCGCTTCTGGAAAGCTCGATGCCGATATCGCGGTTTTGGAACTTGACGAGGCGTACGCGGTGCATTTCGTGCATCAGGTCAAGCCACGTTATTCCTTGCTTTTGAACGTTATGCGCGATCAGCTCGACCGGTTCGGCGAAATCGACAATACTGCTCGGCTTTTGAGCCATGTTGCCGAAGCGACGACCGGAACCGTGGTCTTGAACAGGGAGGATCGGCGGATTGCGGCGCTTGCTTCGGTGGTGCCGCAGGGCACGCAGGTCCGGTATTTCGGGCTTTCCGACGAGTTGCGCAAGCTGTTTCCCTCTGACGACGACATGCACGCCGGGGATTTGTCTGCCGCCGAAAAGGCCGCGGCGAAAGTGGAAGGTGTCAACACGGCGTTGGCCAGTGCCATCGCGCCTGCCGCTGCTGCCACGTCCGCCTCGCAGACGCAGGACAAGGCGACATCACAAGCTAGTGTGTCCGCCTCGCAAGCTGATACTACGACTTCGCAAGATGGGACGGCAACTGCCGCAACCTCGCACGATGTATTCGATGCCGAAGGCAACAGGATTATCCCCAAACTTGACGCGCGCGAGACCGTTTCCGTTTCCGCGGCTATGACGGATTCGTTGGCATCGCAGCGTTTTGCAGATGTGGTGCTGAGTCATGTGGGTGACCACGAGGCGGAATTCGTGATGGACGACGCCGAATTCGAGACCAAAGTCCAGCTCGAAGGCGTCTATAACCTGTTCAACGCGGCTGCGGCGCTTGCCGTGGTTCGCGCGGTGACCGAGCAGATCGAGAACGCCGACACCACCCAGCCCAGGGCGCGTGATGAACGGCTCATGCGGGCGCTTTCGCACGTCACCCCGGCGTTCGGGCGCGGCGAGGTCATCAAAGTTGACGGCGCTCCGGTTGAGCTGCTACTGGTCAAGAACCCGATGGGCTTCAGGATGTCGTTGGCGAGTTTTGCACCTGAAGGTCACGAAACGATGATTGTCATTAATGACGAATATGCCGATGGGCGTGATATGAGCTGGCTTTGGGATGTCGATTTCACCTCGCTGCGTGGCACTGGCGTCGAAATGGTTTCGGGCGTACGCGCCTGGGATATGGCGTTGCGCTTGGAATATGAAGGCGTCAGGGTCGCGCAAACCGATACGAATATCGAAGAGGCCGTCCGGTCGTTCGTTACGGCCAATCCCGGCAAACCGAAACATATCTATTGCACATATACCGCGATGCTCAAAGTGCGCTCGGAACTTGGCAAATACGCCAAAGTCGCCGACGCCGGGGTGGGGAAGTGAACGCGATGGTTGAAAATCAGAATGCTATAAAATCTGCGGAAATAGCCAGAGTCGGCCTCACTCTGAGAGGGGTACAGCATGAGTAGCGATATGAACACTGCGTCTGCCGAATCTGCCGCAGCATTGGATGTGTCAATGTCGAATCAAGGCGGCGTGGCTGGCGATGCCCGGCCAATCGACGTCATGTCCATCTACCCGAAGGATATGAACATTTACGGCGACTGGGGCAATGTCTTGACCATCAAGCGCCGGCTTGCGCTATACGGCTACTCACCGGTCATCCATACCTACAATCAGGGCGACCCGTGGCCGGAACATGTCGACATGATCCTCGGCGGCGGCGGGCAGGACAACGGCCAGAAGAAGATTTCCGACGATTTCTTCAAACGGGCGGACATCCTGCGAAAACTGGCCGAAGAAGACGTTCCGATGCTCATGATCTGCGGCATGTACCAACTGTTCGGCGAGTATTTCGAGACCATCGACGGCACCAAGCTCGACGGCATCGGCATTTTCGGCGTCTACACCGAAGGCCGCGAAACCCGTATGATCGGCAACCTTCTCGAACATTCCGACCAGTTCGGAGACGTCATCGGCTATGAGAACCATTCCGGCCAGACCTTCCTGCGCGAAGGCGTTGCGCCATTCGGCCACGTCAACCACGAGGGTTGGGGCAACAACGGCAAGGACATGACCGAGGGCGCCATCGTCCACAACGTCATCGGCACCTACATGCACGGCCCGCTTCTGCCGAAGAACCCCGAGGTTTCGGACTTCCTCATCCGCGCCGCCGCCACCCACCGCTATGGCGAATTCCAGCCGCAGCAGACCGAGACGCAAAAAGCCGAGCTAACCCACATCGACGCTCTAGCCGCCAACGCCCGCCGCGTCGCTATTTCAAGGCCTCGATAGTTTAGTGATT
This sequence comes from Bifidobacterium sp. ESL0769, assembly GCF_029395495.1. Classification (NCBI taxonomy): domain Bacteria; kingdom Bacillati; phylum Actinomycetota; class Actinomycetes; order Bifidobacteriales; family Bifidobacteriaceae; genus Bifidobacterium; species Bifidobacterium sp. ESL0769. The sequence continues at coordinate 2,073,128 of NZ_CP113918.1, read as the reverse complement.
GGCAAAATGTTCGTCTGTTTTCATTCCTGTTTGTCGTCGTTCGTGCTTGCGTCTTCGTTGAAAGTAATGGATTCGGCGATGTCCATGAACTGGTCGGTTCGTATGAATGCATTCTCGTACGTACAGTCCATGAAAATGCAGAGATCTTTTCCCTTTAAAGGAGCAAGCACAAAGATTGCGGAGTAGTCGGCGTCCAGTGTTTTGTATGTGTAAGTGATGAGCCCTAATGGGTGGTTTTGGGTTTGAGACCGTCCTTCTCGCATGGCGAATTCAAGGTTGTCGACTCCGGCGTGGGTTCGGTCGATTGTCTCTGCATAGCCTCCCAATCGTTCAGCGAGAGTGTTGTCATCCCATGTCTCTTCTCCTGGAACGAATGCAATGGAGGTGTCTTCGTCCTCTGGCACGCTGAAAACCGGATGTGCGGGGACAGTGCTTTCGTCATTTTGGGTTCCAACGGATTTCGTCGTAAACTCGTCAGGGAGCTCTACTGAGAAAGTGTTGTCAAACAAAGTCTCGGTGTGCAATGGTTCTCCTTATGTCTGATTCGGTGTTTCAGTAGCCGAAAATGTCGGTGGTGTAGCCATCCCATCCTTGCGACCACATGTATTGGTGGATGAGCTGGTTGGTGTGGCAATTGCGGAAGGTAATTTGCATGTCCCAGTCGCCTTTGCCTCCCTTGAGGTAGTAGTTGAGTCCGTAGCATTGGGGCAAGGTGGTGGCGATATTGGATTCGACAAGGGGATGGATGTTGCGGTCGAGCCAGACGGTTTGTTCCCGCCCGTCGGCAGAGACCTCCTGCTTGTATTCCGGTTCCTCGCGATGGAACTCGTCAAGGCTGTGTTTGATATAGTCGTCGTTTTCTTTGATGAGCTTATCGAGCTGTTTCTTGGTGACCACGATGACGATGTCGCCGTTCTTTCTGGCATAAACATCCGTATAATACTCAGGGCTGCGGTTCTTTTTCATGGTCTTAGCATCCTGCTCGGGAGTTTCTCCTTGATCCAAGAAATTTTTTTCGAAACTCGCCGGATAGATGATTTTTTGAGTTTTCGGTTTTGCGACCGTCTTGGATTCGTTATGCAGAGTTCGCGTACACCCTGTTGTTGCAAAAATGGCTAATAAGCAAATCAAAGAAATAACGAAGGTTGATATTTTTTTCAACGTTCGCATTTTAGGCCGCTTTCTGCATTTCAGGGATCTTTGAAGGTATGTGAAATCTTTTTTCAAGGTATTTCTTGCCGATTTCAAGTATGGATTTCCCTACCATCCGTATTGGCTTGGGTATTTTGTCCCATCCTTTTCTGATAGTAGCAATAGGTGGTTTTTGTGGTTCTACGGGATGAGGATTGAGTGGTTTCCAATCATTGTGTCGCTGAACGTTCAATCCCACATGTGTAGCTACAGCAGTTTCATTTTCCTCAGTACTTGATTCATAATCAATGCCGATAGAACCGCCTTTATGATCGGTTTTCACAGTGATTTTATCGGAGTGGTTACCGTTCTTTTTAGACCAGGAATATTCGATTTTTCGGCCAGAGAATGATTGTTTGTATTCCCAACCATCATGCTCGAGATCAGCAAATGCCATGAGTTCGATTTCCGAGCTGTTGCCTTTGATGGTGTCGGTGAAGTCAATATGAAGCGGGCCTTTTCCGCTGGTACTAGTGCTGTTGCCGACGATTATACCTATGTTTTTTCCAATAGGAATGTATCTGTCTTGTCCGATTGACACGCCGGGTGCGATTGTTGCGAATGCGCGGGCGAAAGGTCCAAGCCATTTAGCAAGTTCTTCCGGAGATTTTCCTTGAAGGTCTTTTTCGGTGATTCCGTCTTTGGCAACCTTCTTCAGTGTTTCTGATTCGGTTTTATAGTCGTCGATGCCGTTTTTGAGTGTGGAATTTATATATTGGACATTGAATTCACCCTTTTCGGGGTTGATGGTATCGATGAGGTTCCTTACCTGTTGAGTCAGGTCTTCCAACGAGGCCACTATCGCAGCAAAGCGTGAAGAGTGCTGGGTGTTGACGTTGTTGACGTCGGTCCAGATTTTGTTGATTGTCTGCGCTGACATGTTGTTCATGTCAATTATTTTTTGATAATATTTATTCTCGGAGTCGACAGTTGATCCGATATCAAATCCATTGAGGTCGTGCTCCAGGTCGTACCATCGGTCGAAAATCCAATCTCCGGTATCTCCTCCGGGATACTCATCCTGTGCTGATACCTCGGAAACAATTTGTAATAGGTTTTCTTTGGTTTTCTCTGTGAAATCTCGTTTCGGCATGTTTTTCCCTTACGCTACGACTTACTTGCTTTGCTTAGGTGCCGGTACCGGTGAGCGGTTCAGCGAGTTTTCGATGGCGTCGGCATTGGCTTTGTCTGCTTTCTCATAGTCGTTTAGTGCTTTTCGGAAAAATGCTGTTGCCTTCGTTAACAGTGTTTCGAAAAGATTTTCCAGCATTTGCGAATCCTGACCGATTTGCGAAATGGCCCTGATACTACTGCCATCTCCTACTTGATTGGAATCCTTGTCGTGCGTGATCTTGATTTTTTCAAGTTCTTTGATTTGCGTTCTCAGTACATCGGTATGGATAACGATTTCCATGATTCTCCAATTTTATGAATTTAACGGTCGTAAAGTTTTTGATCAGCATCATCGACTGAAGTAATAAGGCTTTTGCATACGTCGTTCGTTTGGTTGCCGAAGGATTCAAATTGACCTTTCAATTCTCCTGCAACGGATCGATATGCGACGGTGGCTTCATGTAGCGATCCGCATACGATGCCTCTGTCTGCGATGTCGTCAAGAATTTTGAGAAATTTATCGAAAGACTTTTCGAGGTCTTCTCCTGTCGACGATTCGGCTGTGCCGCGACCTAGTACGTACTCGTCGTCGATGACGAGGTTGCTATCTACTGTGTCTGCATTGTTCGCTTGTTGTGTCATTCAGTATGCTCCTTTTGCTTGCATTGCTGCTTTTTGGGCCGACCATTGCTCTTCGGCCATCACCCGCTGCAAATGGTTCACCTGATCGGCTCGATAATTTTCAGCATTGGTGATGCTGTGCTGTAGATCTCCTATTTCTTCTTCAGTCTTTCGGATGGCATCATTGGTATGGCTGATGCCGTCAGAATATGAGCTTGCTATATTGTTGGGTTTGTTGCCGAATAGCACGTCGCCCATGACGTTGCTATAGTTGACGGCCGATTGGCTGTTGGCGCAGTGCTCCCAAATTTGTTTGAAGCTGGATTGTTTTCTTCCTTGTTCGTTGAGAAAACTGTCTTGCCTATGTGTAACGTAAGAGAGTAATTCTTGAAGACGCTTGAGTTTTTCCTTGGCGGCATTGAGTTGATCTGACAAGTCGGAAATATGTCGATCCGTGCGCGCTATATCGGCGCGCAGGTTATCCGAATACGGCATCGTGGCCTCCCCAAAGATAGCCATGTTACTTATATTGATATATTATATTATTATATGATAATCAATATCGCCGTATTCGTTAGCTGAAATATGAAATCAATTCGACATGCTGGCTTTGCCTTTTTCGTAATATTCCAGCGACCCGACCGGGCCGACGATGCTGAAAGTTCCGTTTTCGTAGCGTAATTTGGTGACTGCCGCATTGTCCATTCCCTTGGCGTTGAGGGTTGAATCGATGGCGATGAGAAAATGGGCGATGCTCAGCCCGGAACTGACAACCAGCGCATTGCCGCCACCATGTGCAACAATGGTCTCGCCGACGCGAGTCATCCCACGGTTCATGCGCTCCAGCACCTCAGCCGCGGTCTCGGCACGCACCTCACTGTCAAGATTGGTGCCAAGCACGTCTTCAGCGTCCAGGTCATGCATTGCATTCTGTACATCCATTATGCCGTTGATGCCGAGGTTGGTGACGGCGGTTTTTTCGGTGTAGCCAAGGTGCTTGAGCGCTTCGGCAAGCGTCTTTTCGCTGTTGCGTCCCTCGAAACTGCCGAAATTCGCCTCGCGCAGGTCTGGATCGCTGATAAGCTTGACCGTCTCGTTGCCGGAGTAATCAAGTGCGCCTCGTGCGGTTGCGTAATGGCGTGGCAGTGAAGCGCAATAAGCTGCGTCGAAAGTGATGCCTTTAAAACCGAGCCCCAGGCATTTGATGATTTCTCGTCCATGCCGCGTTACCGGAAAATCCGACCAACCTTGCATGATGCCCATCTTGTTTGCTGTGGTCTCGGTATGCCTGGTCAGATAAATGATTGTCGAGTTCATTGCTCTTTGCTTTCTTTGTCGTCTACTGCTTCAAGGTTATACGTAGGGATGATTTTTGATTTCGCGAAGGCAAAGAGACCAGAGCGCAAATGGCGATTGGCGCGAGAATGCAGCCGAAGACGGGATTATCTGAGTCTCATCCACACCGAAGTGTCTTGCGGGAGCTTGCCGTCAGCGGTAAGTGGGCCTGAACTCAACAGCACTTCGCCTTCCGGCAGAGCCATCGGTTCGGCGCTGAAGTTGGTGATGTTCGTCCAGCCGTTGGTGCGCTGGTAGGCGATGGAGCCGCCGAGATTGCCGTCGGCGCCGTCGTGGGCCTTGGTCTCGTGGTCGTAATCGTCAAGCCAGGTCAGGGAAGTGTCAGGCGTCTGCAGCTCGTGGCGCAGCTTCAGCACGCGACGATAATGCGAAAGCATGGAGTCGTTGTTGGCCTCTTCGCCGTCCACAGCATAGTCGCGGAACCATTCAGGCTGCGGCAAATGGGGCTTTTCAGCGTTGCTGCCGTCGGTCTGCTTGGCGGGGGAGAAGCCGAAGGAACCATCCTCGCCGTCGGCCAGCCACGGAAGCGGCACGCGGCAGCCGTCGCGGCCCTTCTTTGTCAGATCCCGGCGGGTGCCGAAGGCCCAGGGGTCCTCGAGTTCGTCCCAAGGGATATCGGGAACTTCGAAGAGCCCAAGTTCCTCGCCTTGGTAAATGTATGCAGAGCCTGGCAAGGCCATTTCCAGCATGACGGCGGCACGGGCGCGTTTGGTGCCCAGTTCGCGGTTTTCGTGGTAGGTCGTGCCGTTGCGTAGCAGCCAATCGTTGGCGATGGCATGGTAGAGGCCGTTGTCGGTTTTGACCTGCGGCAGCGCGTAACGTGAGGCGCTGCGCGGCACGTCATGGTTGCCCATCACCCAAGTGGAGGTTGAGCCGTTGGTGCGTTCGGCAGAGGCGATGCCGTCCTCGATGGCCTCGTGCATTTCGTCGCGCAGCCAGTTGCATTCGGCGAACTTGAAGTTGAAGACCTGCCCAAGTTCATCGGGGCGGGCGTAGAGGTACTGGCGGGAAGCCGGCACCCAGGCCTCAGCCACGGCGAATCGTGCGGGCGTATACTTGTCGAAGACCTCGCGGCGCCATTCGCGGAAGATCTCGTGCACTTCGTCGCGGTCGTAGACCGGGTGGCTGCCGTCCTCGACGGTGATGTGCATGGCATCGACGTCGTAGTTGTCGAGGTCGTCGCGGTCAAGGTCCTTGGCCAGGCCCTCGGCCACGTCCACACGGAAGCCGTCGGTGCCGTGATCGCACCAGAATTTCAGGGTCTTGAGGAAGTCGTCGCGCACCTCGCGGTTGTCCCAGTTGAAGTCGGGCTGTTCCTTGGCGAACAGATGCAGATACCACTGGCCGTCGGGCACGCGGGTCCAGGCGGAGCCGCCGAAGTTGGCGATCCATTTGGTCGGCGGTTCGTCGCCGTTGGGGCCTTTGCCGTCGCGGAAGATATAGCGGTTGCGGGCGGGGGAGCCGGGCTCGGATTTCAGTGCTTCCTGGAACCACGGGTGCAGACGGGAGGAATGGTTCGGAACGATGTCGACGATGATCTTGATGCCGGCTTTGTGCGCGGCGGCGACCATCGCGTCGAAATCGTCCATGGTCCCTAGGCGCGGGTCGACGTTGCGGTAATCCTGCACGTCATAGCCGCCGTCGGCCAGTTCAGAGGGATAGAAGGGCGAAAGCCACACCGCGTCGACGCCGAGAGCCTTGAGATATCCCATTTTATCGGTGATGCCTTTGAGGTCGCCCAAACCAGAACCGGTCGAATCCTTGAAGCTTCTCGGATATATCTGATAGACCACCGCTTGTTTCCACCAAAGGTTTTCCGAAATGTCTGTGGGGTTGGATGCGGCTTTCGCCTTCTGGCTGACGGATGACATTCTGCTCCTTATTATTGTCGTATTTTCTGATTATCGATGGTTCAACGACCATGTGTGAGCCCGTATTCTTCAGGCAGAGCTTTGGAAGGGAATATGAGCCCGCACATGGGATGGTTGGTTGCGGCAAAATCAACGTTCGCAACCAACCATCATGGTATTGTCAATTGCTATTCGCGGCCGCGTTCATAATACTGCGTCGAACCCACGGGGCCGATGATGGTGAAGCGTCCGTCGGCATATCGCAACTTGGTGGTTGCAGTGTTGCCTTGGTCGGAAAGATCCACTTCCGGGTCGATACGGAAGAGGAACTCGCGCAGGCTCAAGCCCGAACTGACCACCAAGACGTTGCCGCCGCCTTGTGCAAGCGCCGATTGTCCGATGCGGGTCATGGCAGCGAGCATGCGGTCCTGAATCTGCTCCGAGCTTTCCGCGCGGTCTTCGTCATCAAGATCGGTGCCGAGCACGTTGCGTTGGTCGAGGGCGTACAGGCCGTCCTGCAGATCCAGATTGGCCTTGGTGCCGATGGCATCGAGAGCCGCCTGCAGAGAGGCATATCCGAGTTCTTCCATCGCGGCTTGTACGGATGCGTTGATGTCGCGTCCTTCGAAGCTGCCGAAGTTGGCCTCGCGAAGGTCAGCGTCGCGGGTGATGGACACGGATTCGTTGCCCGAGTAGTCGAGTGCGCCGCGAGCGGTTTCGTAATGGCGTTGCAGGGTACCGCACCATGCGGCTTTGAAAGTGATGCCTTTCAATCCTCGTCCGAAACAGCGGATGATTTCCCGTCCCTCAGGAGTCACTGGGAAATCAGACCAACCCTGCATACGGCCCATGGCATTGGAGGTGGTTTTCGTGTGACGGGCCAGATAGATGGTCACCGGCTCGGTATTGTTCATCTCGCTCATTGTGCCTGGACCTCGGGTTTGCGTGCCGCACGAATCTTCTTCTCCTCGGCGAGCGTGACGATCAGCTGGATGACGAAGGCGCAGGCGATGGCGACGTAGATTACCGTGAAGGTATCACCCCAGCCGTGAAGCACGTGGCCGAAGAAGTTGATGCCGCTTGCGGAGGAATCCGCGATCTTGGCGAGCAGGGCTTTTGCCGTGGAATCGCCAAGCAGATAGGCGAAGGCTCCGAGCAGGCCACCGGCCAATGCCGCAGCCTTCTTCGGGACCTGATTCAACAGGGAGATGCCGATCAGCACCTGTGGGCCGAACGCGAAGAGACCGACGAAGAAGATGGCGATAAGCACGCCCGTCGGGGTGGTGCCGCGCTGGTAGAAGACCATAGGCACGTTCACAGCGGCCAGGCAGATCAGCGAGACCAGAGCGGGACGTCCCTTAAGCGCATCGGAGACCGCTCCCCAGGTGATGCAGCCAATCATGGAGCCAAGGCCGAAGTAGAAGATGGCTTGGGCACCGGTATCGGCGCTGAAGCCAAGCTGCTCGGTAAGTCTCAGAGACGACCAGTTATCGACGCCGGTACGCATGATATAGGCGAAGACGTCGGAGAAGCAGAGCATCCAGACCAACGGGTTCTTCAGCAGGTACTTGCGGAAGATGGTCCAGGTGGATTCGCCTTCGGAAGAGACATCCTCTTCCTTCGCGGGCTCGCCGAAAATGGTTTCTGCGGATTCCCAGCCAAGGTCTTCAGGACGGTTCTTGCCGACGGTGAAGCAGATGATGCCCATGATGAAGGCGACGATTGCCGGGGCGATGAACATGCCAGCCACGTTTCCATGGAAGAACGTATTGGCGCACCACAGGGAGAACATGCCTGCCAGACCGCCGCCGATATTGTGCGAGGCGCTCCAGATGCCGTAATAGCGACCGTAGTTCTTCTTGGTCGTCCAGTTCATGATGACGCCGGAACAGCAGGGTCCGGCCCCGCATTGGAAGAGTCCGTTGATGGCCCAGAACGCCAGAAGCCAGCCGAGCGGTATGTTGTTGAAAGTCAGCAGGAAGCCGAAGCAGGCGACGATAAGTGAAGCCCCCATCAGCATGATGGAAGCGGCCTTCTTGTTGTCTTTGTCGGTGACGATGTAGCCGACGATGATTTTGCCGATGCCATAGGCCAGGGAGAACGCGGTGCCGATTAGGCCCAGATCAGTGGTCGTCATATGCAGCTGCGTTTTCAGCAGCGGCTGTGCGGCCTTGAAATCATCACGTACGAAATACATGAAGCTGTAGAGCAGGACGCTGATGATGAACGGCTTCATGAACTCCATGAACCATTTCTTGCGCTGCTCGGAAACCGGCATATTTATTTTTGGTACATGTTTGTCAAAAGCAAGATTGAATGTATTGCTCGACATGCGACCTCCTTGTGCTGTGTTCTCTTTTAGTTAACTGGTGCCGGCATCTTTGAAGGAGCCACTTTGCATACTGCTCTGTTCTATAAAAGCGCATTTACAAAATGTAAATAGTACTTTTAATTTCCTTTTAAAAAGCCAACAATTTTAATAATAGCGCTTGCACAATGATTGTCAAATACCTGCATTCTCTGTTACTTTGAGCTAACCGTACGATATCGATGAAAAGGAGTACGCACGGATTGCGTAATCGGCTGACGGCCTTTCGTCTCAGAGGTTGAAAACCCGGTTGTAAGATATAGGAATACCAAGGAATCAGGGTGTTTTCAGGAGGCAATGTTGGGTAGAGTCACCATGCATGATGTGGCGCTTGAAGCCGGTGTTTCGGATTCGACAGTATCCCGTGCGTTGCGCGGGCTGGATCGCGTCGACGATTCTACAAGGTTGAAGGTGCAAGAGGCGTCGAAGCGCTTGCACTTCCAATTTTCACGCAATGCCTCTTCGTTGGCGAGCGGCAAGACCATGCGGGTTTCATTGCTGTTGGCGGACTCGCTCAACACGTGGTTCGACTCCTCGGTGCTTGAAGGGGCATATGAGATTCTTTCCCCGGCAGGCTATGATGTGGTGCCCGTTGTCGCGGGCACTGCTCAAAGACTCAATAAGTTTTTCGACAGATTGCCTTCTGACGGCAACGTCGACGGAATTATGGTTTGTTCGATCAACCTCAATACCGGCCAATCCGATATTCTCAAACGACTTTCCATCCCCTCGGTCGGATTGGATTCACGCACCATCGACGGATTCGATGCTTCCGTCCTGCTCGATGATGGACAGGCCATGAGCGATGCCATTGATTTGCTTAGGAATATGGGACACGAGAATATCGCCTTTGTCGGGTGGCCCGCTCCCGGCGATTTGCAGCTGAGTTCTCAACTACGCGCAGAAATGTTCATGAAGGCGGCGTTGAGTCAAGGATTCGATAAAAACCAGGTACATAATCTTGTGCTGGGTGAGGCGAACGATTATCGATCCAAAGATGACGCCCTGGAGGTCGCCGTCGCGCAGTTACTGGCGTTGCGTCCGCGGCCCACGGCCATCTGCGTGGAGACCGACGATTTTGCCGTACCGCTGATTGGCCGGCTCAAGCGCTTTGGCGTCCGTGTGCCCGAAGACATGTCGGTTATCGGATTCGACGACAATGAATTGGCGCCCATCGTTGGTTTGACGACGATTCGTCAGAATCCGGTTAAAATGGCACGTTTGGCAGGGCGGAAGATGCTGGCGCTGATGAATGGCGAGAAGCTTGAACAACGACATTCGCTGATACGTCCCGTGCTGATGATGCGTGATACTGCATTCGCCGTCAAATAGCAACGAGACAGTAGGAAGGGTGTTTATTGGCTGGTATTGCCGAAGTTCGTCTCTTGGCTATTTCGATAGTAAAGGCTTAAAATAATTACAAGTATCACTACTAACGAAAGAGGAATCATGGCTGATTACAAACTGGGCGACGGGCTGCGCACCATATTTCTGGCCGGTATCGGAGCGCTGGCGACCACTGCCGAAAAAGGGCAGGAAATCGTTGACGAACTGGTGAAGAAGGGCGAGCTGACGGTGGAGCAGGGCAGGACGCTCAACACCGAGCTCAAGCACAAGGCGCAGGAAGTCAAGGATGACATGAAAGAGCAGAACGCCAAGGCTGAGGCAGATGACACTGACAAGCCCGCAGCTGACAAGTCCGACGAAAGCGACGAGAAAGCCGAGTAATTTTAGCATCATTGCCTCTCGTCTTTTTAGTATCTTGGTCCGGCGCTTGAAATAGCCGAGGACAGGTGGCAATGTGCTGTATAACTATGTTTGATTTCAGGTGACGATGGCCGATAAGGTTTCCAATGCCGCGCTGAAGGGCGACTATGCCCGAAATGACCTCGAGGATGATTCCGGCAACGAAAGCCGTGCTCAATCCGAAAATGCCAATCAGTCCAAAGAACACTTTGAAGACATGGATTCCCAGCTGGACGGCTATCAAAACGGCGAAGAATTCAGCTTGTTTGGGCGACGCCGCGAGACCTTTGCGCAACGCTATCACCTGACCCGGCGCGGGAAGGCCAAACGGCTCAGCCAAATCCTGCGTATCATGAGCCAGTTCGACATCACGAAAGGCCTTACGCCGCGCAAAATGCGGCTGATGCTGGAAGCGCTCGGCCCCACGTTCGTCAAGGTCGGGCAGATGCTTTCGATGCGTTCCGAGATTCTGCCGCAGCAATATTGCGACGAACTGGCGAAACTTCGCGCAGACGCCGACCCGATGCCTTACCAGACCGTCGTCGAAACATTGGAGCAGGAATACAAGCGACCGGTGGACGAGATTTTTGCCGACATTGACCCGAAGCCGTTGGGTTCTGCTTCGCTGGCTCAGGTCCATCGCGCTATCCTCGTCACCGGAGAGGATGTGGCCGTGAAGGTGCAGCGGCCGGGCGTACGGCAGACGATGGCGCAGGATGTTTCCATCATGCGCTCAATCGCCAAGGCGGCCACGAAATTGGGTTCCAGCATGCAGGTTGTCGACCTCGGCGGCGTGGTCGAGGAACTGTGGGATACCTTCGAGGACGAGACGGACTTTCTAAAGGAAGCGCAGCATCTCGCCGAATTCAAGCGTTTTTGCGAGCCGTTCCGCTATATGGACTGCCCGAAGCCGTATATGGACCTGTGCACCCAGCACGTGGTGGTGATGGATTATATCGAGGGCATCTCGCTTAACCATACCGACAAACTCATCGCCGAAGGTTACGATTTGAAGGAAATCGGCACCAAGCTGGTCGACAACTACGCCGCGCAGATTCTCGACAACGGCTTCTTCCACGCTGATCCGCATCCGGGTAATGTCATCATTTCCGGCGGCAAGATCGTACTGATTGATCTGGGTATGGTCGGCCGTCTCGACCGTAAGACCCGAGGACTCTTGCGGCAGATGATTTTCGCGGTCGGCAAGCAGGATTCGCCGGCGCTTGCCGACGGGCTATTGCGTTTTGCTGACGTCCAACCGGATTCCGAGGATTATCCGCATCTTCTGAGAGATCTCGACGTCATCGTGGAGGAATACGGCAAAGTGGACTTGGCCGATCTCAACGTCGCTGAGTTCGCGATGGCCCTGACCAATCTCGCGCAACGGCACGGCATCGAAGTCCCTTCGACCGTCACGACGATGAGCCGTGCGCTGGTCACACTTGAAGGTCTGCTTGACGAATTCATTCCCGATGTCAACATGATTGAGATTATCACCGACCATGCCACCAGAAGCAAACGCCTAGACGAGGTTGCCAAGGACGAAATCAAGACGCTCAGTATCGAAGGTAACAAGGCGCTGCACGGCTCGCTCGACGCGCTCGCTGAAAGCAAGATCGCCATGCGCATGCTCACGCGCGGCCAGTTGCGGATGAATATGGAGATTGTTGGCAGCGAGGAACCGCTGAAGCAGATTTCCGATATGACCAATCGTCTGACGATGGCGCTTATCGTGGTCGGCCTGTTCGTTGGCTCGTCCATCGTCTATTACGCCGGAATGAAACCCATCGTTTTCGGCATCCCTGTCGTCGGCTTCATGGGCTACGTCATCGCCTTCATCCTGAGCGTCTGGATCGTTTTCGACATCTACTTCAAAGGTCGCAAAGCCAAGAAAGCCGCGAAAAACAAGTAGCAGCAATTGGATGGGAAAATGAATACCGTAATGTACAACTTGGCAATTTAGAAGTTGGTTGTGCATTATACTGTTCAACTTATGATTTTTATGACGGATTGAGCAGTATAGTAAACAATTTTCATTCGGCTTAATGCATACGATTTTGTAAGTTTTATTGCTGTCAGCGAATGACTGTGGCAACAAAAGAGGTTCTTCCCAAATGTAATTGGAAAGAACCTCGTGCTGTTTAAATGGAAGTTGTTGGAGGAAATTCAGTCGATCAGGCCATAGAGGCGATCGCCGGCGTCGCCGAGGCCGGGGACGATGTAGCCGTGCTCGTTGAGGTGATCGTCGACACCGCAGACCACAACCTTGAGGTTGATGCTGGGGTCGAGGGTATCTTCGACGCGCTTCAGGCCTTCGGGGGCGGCGATGATGTTGATGGAAGTGATGTCCTTCGCGCCGCGCTCAATCAGGTAGTGGGTTGCCGCAATGGTGGTGCCGCCGGTGGCGAGCATCGGGTCAAGCAGGAAGACCTGACGGCCGGTCAAGTCTTCGGGCAGGCGGTTCGCGTAGGTGATGATGTCGAGCGTGTCTTCATCGCGGCGCATGCCGAGGAAGCCAACTTCGGCGGTCGGCAGGAGCTTGGTCATGCCGTCGAGCATGCCGAGGCCGGCGCGCAGAATCGGAACGACCATCGGACGTGGGGAAGCGAGATGCTTTCCGGTCATCTTGCAGATCGGGGTTTCGATATCCTTGTCGACGACGTCGAGGTTGCGCGTCGCTTCATAGGCTTCGAGGGTGACAAGCTCGCTAACGAGCTCGCGGAAGATGTTGGAGGGTGTGTTCTTATCCCGTAGAACGGTGAGTTTGTGCTCGACCAGCGGGTGATCCAAAACTTGAAGTTGCATACTTCTAGGATATGCCCAGCCGTGGTTATTTGAAAATCGAAAATTGAATATTGTGCGTGCCGTCACAACATCGTGGCTTGGTAAGTTATCGGCATTCGAACGGGCTCTCTCATAAATGCGTCTTTTCCCGCGCTAAATGGGGTACATGTGCGGGAAAAGTCGCATTTAACGTTGCAGAATACGTTGTTTCCCGCACATATACCCCTTCTACTGCGGGGGAAGTCGCATTTTGCGATATTGACGATTTCCGGACTAGCTGATGAGCATGTCTACACACAGGATTCGTGATAAGCCTGACACGATGAAATCAAAGCTGATATTGAAGAGTAAAACGCTGAACCGCGAAAGCGCCTGTCGGCGCGAACGCCGCTCGCAGCGGCAAAAAATGAAGCCCGGGGCTTAAGCACGGTCCAGCGCGTCTCTAAGTATAACTGGTCATCCTACGTTTACACGCCGAGCGCGTAAAGTGAGGGTTTACGAGTGTTTACGTGACGCCGGATTACTTGAGTTTGACTGACATGAATGCAGGATTGCTCAGGGCTGACGGACGGAACTTACTGGGTTGCTCGATTTGGGTGTGCGTGCCAGATTACTTGAATCTGTCGGTTGTGCAATGTTGGATTACTCGAGCTTTCCCTGGCGCCAGAGGCCGGCTCCGTGGCGGAAATCCGCGGAAGTCGTCATCAGGTTGCTGCCGGTGTGCAGCAGGCGCGCGGCAATGGTGCGAGGGTCGTTGGAGGCCGGACCGGCTGAACTCGCCGGGCCTTTGCCTTGACGATAGCGTGTGTCGGCGTCACTCAGGGCAGAGTTGTAACGGTTGGCGGCGGGGTTGTTGCGGTCGCTTTCGCCATAATCTGTGCGATTATCCTTGCCGTGATTGGCATCGTCGCTATCGGCGACATTGTTGGCCTCGTCGGAGAGCCGTTGTGCCGCTTCTGCTGCCTCAACTTCACGCTGCAAATCACGCATATGCGCCTCGCGACGGGCTGCTTCCGCGGCTTCGACCTTGCGTGCTTTGCTTGTCAGCATTTTCGCACGAATTGCAAGTCCTTTGGCAATCACGTCGATGAAGGCCGAGGCACGTTCGAGCGCGACGGCAAAATCACCGGTGAATGCGCCGGAAAGTATGGAATCTGCGGTATGCACGATGTCTTCGGCGGTTGGGGGAGTATCGACACCGGCGATAGCAGAAGCGGCCGTGTCCTCCGGCTCGGCGATACGGTACAGGCTTGCCAGCGATCGCTGGTTCTTGCGCATCCATGTGCGCAGCAGGTAAAGTCGCCAAAGGATGCCAGGCAGGGAATCGGGCTCCGACCTGCTCCACAGTTCCGCAATGATGTCGACTCCTTCGCGGTCGACCAGTGTCAGCACCCGCTGCACGATTTGTGGATCCTGCGTATGGTGCACGCGGTCGAGCATCGCCTGCGCCGAAGCATGGCTCATTTCGTTGATTTCCTCGGGATCCATGCCGCCGGCCATTTTCTCGGTCAACGCCGGGTCGAGCTGGGCAGGGCGTGCCGGGCGTGAGGAACCCGTTCGAGCGGGTGCGAAGCCAGGATGAGCGGAATTGACGGAACCGGAACTGTAATGCACTGGGTTAGTAGACAACTGGAGCCATTCTTTGAATATCGATGATGCGCGGGCCTTCCGCGTCTTTCACGATAAACAATGCTACCGCATTACCCGTCGGCATATAAGGCGACTTAGCGATGAGCTGTTTGGCCAGCGATTTCGAGGCGCACATGGTGCGCAGATGCTCGAAAATCCCGCCGATGACCGGCCGATGCATGCAGATGGCGGTGGCCCTACTGTACTGTTTCGGCGTAGTTTCCGGTGTAGAAGCTGCCGTTGGGTTCTCGTCTGGGGCAGAAGCTGCATTATCGGTATCGTCAGCGTTTTCTTTTTGATTGGGCGATGGGGAATCATCCGTTGATACCGTCGAATCTTCGGCATTCTTATCCGAATCGGATATCGCAGAGGCGGAGTTTTCGCTCTTGTCGTCGTTTGCCGATTTGTCGGCATTCTTACCTGATGAGCTACCGGCATCGGTGGTATCACTGATTTTGACCACGGCTTTGGTACCGACCCGTACGGCGCTTTTGGCCACGGATAGGCCATCGGTTTCAGCAAACAAATCGTCGATGACGTCTGAAACACACTGCCAGGATGCATCGGGATCTGCCGCGAAGGCGTCTTCCGTAAGCGCCGGCAGTTGCTCGGTCTCAAGCCCGGTATGCCAAGCGTAAGGTTCGAGCGTTTCCATGCAACGCAGCCAGGGAGAGGAAACAAGTTTTTGCGGGGCATAGCACCCCAGCTCCTGATTCAGTGCGAAGCTTGCCGCTGCGCCGCGCGGAATGATGGGGCGATTGGCGTCGGTACCGTTCCACTTTTTACGCGCGACCGCTTTGCTGTGACGAACGATAATCAGCTTCTGCGCCTTGAGCGCGCCTTCCTGGATGCGGTCGACAAACTGGTCGAGAATATCGCGGTCGAGCGGATGCGAAAGCAGTTTGCGGGCTTGCGGGATGGTCAGCCATCGCACTTCGTCGATTTCACTGGTTTTCGCAGGCTTAATGGTGCCGACAGCCTGCTCACGACTTTTTGCCGTTTCCGGCGAAATCGGGTGAGCCATCCAGTAGACGACATGCTTGGTATAAATTGTTCCGCTGGTCTTGCTGTGCTTTGAGTTCTTACCTTCGGAATTGAGTGGATATTCGACCTCGCCGATGCTTGGGCCCAGCGCCACCGGCACGCCCGTTTCCTCTTCCATCTCGCGTATCGCGGCATGACGGCTGGACTCGTGCTCCTCGAGTTTGCCTTTCGGCCAGCTCCAATCGTCATATTTCGGGCGATGCACCAGGCAGACTTCCAGCTGCGTGATGATGGCGCGGAAATGGATTTCGGCTTCGGTCAATGGCAGCTTGTGCTTCCGCCGCTTGCGCTTGCTGGTGCTGCGGGAGGCACGAGCCTCGGCGAACTTGCTAGCCTTTACAGCTCGTTCGTCGACGTTCGTAGCCTTGCCCGCGGCGATCCAACGGTAGGGAATGCCCCCCGCCGATTCAACGACATGTGATGGTTTAATCTCGGAGGTCATTTAGCGCCCGCTTCTTGATTGTTATTTACGGCCACGCTGGTGGGTCTTGATCAGCAGTTCCTGGCAATCGACTAGAGGCTTGCCGTCCTTATCGTGCGAATGGCGGATATAGGTGCCGTCCGGCTGCATGTGCCAGGACGAGGTGGTATCGGCCATCTGCAGATCGACGTAATCGATGAGCGAGGTGATTTCCTCAGGGTCGGTGATGCGTACCAGCGCCTCCACGCGGCGGTCGAGGTTACGGTGCATCAAATCGGCCGAACCGATCCAGACTTCCGGTCCGGAGGCCGGGCCTTCACCGATCTGCGGGCCCGCGGAATTCGCGAAGGCGTAGATGCGGCTGTGCTCAAGGAAACGGCCGAGGATGGAATGGACGCGGATGTTCTCGCTCAAGCCTGGAACACCGGGTTTCAGGCCGCAGATACCGCGTACGACGAGGTCGATTTTCACCCCGGCCTGGCTGGCGCGATAGAGTGCGTCGATGGTCTTTTCGTCGACGATGGAATTGACCTTGATCTTGATCCAGGATTCGTGGCCGGCGCGTGCGGCGTCCTCTTCGCGGCGAATGCGCTGGATGAGTCCGCTGCGGCAGGTGCGCGGGGCGACCAACAGACGATGGAAGCTGGAGCGCGGTGCATAGCCGGAAAGCTGGTTGAACAGGCGAGTCAAATCCTGCCCGACCACCGGGTCGCAGGTCAGCAGGCCGAGATCGGTGTACTGACGAGCGGTCTTCGGGTTGTAATTACCGGTGCCGACATGACAATAACGGCGCAGCCCGTCTGCTTCCTGGCGCACGACCAGCGAAAGCTTGCAATGGGTCTTCAAGCCGACAATGCCGTAAACGACATGGACGCCTGCGCGTTCGAGCTTGCGGGCCCACGCGATGTTCGCATCCTCATCGAACCGCGCCTTGATCTCGACCAGTGCCAAGACCTGCTTGCCGGCATGCGCCGCATCGACCAGCGCGTCGATGATCGGCGAGTTGCTGGAGGTACGGTAAAGCGTCTGCTTGATGGCCAGCACCTTCGGGTCGGCCGCAGCTTGGGCCAAGAAAGCCTGTACGGAAGTGGAGAACGAATCGTAAGGATGGTGCAGAAGGATATCGCGCTCGCGGATGGCGGCGAAAATATCCTGCGCACGGCTCGACTCGACCGTTGCAATCTGTCGGTTCGTGGTCGGGATGAACGGCTTGTTCTTGAGGTCCGGCCGGTCAATATCCTGCAGCTCGAACATCAGCTTCATGTCGAGCGGGGCGGGCAGACGGAAAATTTCGTCCTCGCTGACGCGCAGACGACGTGCCAGAAGCTGGGAGAGGAACGGGCTTGTGGTGTCGCTGATCTCCAAGCGAATCGGCGGCCCGAAACGACGGCGCAGCAGTTCCTTTTCCATCGCGTTCAGTAGGTTTTCGGCGTCATCCTCTTCGACGTCGATGTCCTCGTTACGAGTGACGCGGAACGAACGCGCCTCCTTGATGATCATGCCGGGGAAGAGCGATTCGAGGTGGGCGATGATGAGGTTCTCCATGGTGATGAAACCATAGCGTTCCTCACGGCTTTCCTCGTCGGTCAGATCGTCGACGGGAACCAAGCGGTTCAGATTGTCTGGCACCTTTACGCGGGCGAAATGGGTCTTGCCACTGTTCGGGTTCTCCACCAAAACGGCGAGGTTCAGCGAACCGCCAGAAATATAGGGGAAGGGGTGGGCCGGGTCGAACGCGAGCGGCGTCAGAACCGGGAAGACCTGCTGACGGTAATAACGCGAAAGCCGTTCCTGCTCGGCGCTGGTGAGTCTGTCCCAGCTCAGCAAAACGATATGTTCCTTCGCCAGCTCGGGAAGGATGTGCTTGATGGCTTCGTTGGCGTGCTCGGCCTGCAGTTCGTGCGCGGTTTCGCTGATCGAACGCAGTTGCTGGCGTGGGCTCAAGCCGGACGCCGAAGTCACCGCGATGCCGGTGTCGATACGGCGCTTGAGGCCAGCGACGCGCACCATGAAATACTCATCGAGGTTCGAGGCAAAGATGCCTGCGAAGTTGGCGCGTTCCAGCAGCGGGACTTCAGGATCCTCCGCCATTTCGAGTACACGCTTGTTGAATTTGAGCCAGCTCAGCTCGCGGTCGAAATAACGGTCAGCCGGCAGCGGTTGTTCCTCCGGCAGCGCCTTGCGCTTATCGGACTTCTCGGTTTCTGCGATGTGCTCGGCAATCTGACTGCGGAGCAATGCCTTCGAGGGTGCGTCAAAAATCTGTGCCATATCCCTACTCTAAGCATTGCCATAGAGCTATGGAAGACAAGAAACGCAGAATTCGCCATATTGTGAATAACTAATTTTTCGTCCACCGTGATTTACCCAGAATGTGCATAATTTTCTGACTCAACCCGCAACACGCCTCAAATGTGGATAACCCCTATCATCCGACCACAGTGCCTGTTTTAGCTTGCTCTTCGGCGTATAGCAGTGTTTTGCTGGAAATGGAATACAAAACTGACGAAAGAGGGGAATGAAGTGAATTTGCAAAACATATCAAAAATGATAATATCAAAATTGATAATTAAATAGGTGATGCCATGGAAAATTTTGAAGTTGAGTTCTATGCATTACCCAATGGCAAGAAGCCAATGCAAGAACTGTTGAGCTCGTTGGATGAAAAATTAGCGCGGAAATTGTTGGATGACATCGACATGTTGAGGGTATATGGCAACCATTTGCGTGAGCCATATTCAAAGCGTGTCTCTGACGGTATTTTCGAGTTACGCGTTCGGCAGTCGACAAATGATGTTCGTGCCTTGTATTTTTTCATGGAAGGCCGTCGAATCATCATCACCAATGGTTTTGTGAAAAAGCAAAATAAACTGCCGCTTGTGGAGTTGTCCAGGGCAAAACGGTATCGCAAAGATTGGTTGGAAAGGGAGGCGTAAATAGCGATGGATGATTTGGATAGGTATATAGCCGAGCGCAAAAGCCGGGACCCGAAATTTGCGGAGGAGTATGAGCGCACCAGGCCAGAGCACGAAGCCGCGATAGCGATTATGGGTGCTCGGATCCAGGCTCATATGACGCAGGCTGAAGTGGCGAAAAGGTGCGGTATGAGGCCTTCGAACTATTCACGTATTGAAAGGGGAAATTCCATTCCAACGGTCCGAACGCTTGCACAAATCGCCAAGGGGCTGGGGCGCAAACTCAAGATTGAGTTTGTGTGAGTTTTGCACTGCCATTTTGTGGGTACGGTGCTTCGTTACGCTGCAGGAATAGCGAAACGACAGAAACGCACAATCGGCTTTTCTTAGAGACCAAAATATGACATTTCATGTGCGTAATAGGTTGGAAGAAAACGTTAGCTACCATTAACGCACAAATGTCGTTTTCGGTTTGTGTTAGCGAGGCGGATAGTACATAATATGAACTACAAGCACAATTGAACAGAGCAGATCCACAAAAAGACAAGGTCTCGATGACTATTACGTTGAACGGGCCGATGATAAAGCTTACCGTTGCGACGATGGAGTTGTGAAGTTATCTGCTTTTCAGTTGGACTTGTTAGGAGACCCGCTTCGGCGGGTCTCCTTTTACGTTCGGGGCAGTTTCATGCGTTCCATGAGCTCGAGCTTGAGTAACGTCTTACAGTCCTGCGAGCCGATATTTGACGGACTTGTAGATATTCAGACTTGGTATCCGCAAGGACGCCCGCTCGTAGTCAATGCCATCTAAACTGAAAACCATGACTGACGATTCCACTGGACAGGTTCCACAAGCAGCACAGGCCGGCAATTCCGGCGAACCCGCACCGCGCAATCAGACCAAAGTCGCGATTCCTTCGCCTCCTCGGGTTCAGACCGAAGCCCCGGTAAGCCAGGCTCGGCCGGCAAGTCAACCGTCAGCTACGCCGCCAATTCAAAACGAACCGGTGAGTTTCGTGGCTTTCGGCAGTGAAAGCGCCACGTTTGACGATGACGACAGCGCCTCGGCAGGCAGCGTTTTCACGGCAGGCACGAGTGCGGGCAAGTCCGGCATCAAATCTGCCAACGAAACCTCAAACAGTGACGCTTCCGAGGCCGATGACGACATCGAAAAAGGACTCGCTCAAATCGATCCGCTGACCATTCGTCCACGTGTGTCCAGCTGTGTCCTCGCCGTTGTCCTCGCGCTGCTCTGTTTTGTTTCGGCCGCTGCGATTTATTGGTTCGGCGTGCACACCATGGAGGGGCAGAGCTTCGACGAACTCGTCTGGCAGGTGTTCAACACGAGTGCTCCGAGCTGGATTATCGCGGTTGCGCATGTGCTTAACCGCGGCGTGGTGATAGTGGTAACCAGTCTGACGATTGCCGTGCTTGCTTTCATCATCGCGGCGGTCCGTAAACGCTGGTGGCTGGTTGGCCAGATGGCCGTGTTTGGGGGCGTTGCCTACGGCGCGGCGTGGCTCAAACGGCTTTTGCCGAGGCCAATGATTATCCGTGTCCTTTCCACACACGAAAACAGTGCGCCTTCCGGTCACACCTTGCTTGCGGTGGGGTCGGTGCTGGTGCTGCTTATCGCCGTTCCGCGCGTTTGGCGTGCGTTGGTCGCGGTGCTTGGAGGAACATATAGCATCCTTGTTGCCGCTTCCGTGATCGTCGGTCGCTGGCACCGCCCGTCTGACGTGCTGATGTCGCTGTTCATCGGTGGAGGTCTGGCGATGCTTACGCTCGCGTTCACGCGCAAATCCGGTATGGACAGCCCTGGCAGCCGAATGTCGTCGGCCAGCATACAGATTGTCGGCAGCATCATGATTACGTTCGGCGTCGTCTCCTGCGCCTACGCCGGCTACATGCTTTGGCAGATTTATCCCGGGCTTGACATTATGGCTATGTGGGCCAAGAACGGCGCGTGCGCACTGACCATGGCTGCCATCATCGGTGTCGGCTGTCTCATGTCCGGCCTCACGCTTGCAGTGCGTCAGTTGACTGCGTCCCCGTTGACGCGTCTGGGCTTGGTCGGGGCTCCTCCCGCCCCGCCGCAGGAGTAATCACGCGGTTGCGTTATTCGTCAATGCGTGGATGTCGCCTTCTAAATAAAAAAAAAGACACGTTTAGCTGCCGGTCACGTTGGAAAAGTGGTGAATTCGGCCGGTTTGATTACTACCTTGCTGCTTCTTCATGCCCAAATCTTTTGCACATCGGCGTAAGGATGAATGCGCCAATTGCCAAGCAAACGCCAGTGCCGACCATAATCGGCGCAACTGCGAGACGATCGAAAAGCAGACCGTAAGTCATCTGGCCCAGCGGCGCCGCACAAAGGCTGGCGGCTGAAATAAATGCGCCGATTTTGCCCATCAGCTCGTCAGGAATCAGTGTCATAAAGGTCGGAGTGGCGATGATGTTGGTGAAGTCGGTGGAAAGTGTGACCAGGCAAAACGCGACAATGAACGTGACCAATTTCGCCCACCTGCTCACTGGCAGCGCGAAAGCCACAGCGATCGGCGCGAAGCAGAGGGCTGAGGCGTAAATAGTTGCAGGCATCTGCCGCATGAATAGTTTCGCGGCCAGTGCGGTGGTCAGCAAGGTGTCAAGCAGCGAAACAATACTCATAATCCCGTCGCAATAGCCGTAGATGTCGGCCCCGAAACGCAGCGCCGTACGAATGATATAAGGCGAGCCCACAGACGAGACCCCGTTAAGGAAGAAGTTGAGAGCGGCGGTGACGGCAACGAGTTCGAGCAGCGTCGGGTTGGCCCTGAGAAACGCGGCGGCATCGCGGGTGTCGGCCAGAAAAACTTTGAGGATATGATGGCGAACAGTTGGCTTAGTGTTTTGGAATTTTGATAATTTTGAATCGTTCATTCCTACTGCACCAGGAAACATCGCCGTTGCAGATTTACGACCTGGGTTGGTTTGTTTGCCTGATGATAGTTCGTTCTTATTTCCATTTATCGCTTCATGATGATGTACTGTGCCGAGCCTGATGAAGCATTCCAATCCGGCGGTGACGAAGAAACAGACAGTCGTGGCGGCCATCATGGTGCGGATGCCGATCAAGGCGTATAGCGCACCGCCTGCAAAGGTGGGAATGATTTGCATGATGGAGTTGACCTGGCTGGAAATCGCTTGGGCCCGTCGCAGCAACACAGTGTCTTTTCGTCCGAGCATTTGGGGGATGGACGCGCTGACGGTAGGGGATTCTAGCGCGTCAAGCGCCGAAAGGGTAATGAGCAGCATGGCGATTGAAACGATGGTATGGGCTTGCATAAAGCCGAACGCGAGGGTTGCAACCAATACGATGCTTCCGCTGACGGCGTCGAGCGCGACCATCATAGTCCGCCGGTTGACACGGTCGGCGACAACTCCGCCGAATGGCATAAGCAGAATGGTCGGGACGATGGAGACGGAGAGCAGCGTCGCAAAAACGGTGGCCGAGCCGGTTTTGTCGAGCACCCACATCGACATGGCGAAGCGCAGCATGGTGTTACCGAACAACGAAAGCCCTTGTCCCGCAATGAGCAGGATAAAGTTGCCGGAACGTAATGGCGAAACAGTCGGTTTGGAGGTGTCTTGTGCTTGATTTGTTTGGACTGTCCTTGCTTGTTTGGATTGGTTTAGAAGAGCGGGGTTTCGAAGTTCAGTCTCGTCTATAAATTTCTCGGCTTTTGCGCTACAGATGTCCTTCATATTTTTTTCCCTCGAAAGTTTTCAATTTACATACCGACCGGCGGTATGTAAATCATGTAATAAAACGCCTGTATATCGTTGTTATGAATTGTTTTGAGCTATTGGAACTCTTAAATGAATAACTCAGGAAACGTTACCTGAGGGTCTCTTTATTTTCAATCTTTTGGTTTTGTTGTCGCTTTTGGCAGTAGTGTTATCGGAGTTCTGAATTTGAATCTGTGAGTAAAAGTCGGCGAGCTTGTCAATCATGTCGTGCGTAATCGCGGGCACGCCGATAGAGACGCAGATGGTCGCCAGGCATTGTGCACGGTGTCGCAGCTCGTTGCGGGTGCCGGGGTAGAAATTCGGCATGAACCAGATATTCATCAGCAGCGTGAGCAGTTCTGCCGCCTCCTGCGGATAGTCGGTAATGATGGAACCGTCCTCGATGCCACAATCGATGAGTTTGCGCATACCGACCGGCAACGTGCGCGTCCATGCGCCGATACTTTCGCTGAGATTCTGCGGGTCGTTGGCTGTGGGGAGCGTGCCCTTGAGCCTTTCGACATGTTCCTGGTCGGTCATGGTACCGAGGAAAAGTTCGCGGATTTTCTGCAGGCCGTTCAGGTCTTTGCGTTGAAGAAGGGCGTCGTATTGGGCGTAGGATTTTTTGTTGTCTTCGTCGCTGATGGCGTCCAGGATATCCAATTTGGATTTGAAATGGTGATATATCGCGCCTTTGGAGAGGTCGCCAAGTTCATCAAGGATATCCTGGATCGAGGTGTTTTCGTAGCCTTTAGCGGCGAACAGCTTCTGCGCCGCGTCCAGTATGCGGCGCCTGGTCACTTCAGGATGTGCATTGCGTGCCATACTGTGCCTTCTTTTGTGATATCGATGGACTGGCGGTAAGTGGAACGTAAGCCTAACCGATTGCGTGCCTCGTTCGTGACCAAGCTAATCTTGTAATCAGTATACATACCGCTGGTCGGTATTGTGTAAGGTGTGTCGCTATAAGGGGAGTTCGCAACCCCGAGGCACAATAGGGGCATGACTTCCAAAGGAAAACCGTCGCCGCGTTCGAGTGTTTTGCCTCTGAGCGATGCGCAAGTGGAGCTTCTGGGCAAGCGTCACCGTCTGGTGGATCCGACGCAATATTTCCCAACCGGGCCGCGCAAGGCGAACACTGCCGAAATCGAAGCGCAGAATCCGAAAGGCACCAAGCGGTTGCTTGACGCTGTGTCCAAGATTCTTCGAATGCATAGCAAGAATTACGCATGGGGGCTTGAACACGTCCCCGAAACCGGCCCGTTCATTACGGCCGCCACACATGTCACGATGTATGACGTCTTTATTCCTATGGATGCGCTGTTCCATATGGGTCGCCGTCCGCGTTATATGGCCAAAGCCGAGATGTCGCATTGGCCTGTCATCGGTAAATGGTTCATGCTGGTGGGTATGCAGCCGGTGCCGCGCCGCAGCGGTAAGGCCGTCGAAATCGAGAAGGAGTCCATTGATATTCTCACTTCCGGTCGTCCGCTGACAGTCTGGCCGGAAGGCACGCTTTCGCGCGATCCGCTCAAATGGCCGATGAGTCTTAAGGACGGAGTCGGCATCATCGCGCTTGAATCCTCGCGCCGGCTTGGCTGCCAGATACCGCTTTATTGTTCGGTGACGTGGGGCGCGGCGAGCATCAACCATTGGTGGCCGTGGCCGCGCAAGAACGTGGTGATGTGCTATGACGACGTGTTGGATTACGGCGACTTGCTCAAAGACATGGATTCTTGGGGTGATGAGCCGCCGATGGAACTGGTCACGGAGCTCACCACGCGCATCCGCGAACGGATGGAAACGATTATGGCCGAGATTCGCGGCGAAGAGCCTCCGGCCGAAGGTTATTGGGATTTCCGTACGATGAGCCGCAAGCCGCGTCGCGCAAATTCATAGTAGAACGGGATAACAGTAACTATTATGGAAGAATCTAGCGATGCAAAGGAGCAGATTATGAAGGTGACAGTACTCGGGGCAGGCGCTTGGGGAACGGCGTTCGGCCAAGTGCTTGCGGACGCAGGCAACGACGTGACGATGTGGGGGCGTGAGCCGGAAATCGTCGCAGGCATCCGCGACCGCCATTACAACGGGGTGCGACTTCCGAGCGTCAAGTGTCTTCCTGACAATATGACCGCCACCGGCGATCGGGCGGAAGCGGTGAGCCAGGCGCAGATTGTCGTCGTTGCCATTGCGGCCCAGCATGCGCGTGAGGCGTTGGAGCTTTTTGCACCGTTGATCAAGCCCAACGCCATCGTAGTGTCGTTGATGAAAGGCATCGAGCGTACTACTGGAAAGCGCATGGATGAAGTGGTGCGTGAGGCCTTGGGGGGTCTGCCGGCGCAGCGTTTTGCCGCCATTTCCGGCCCAAATCTGAGCAAGGAGGTCGCTGACCGTCAGCCCAGCGCAACGGTGGTGGCCTGCGAAAATATCGACAATGCCAAAATCGTCGCGGAAGCCTGTAAAACCCCGTATTTCAAAGCGTTTGTCACCACTGACGTCATCGGTGTGGAAATGTGCGGATCACTTAAAAACGTCGTGGCGCTCGCGGTTGGTATGGCACGGGGCGCAGGCTACGGCGAAAATACTGCCGCAATGGTCGAGACGCGTGGCTTGGCGGAACTCGTGGGGCTTGGCAAGGCGGCCCACGCTGAAGCCAAGACCTTCCATGGCCTTGCAGGGGTTGGCGACCTGATTGCCACCTGTGGATCGCCCCTGAGCCGCAACTACACTTTCGGTGCGAACCTTGGCCGTGGCATGAGTGTTGAGGAAGCAACGAAAGTCAGCAACGGCGTGGCCGAAGGTGTGCCCACGACGGAGGCTGTGGTTCGTATGGGCGCTCAGCTTGGCGTGCAGACCCCGCTGGCCAGCGCGATGGACGATGTCTTGAAGCACGGCCTGACCTGCGAACAGATGCTCCACGAGCTGGTGAAAGGCGACATCACCGAAGAATAGCAAGACTGTCTTCTTACTTCTTGTCGACACACCTATATTTCTCGCGTGCATCGGCTTTGTGAATGAGAGGTATACGTATCGGAGTGTCGCTGCTTTGCCGTGTAGGCTTGGGGTTCAGGTTCGGTTTCGGACGAGGTAAAGCGAGGAAATATGCGTAAGCAGCGTGTGGTGGTTTTGTATGGTGGCAGAGCGGACGAGCATTCGATTTCCTGCCTTTCTGCGGCTGGAGTTTTGAAGGCGATGGATACCGAACGGTTCGAGCCGATTCCCATTGCCATCACCAAGGCCGGCGAGTGGGTGATGGGCGGCACCGATCCCCGCGATTTCGAAGTTGCCGACGGCGCGATGCCCGTGGCCGAGGGGACGGAAGCGAATGAGGCCGTCAAACCGGTCGTTCTCGATATGTCCCGCGGCAATAATGGCTTCTATGTTCGCGAGAAGAACGGCAAGCTCACTTCGCTGGGTTATGTCGATGTGGTATTTCCCGTTTTGCACGGTCCGTACGGTGAGGACGGCACGGTGCAAGGCCTGCTCGAGATGATGGGTGTGCCGTATGTCGGCTGTGGGGTTTTCGCATCGTCCGCTTGCATGGACAAGGCATTCACCAAGATTATTTTGAGCGAGGCCGGCATTCCGGTGGCTCCCGGTGTGACCTTCGATACCCGCGATTTCGACGCGTCCGACGAGTTCAAGAACGATGCTGCAGAAGCAATGAAAAGTATCAAGTCAGCTAAGCTGCGTTATCCTCTGTTTGTCAAGCCTTCCCGCGCCGGTTCGAGTTTCGGCGTGACCAAATTGGAACGTGAGGGGGATACGGAAGAACTCGCTGCGGCGCTTTTCGAGGCGTCGCACCACGACTGGAAGGTGTTGGTGGAGCAGGGCATCGACGGCCACGAGATCGAGTGCGCTGTGCTCAACCCGGTTGCCGGCGAGGAGCCGAAGTGCGCATTGCCCGGCGAGATCGTGCTCGACCGCCGTGGCGCCGACGACGACCAGTTCTACGATTTCGACAGCAAATACACTGATTCCGAAGCCTCGCACGTTGAGGTTCCGGCGAATCTGCCCGATGAGACGTTGAAGCGTGCGCAGGAAGTCGCGGTTCGAGCGTTCAAGGCCATTGACGGGGCTGGGCTTTCGCGTGTGGATACGTTCGTGACCCCGCGCGGTGAAGTGATGGTCAATGAAATCAACACCATCCCTGGATTCACCCCAATTTCCATGTACCCGAAGGCTTGGGAAGCTACCGGCGTGAGTTATACAGAACTGATTACCAGGCTCGTCGAAGGTGTGGTACGGTGATTCTATATATCAAAAATTGCTGAATTTAGTTTGAAATAGATAAGTCGTTTTATATTATTTATTATCACGATTAATATAATTGGATTGATCAATAACTCGAGAGGGTGTGTGCCGCACTATGAATGACGATAACCGTTCTGAAGAGCAGACTTCGCAGTCGGGCGAGCACGAAGAATCCAGTGCGTCACAGCTGCCGCAACATCAGCCGCATTCGGCGTATCATGCGTTGCACGCCAAAGCACAAACAGAGCAGAAGTCGCAGGAAACTCCGCAATCTGACCGTCTGGAGGATTTCTCTGCATTCCATCGTCATACTTCGTCTCAGACCCAGACAAATCAGGCGGAATCTCAATCTCAATACAAACCGCAATCGGCTTATCGGACATTGAACGAGCAAGTGCGGGCTCAGTCTGAGCCGCAGGCATCGCAGCCGCAGTCTTGGAGAGCTGAAACTGCGCCGTCGCCGCAATATCAAGGTCAGCCTTACAACCCTCAGACCCAGCCGAATCAACAGTCTCAGCCGCAGACATACCAGACGCCCCAGCCGCAGCTGTACCAGCAGCCTGGCCAATATGCTTCGCAGCCCGGTTATCAGCAATTCCAGTACCAGCCGTATCAGCCTCAATATCCACTGAACCAGCAACCCCAGTCGCAATATCAGCAGTACCAGCAGTCTGGTCTATATACGCAGCAGTTTGGCCAATATTCTTCCCAGCAGTACTCGCAGCAGCAATACCTGACATACCAATACCCGTCGTATCCGCAGCAACAGTTTGGATCGCAACCGCAGTACCGACAGTACGGTCAACCGCAGTACCAGCGGTATCAACAGCCCCAACCCCAATACCAGTACCAGCAGCCTGGCGTAAGTTATCAGTACCCCACGCAGCCTCGGTACGGTCAGCAACCGCCTGCGCAATTCGCCCGTCCGGCGTTCGGCGGTTATTACCAGCCCAACGCTGCGTGGCAGGCCGCGATGTCCCGATGGCTTCAGAGTGCGCGCAAACGTTTCTCGAACATTGGCTTCGCCTTGGTCATGGTGGTTCTGGTCTGGAATGTTCTTGCCGCTATTCTTTCTGGAGTTGCGGCGCTATTCGTCGATCCCCGCAAAATGCCGATGTGGGGGCAATTGCTGATCGGTAATGGGCCGCTTTACGCGGTTGCGATTCCATTATCCCTGCTTATCTTCCGTAAGATGCCTAAGGTCAAGCGCAAAACAAGCGATATGGGAGTAGGCATGTTCTTCGCGCTGATGGCCATATCATTCCCGGTGGCGGATATCGGCAACTGGATTGGCAACATCCTTTCAGGCGTGCTTTCGCACAATCAGGCAGAGAGCAGCATCAACGACCTGATTCAACGTCTCGACCCGATAAGCCTTTTGCTTTTCACCGTGATCATCGGCCCGATTTTCGAAGAATGGCTGTTCCGCCGCCTGCTGATTGACCATATGCAACAATATGGCGAGAAAACGGCGATTCTGGTGTCTGCCTTCGCTTTTGGCCTCTTCCACGGCAACCTCTTCCAGTTCTTCTATGCTTTCGGCTTCGGCCTGCTGCTTGCTTACGCCTACGTGCGCACCGGCAAGCTGCGCTATACCATCGCCATGCACATGACGTTCAATTTCTTCGGTGGGTTCCTCTATGAGATGACTTTCCTGCCGATGAGCAAGAGCACGTGGGCCACGGTTTCGGTGGATATGTTCGGTGGGATACAAAAAGCGTTCGCTGCAGGGAATGGTAGGGAAGTCACGCCGTTCCTCATGTATCTCGTTTTCGATCTTGTCATGTTCATTGCGGGCATCGTCGTCGCTGTGGTCATGCGCAAGGAGCTGGTGTTCTATCGGGCGCCCGAGGAATTGCCGGCAGGCACGCGCCTCAAGACGGTGGTTGGCAATCCCGGAGCGATTGTGTTTATCGTTCTGTGCATCGTGCTGATGATTGCGGCGTTGTTTAACGTATAAAGGTCGCGGATTAAAGATTCGAGATTACCGTTACCGCGGAAGTTGGTTGGAATATGACCATTGCCGCGGTAACGGATTTTAAATAGCGAAGCCTAGATAATGAAATCTTCCTTCGCCAACGCGCGCACGGCGCAATCGCGTACCCGGTCCTGGCTGATGCCGGTATTGGCGAATAGCAGAGCCTCGCCTTGCACTCCGTCTGGTGAGAAGCCGGTGAAGTTGATTTGCGGTGGGTTTCTGCGGTCGGTGATGTTCGCTGTCGCCGTTTTGAGCACACTGGCTATACGCTTTGCAGCCATTTTGATATCGGTGCCGGGTTTCACTGCAAAAGCGACGCTGACGCACGCCTCGCCCTCCCGGGTAAGCCGTTCCAGCGAAGAAGTGTTGAGTACTGAATTGGGAATAATAAGCTGATTGCCGTTGCGCTCGCGCACCACCGTCTGCCGCCAGGTGATGTCTTCGACGGTTCCGGTGATGTTTTGGATACGCACGTGGTCGCCCGGGTGAATGACATGACCGATCATCAGTCCGAATCCGGAGATGATATTGGCGATGGTGTCTTTCAAACCCAGTGAAATCGCAACGCCGCCGACGCCAAGCGCCGTGACGATGGTGGTCGGATTGATGCCGAAAACCGGCTGGAGCACCATAGCCACGGCAATGGTCCAGATCGCCACCAACGAAAGGTTGACGAAAATCGACGCATTGGGAATGCCGGAATGATTAAGTAGTTTTTTGAGCCATCGCGAAACGACTTTTGTAGCCGCAAAGGCGACGGCGAGCACGATAATCAGAAATGCGATGCGACTATCGTGCGCCTTGAGCCAGTCCAGCAATGTATCCATAAGGCTTTAGCTTACCCCCGTAGGCCTAGACCTGTTGGACCGGCTTAAAATCCAAAAATCAAGCAGAGTGACTAATACCACCCATAAGCGCGGCGTTTCCCCTGAAGCCGTCGGTATGTTGATGCTGCATAGTGTGAAGGTCCTCAAGCAGGGCATCAACCTCGTGCTTGAAGTCCTTGTCTTGGCTTTCGGCTTCGGCGATGCTCTTGAGCAGGGAACCGTCGCTATTTTCCAGTGCACTGCGGAACATCTGTACCCAGAAACCGGGCATGCTGTCGCCGGAAACGGCCATGTAGAGCGTGCGAGCGACCACTGCCGCATCGAGATTGCTCCACTGTTCGACCGTCGTCTCCTTGGCGAGTTTGGGCCACATACCGGAAAGCGCGAGCAGGCCGCCGACTGAGAACTCCAACAGGCAATTCTGGGTGATGGTCATGTCGCGGTCGAGATGCTGCCACTCGATGAAGCCGTCGCGAATCGCGTCGTGTACCGTGAAAAGCAGGAACGGGGAACCGTGTTCGCTTACTGTCAACGCGAGACGGTCGAGATAGATGCGGTTGGCCGGTACGCCGATGAGCTGCATAACGATGCCGTTCCAGGCTTTGGCCGGGTCGATGGTGAATTCGGGCATTGCCCTGTTGATTCCTTCGACGGCATGCTGAATTGCGGTTTCGGCGAGATTGTTGAGCTTGCAGTAATGGTAGTAGAAAGAGTTACGGTTGACACCGGCCAGGTTGACTATGTCAGTGACGGTGATTTTGGGATAATCCCGCTCCTCAAGCAACTTCCAGAACGCATTCTCCATGCGCGTCGTAGCCGGCAATTGATTTGAGTCTTGTCGGGGTCTAGACATTCTGATGCCTCCTGATGATTGAGAAAATTCTATGTGAAGAATTTCTGTATTGATTCTAAAGGATAACGGTTGACGATTTTCGTTAAATCGCGATTATCGCGTAGAGAAAACTTTCCGATGGTTCATTATACAGAGAGTTGTGCATATTAAACTAGATGAAATTATTTTTTAAATCTAGTTCTTTATACGTAACTTTGTAAATTTATAAATTAAAATGTGACGTAAATCACAATAATTAAAAATTCGCTTTTAAATTTGGGGTGAACATTCAAAGCGCGATAGATTGAAAACATGGATATTCAAGCTTATCAGCTGCTAGTTGGCGGGTTCGGATCAATACATCACGAACAAAGCAAAGGTGTCGAGCGATATTTGTTAATGTTGCCTAATTCAATAGACATAAAAACGTTTGACGTAAAAGGGCGTTCGAATGATTCGATGAATGTCAAAAACGGTGAAAAACTATCTGTTGATGATATTTCGCAGAAGTTGCCAACGATCGAAGCCGCGGGCGTGGCTTCGGATGTGCCATCACCTTCGTGGCTTTTGCGTGAAGGCGATACGGTTTTCGCGGTTCTCGAGGATACCGATGAAGTCGCTTCGTTGCGTGTCGTATATAAAGGAGCGAATTCGGGTGGGCAGGCCGGCAATAAGTCTGGTGAATTTGCTCGTGGAAGCATCGGCGGCAATTCGGGCGAGTTGTCTGGCAATAACTCTGCCGATACATCCAGCGCAAGTGCGCGCGAAAATGTTGACAATCGATTCGGCGAAGTGACGCTTCGCGAAATATCCCGCGTGAAATTGCCTGCGAAATCCGGCCCCACTCATGCCGCCATTGCGGTTGATCCCATGCTCGGACGCCATTTGATTACCGCCGATTACGCGGATGGTACGGTATGCGTTCTGCCGATTGGTGCGGATGACGTTCTGGGTCCAGTGGCGCAGGTGCTGCACGGCGACCCGGAGCACCACGGACCGTTGCCGGCGCAAGAGGCGCCGCACGCCCACTGGATTCTTCCCCTGACCGACGGTCGTGTGCTGACCACTGATTTGGGTGCGGATCGCATCTATATCCATCGCTGGCAGGGTTCGTGTCTGGTTCGCACTGGCTTTGTTTCCTTGGCTCCCGGCACCGGCCCGCGTGACATGCACGTTTTGCCCGGTCCTTCCGGCAAGTTCGGGGAGAGCGGCGACTGGCGTATAGCAGTCGTCGATGAATGGGGTTGTACGGTGACCATTCTCGAACCGGTCGGGTCGGACGTTGAAGGTTCTCGAGATAGTGGGGACGATAATAAGGACGATAAAGATAAAGGAGCGAAAGGCCAGTCGGAGGAATTCTGGGTGGCCCAAACTGTCAACCTCGGTGGCGACAAAGGGAAGCACCCAGATCAGGCTGCCTCCTTGGCCTTTGTGCCCGATGCCCTGCGTCTTACTGGTTCAACGGAAGACCAAAACACTGTGGTCTCGCCGTTCTCACGCGGTTTCGTCTATGTCGGGCTGCGGGGTTCCGAGCGCATCGTGACCCTGTATTGGGACGGCAGCAAGCTGAGCCGTTTGGCCGACGAGGGCGATCCGAGTTGGAAAGGCCGCGGCGTGCAAAGCGGGGGCAAGCGCCCGCGTCACCTTCTGGCTGTCGGCAACATGTTGATCGCAGCCAACGAGGTGAGCGACAATCTGAGCCTCTTCCGTGTGGCAGCTGACGGGGAACCGGTGCATCTCGGCGACTACCCGGCCGGTTCGCCGACCGCGGTGTTGCCCCTGACCGGAGTTTAAACCGCGTTTTTCCATTTTTACAGTTCATCTGCTCGACTGTCGCCGAGGTGTCCTTGCATTAGAATTTTGATGGAGTTTTGCACTAAATAAGGTATTCCCGGAAAGTTAATTAGGCAGCTACGTAACGGGGTATTTCGTTGTTGCGTTTTAAAATCCGTTATTGTTCTTTATCGGGTTTGGACTGTATAGAATACACTAGTCCAAAAATATCGATTTATGATATAAAATAACTTTTTATGTCAAATCTAAATCAAGCTGTATCGGTTCTTGTTGACGTAGCTAGAGTTTTTTGACGTAAGAGTGTGCAAAAATCGATGTGAGCGGTTGGTATTTAGGGTTGAACGGTTAAAAGCGCATGGTGAATTTTGAAACTTACTTGCTTCGATGGGGATTTTTGCTGGGTTCGCTTGCTACTTGCGGCGCTTTGATTGGGCTTTTGTGGACAAAATACCCGGCGGTAGATGTTTTCGGGCACCGGTTGCATATCTGAGGCCTTTAACATAAGTAGAATAAAAATAAATAACTGCATATTATACATGCTAAATTTATAAAAATTGTATAAATATTTTTAGAAATACTTTTTATGATATATGCTGTAAGCAAAATTCTAGATAGATTTAGACAACCGGATCGGCAAATAAATTTTTCGTCACTGTAAAAGCGCCGTTCGTCGTCATATTACAACCGGATAGCCATAAGTGTGTTTGTAGTGCATTCGCTCCCTTTAGTTGCTCCTGGATGTATGACTCGATGGACTATGCATTATTGTTATACATTTTTATCGAGGCTGTTGCAGAGTTGCGTCAAGTCATCGCCGGGTCGTCTTCAACCCATCGCAAGATATCGCCAAGCCTCCGCCAAGAGTTACGGCCAACCGTATTGTTTACCTGGTTTAAGATGACAATATGTATAAGTGAGTGTCATTTGGTGAGTGTTGAGGAGCTGCTACGAGCCAATCATCTGGTCTCGCTGAACCCTGGATAACCGTTATCTTGCCCTTGGTCGGCCCCGGTTGTATACTTGATAAGTTGTGTGTCGCTGTTGTGCGCCAAAACGCAGGATAACGGCATCAAGACTTGCAAGTCAAAACAGTATAGGGAGTCCATTATGGCAGCTCGTTGCGCAGTGTGCGGCAAGGGACCGCAGACCGGTTACAGCGTTTCGCATTCACATATTCGCAATAAGCGCACCTTCAGCCCGAACCTTCAGTCGGTTCGCACCACTATCGACGGACAGAACGTTCGCGTTCGTGTGTGCGCCAAGTGCATCAAGGCTGGTAAGGTTCAGCGCGTGGCCGCGTGAATCGCGAGTAGCAAACAGCAATTTGAAAACCTCCGTACGTCGTTCGGCGTCGGAGGTTTTTTCGTGCCTGCGTATTGATGTCTGTGTATTCGTTTTCGTGATTTTGTCCAGCGAGCCGCTAATAATGAGGACTCGCTTTGGGAATTGAGGGGTTCCCACCAACATAAAGTGGGCGCGTTCGGCGCCACCCTTGCAATGGAAGCGCGCTTGAAGGCGCGATGCACGAATGTCCCGCGCAACCGTAAACGGCGATAAGACGCAGGAATGAAATGGAGAAAGAAAACATGGGCTCTGCCATGTCTAGTTCAATTGCGCCTGAAAACGGGATTGCCATAGAGAAAACAAAGCGCGCGGAAGAAGATCCGACGTCACCGCACAAGCCGCTGAAAGCGCGTATCGATGTCAAGCATCCGAACCTGACGATGCTCGGGCTTTATCTCGGCGCGTTCCTTGGAATGTTGAGCGAAACCGCGATGAACATCGCGCTGCCTGACCTGATGGTCAGCTTCCACATCGGTTCTGGCACCGCGCAGTGGATGGTGGTGGGCTATATGCTCGTCATCGGCATCGTGCTGCCGTTCACCAGCCTGCTCTTAAAGTGGATTCCGTCAAAGCCGCTGCTGCTCTTCGCGCTGGCGATGTTCTTCGTGGGCTCGCTGATTTCCGGTTTCGCGCCGGGTACTTCGTTCGGTGTGCTGCTCGCAGGTCGTATGATCCAGGGCATCTCGACCGGTCTGGTGCTGCCGATGATGTTCTCCGTCATCCTCGAGGTCTTCCCGCTTAATAAAATCGGTGCGGCTATGGGCATGGCCGGCCTTGTGGTCATGTTCGCCCCAGCCATCGGCCCGACCCTGGCCGGCGGTTTGATTGGCGCGTTCTCTTGGCGTGCGATTTTCTTCTTCTTTGCTGTCATCGCACTGGTCGCGTTTGTGTGTGCCTCGATCTGGATGGTCAACGCCTACAAGCTCACCAAGCCCAGCATCGACGCGCTTTCCTGCATCACCTCGATTGTCGGCTTCGGCGGCTTCGTGCTCGGCGTCAGCCTCATTAGCGACTTCGGTTTCTCATTGCCGGTCATCGCCATTCTGGTCGTCGGTATCGCCGCCATCGCCACGTATAGCTACCGTCAGCTGCACATGGACAACCCGGTTATCGACCTTCATGCGTTGGGCATTCGCCAGTTCACGGTCGGCGCGCTGATTGTGATGATGAATTTCGGCATCACGCTGGCCACCATGTATCTGATGCCTCAGGAACTGCAGAATGGCCTCGGCGTGAAGGTTGCGCTCACCGGCCTCGTGATGCTGCCCGGTGGTGTGGTCAACGCGCTCGTTTCCATGTTTGCCGGTCGCCTCTACGATGTCGTCGGCGCGAAGTGGCTCGTGCGTGGCGGATTGGTGCTTTCCATGATTGGTGTCGTCCTGCTGATGCTGGCAGGCCCGTCGACTTCTGTGGCATACATCATCTGCGCGCACGTCATCCTGATGATCGGTATCCCGATGGCCATGAGCCCGGCCCAGTCCTCGGCGCTTGCCTCGCTGCCGCAGCATCTTTCGACCGATGGTTCCACCATCCTGAACACGATGCAGCAGGTTGTCGGTGCGGTCATCACCGCTGTCGCCACCATTCTGCTCGGTGCCGGCCAGGCTGCTTCCCACTCCGGCGGCAAGGCGATGGCTTTCGTCACCGGCTCGCGCTGGGGCTTCACTTTCGCGCTGGTGCTCGCCATCGTCGCGTTCATTATCTCCTTCGGTCTTTCCAAGCAGACTTCGACGGACGATGCCTCCAAGCGCTGATGGCGTGATTTAAATGGTTCCCGGATATTTTGCCGGGGAAGTCCCGCACAAGTCGACAGATAGGTTTTAGAGATTGGCTTAATATGGCCATTCCTGAAATCCTATCTGCCGACTTGTACGGGACCTTGTCGTTCGTAGGCACTCAATAGAATAGAAATATGAGCAATACCGTCACCCTTACCACCCCGATTTCCGCGTTGATCGCCAACAAACGGCGGGTCAGCGCGCTTAAAGGGCTTGGTATGGTGGCGGTTGGCGATGCCCTGACTTACTATCCGTTCCGCGTCACCGAGCCCGTGCCGCTGCGGGCGATTCGCGAGGCAAAAGTTGGTATGCCGATGGCGTTCGCTGCCGTGGTGCGCTTTGCGCGGGTCATTCCGATGGGCGGTCGGCGTGGGTATCGGCTTGAGGCCGTCGTCGACGATGCAGCGTTCGCCGCGAGCCGCCAGATTCCGGCGTCGAGTTGCCGGCTCGTCTTTTTCTCGCATAAAAAGCAATATATGGACTGGATGAGCGGGCGCTTGCATTCGGGTGCTGACGTTGTTCTCGCCGGTACGCCCACGGAGTTCAACGGCCAGTTGCAATTCACCCATCCCGAAGTGCTCACGGTGATGCCGCAAGGCGCGAACGTATTCGCCAATCCGGCTGCGACATCCGGTTCCGCAAATGCTGGCGAACTTTCTTTCGACGATATTTCCAACCAAACCAATGCGCAACCTTTATCACGAGGTGACGCAGCTGCTGGTATCGGTGTTTCCGCTTCGCATTCCCAGCCGGTTCAAACTGCCAATGCTCTGAAATTTGATGCGTCAACTGCGTACGAAGCGCTGCAGCACGTCTGCCGCCCACGTCCTGTCTACCACGCTACTTCGCGTATCTCCACCGAACATATCCACGAATCCATCGTCGCGATGCTCGATGCGCTGCGTGCCAGCGGAGAAGCGATGCTCGAAAAGAACGATGATGACGCCAATGGTCTTGCAGATAATAAGGTAGATGATCTTGCCTTGCGCGCCGCCATTCCTGACGTGCTGCCGCAGAACGTTATCGAATCCAAACAACTGATGCACCGGGCCGACGCGTTTGAAGCCATCCATGATCCGCAATCGACCAAGGCGTTTCATGCGGCGTTGGCGACGTTGCGCTATGAGGAGGCGTTCGTCTCGCAGATTTCGGTGCTGCAGGAACGCGAGAATGCGCGTAAGGCCGATACTTTCGAATGTAAGGATTCCGGGTTGCGAGAACGTTTTGTCGCCTCGTTGCCGTTTACGCTGACCCGCGGCCAACAGGACGTCATCGACACCATTTGCGAGGACATGGGGCGCAGCTACCCGATGCAACGGCTGTTGCAAGGCGAGGTCGGAAGCGGCAAGACCGTGGTGGCGCTCGCAGCCATGCTGCAGGCTGTGGGTTCCGGCAATCAGGCGGTTTTGGTCGCACCTACGCAGGTGCTCGCCGAGCAGCATTTTGAGACCATCAGCGGCATGGTGGCCAAACTTGCCGGCGGCGACGACGATAAAGCTGGCAAAACGACGGCTTCCGAACCCGATTCCGATGGTGAGGATAACAGCAAGAATAAGGGAAAGTCTGATAACCAGCCTTCAACTATCCCGGTGACGCTGCTGACCGGAGGCATGAAACTCGCGGTCCGACGCAAGGCGCTCGCGACTGCGGCCAGCGGCGAGCCAAGTATCATCATCGCCACGCACGCGGCGTTTTCCAAGATGTTTCAAGCGCCGAACTTGGCGTTGGTGGTCATTGACGAACAGCATCGTTTCGGCGTCGAGCAGCGTGAGATTCTGCGTTCGAAAGGCGAGAAGACCCCGCATCTGCTGGTGATGACGGCGACCCCGATTCCGCGCACCGCGGCGATGACGTGGTTCGGCGATCTTGACATTTCGTGGCTCACCGAGTTGCCTGGCGGACGCAAGCCGATCCGCACGTTTATCGTGCCCGAGGCTGACGGCAATATGATGGCGCAGATGTTCGTGCATATTCGCCGGCGCATCGACGCGGGGGAGCGTGCGTACGTGGTCTGCCCACGAATTGATGCGGACGAGGCCGATGCTGAGGCGGCTGCCGCGGGTGCCTCCGGCGGTAGGGCTATCGGTGTGGCTGGTTCCGGCAAACGCGGTCAAGGTAGGGTTTCTGCGGCTAGTTCCGGTAGCGACGATGTCGAGAGCGGATTCGTGGAGGTCGATGACTACGGTGACGAAAACGATGATGGCACGCCGCGCGAACCCAAGCCACCGCTGCACGCCGTCGACGAAATCGCGCAAAGGCTTTCGTCCCTGCCGCAGTTTGCCGGCATCAAGTTCGCGACGCTGACCGGTCGCGACGATGACGAAACCAAGCGCAAGGTGATGGCTGATTTCGAATCCGGCAAGACCCCGATACTCGTGGCGACGACGGTTATCGAAGTCGGGGTTGATGTACCGCAGGCAAGTTGCATTACAATCTTCGATGCCGACCGTTACGGGCTTTCCCAGTTGCATCAGCTGCGTGGGCGCGTCGGCCGAGGTGGCACTGATTCCTGGGCGTTCCTCGTCTCGCGCGCCGAGCCTGGTAGCATCGCCGAACAGCGTCTGAAGGTCATCGAGGGCTCGCTCGACGGTGCCGAAATCGCGCAGGCCGATCTTGAGTTGCGCGGTGCCGGCGACGTCTTGGGCGATGCCCAGTCCGGCGGCAAGTCCGGACTGAAGCTGCTACGTGTGGTCAAGGATGCCAAGACCATCGCCGATGCCCGCGAACAGGCTGAAGCATTGCTCAAGCGTGACCCGACTTTGACCGACCAGCCCCAGCTTGCCGGTGCCGTTTTGGATTTCACGCGTAGCGGCGAGTCCGAAATCTTGAGCAACTGAGCTCTTTATATAGCTATAAGGTGGAATTATGCGTGTGATTGCGGGACGATTCAAAGGATTCGAGCTGGCCAAGGCCAAGCCGGGCACTCGGCCGACGACCGACCGGGCAAAAGAGGCCATTTTCTCCAAGCTCGAGGCGTGGGGAGTGCTCGATGGTGCTTGTGTGCTCGACTTGTTCGCTGGAACCGGAGCTCTGGGCATCGAGGCACTTTCGCGTGGTGCCGACGAGCTAGTGGCAGTGGAATCGGCTGGTCCGGCGGCTGCGCTGATCGACAAAGAACTGAGCAATCT
Organism: Bifidobacterium sp. ESL0769; assembly: GCF_029395495.1. Lineage (NCBI taxonomy): Bacteria > Bacillati > Actinomycetota > Actinomycetes > Bifidobacteriales > Bifidobacteriaceae > Bifidobacterium > Bifidobacterium sp. ESL0769. Next base: position 2,034,384 of record NZ_CP113918.1, on the reverse strand, counting down.
CAAGCGCAATCGTGCATGGGATTCGCACGTGATGAAGGCCCGAGTGATGCGTAAGCGTGCCGAGCGCATCGCTTCTGGCTATGACGGCCCCGCCTTCGACGTGATTTTCGCTGATCCTCCATATGCGCTCACCACCAAGGAATGTAACCAACTCATCGCAGACTTGGTCGCATCCCCGGCCGCAGACGAACAAACAGTAATCATTTTTGAGCGTTCAACTCGTTCCGAGCCGCTGACGGTGCCTGAAAACTGGCAAGTCTCCGACCAACGCCACTACGGCGAAACCGAGGTCTACTATATTGACCACAAGTGAGTAACACTAGACCACCTTTATTCTTGATGAAAAATTAGTCATCCAACTTTCGCGGGTGGGGGCCAGAGACTTCCCAGTCCAAGGACATCAGGGTTTTGCGATCCGCCTTGTCAAGGGCTTTGCAGTCGAGCTGCGCGATGAGGTCTGGGCGGAGTTGAGCAGTGTGGGCGATGGCTTCGTCACGGCGGAAGCGATCAACCTTGCCGTGGTCACCGCTCGTGAGCACGTCGGGGACACCCATGCCGCGCCAGACGGCCGGTTTCGTGTACTGGTAGTGCTCTAGCAGCGCGTTTTGGCCGGTGTAGGATTCCTCCACGATGGAGTCGGGGTTGCCCATGAATCCGGGCATGAGACGGGTGATGGCTTCGAGCATCACGGAGACGGCCACCTCGCCGCCGTTAAGTACGTAATCGCCGATGGAGTATTCGCGTACGTCAACGCCTTGTGCGCAGTAGTAGCGGGGGATACGTGCGTCGTAACCCTCGTAACGTCCGCAGCCGAAGATGAGGTGGCTGGCATGCGAAAGCTCGGTCGCGTCGCGCTGGGTAAACAACGTTGCCGAAGGATTCGGGAAAATCAGGACGGGCTTTGCATCATCGGCTTCGATATCTGATGAAGATATATTAGGGCTATCGTCATCGTTGACTTCGACAGGTTCCAAGCCCAACAAATCGTCCAAGCATTCGGCCCAGACTTCGGGCTTCATCACCATGCCGGCACCGCCGCCGACCGGCGTATCGTCGACGGAATGGTGCACGTCGTGGGTCCAGTCGCGTAGATCATGTGTTTTTACGTCGAGCAGTCCGTGTTCGATGGCCTTGCCGAACAGGCCAACGTTGAGGGCTTCGAAATACTCAGGGAATACGGACACGATATCGATCTTCATGGTTTCAACCATATCGTGAGCCGGTCACTGACATTAGTCAGCAGGAATCACAGCCCCGGAATCAGACCGACAGGCGGATCCAGAGTCAGATAATGTTCATCCAAATCGATATCCGGTACGAGTTCGTCGACAAACGGAACTAAAGCCGTTTTGATGATTTTATCGTCAGTATCTTTGTCGGCCCCATCGAGAGAGGCGGGAGCGAAACTGCCGTCTTTTTGCTCGACAACGGGCGTGGCCAAGCGGATTTTCAGCAGTGATTGTGCAGGGCCGTCGATGACGTCCACAACTTTTCCAATGACATTGCCGGACTTGCCAGCGTCGATTCCATTGGCAGGATTGTCGGCGACGCGAGCCTCCAGTCCGATAAGATCTTTGGGATACCAGGCGTCTTCTTCTGCCATTTCCTCAGGGTCATCGGCTTCGATGTAAAGCTCCAATCCGTTTAAAGCTTCGGAAGCATCACGATTGTCAACGCCCTCGAAATGTAGAATCCAGCGGTCCTTGAACGTCCGGGAATGAGCGATGGTGTAAGTTCGTGAGCCGTCTTTGGTATATAAAACGGATCCGGGTGCAAACCGCAGTTCCGGTTCGTCGGTGAACGTACGCGCATTGACCTCGCCTTTGAGCCCTTGCGCACGTCCGATACGGCAGACCCTCAACAGTTCACGCTGCTGAGGGTCTGCCTGCTGCGAAATGTTTTCGTCGCGATTCACTTGCGAACATCCATGATGTCGACGCGCACCTTGTGGTCGGACAACGCCTGCACCACGGTACGAATTGCATTGGCGGTGCGGCCGGAACGACCGATCACGCGCCCGATGTCTTCAGGGTTCACACGCACCCGCAACAGTTCGCCGCGGGCGTTTTCGTGGGACTTCACCGACACATCATCGGGAAAGTCGACGATATTGGAAATGAGATGTTCCACAGCTTGCGCGAGCATGATTACTCAGCCTTCTCGGTCTCAGCGGCTTCGGCCTTGGCCTCTTCGGCGCCGGCTTCCTCTGCCTTGGCTTCGTCGGCTTTGGCGGCTTCTGCAGCCTTCTCAGCTTCGGCCTTCGCCTTGGCTTCGGACTGCTTGGCCTTGCGCTTCTGAGCGTCGGCTTCAACGGCCTCGACGCGGGCGGCGGCATCCGGGCCGTCTTCAGCGGTCTTCAGCGTGCCCTCGGCACCCGGCAGACCCTTGAACTTCTGCCAGTCACCGGTGATCTTCAAAAGATTGCGTACTGCGTCGCTCGGCTGTGCGCCGACGCCAAGCCAGTACTGAGCACGATCGGAATCGATCTTGATCATCGAAGGCTGTTGGTTCGGATCATACAGGCCGATCTCCTCGATCGACTTGCCGTCACGCTTCTTGCGCTCATCCATGACGACAATGCGGTAGAAGGCATAGAACTTCTTACCCATGCGCTTCAGACGAATCTTGGTAGCCATTGTGGCTCTCCTTGTAGGTATCATTGCGGTTTCGAGCTCGTATGTGGGGCATACTTGCGCGAATCCGCGTTGTCCCTCACGGCCTACGGGATTGAGAGGGCCCCGCACCCGTGAATAACTTTTCAACTATAACTCGTCCGCTGGATAGATTCCGGTTCCGGTCTATCCTTAGAAACGAAGCTGCACCCTGATGCTGCTTTGAGGAGATACATCTATGGAAATGACGGATATCAAGAAGATTGGCAATCTCGGCGCGGGCACGATGGGACATGCCACCGCATTGCAGTTCGCGATGAAGGGCTACGACGTGACCGTGGTCGACACGGCCCAGCCTGCGTTGGATCGTGGCCGCAAGCTCGTCGAGCGCGACCTCGACACGTTCATCAAGGCAGGCATGGTCAAAGCCGAGGAACGGGACGCGGTGCTTGGCCGCATCGCCATGACCACCGATTACGAAGCGCTTGCCGGTGTCGATTTCATCATCGAATCGGTGCTTGAAAATCTTGAGGTCAAACATGATGTGTGGAAGAAGGTCGAAGGCATCGTCTCCGATCAGACCATTTTGGCCACCAACACTTCGGGGTTAAGCCCGTCCGCAATTGCGAATGGTTTGCAGCATCCTGGTCGTTTCGTCGTTGCTCACTTCTGGAACCCGGCCCAGCTCATGCCGTTGGTCGAGGTGGTGCCAGGCGAAAAGACCAATCAGGCGACCGTAGACATCACCGTCGAGCTGATGAACCACATCGGTAAGCACGCCGTGCCGCTCAAGACCGAATCGTTGGGATTCGTCGGCAACCGCATCCAGTTGGCGGTCATCCGCGAATGCCTGAACATTGTCGAGCGTGGTATCGCCACGCCGGAGGCCGTCGATGACATCGTCAAATACAGCCTCGGCCGTCGCTGGGCGATTCTTGGCCCGATCGCCAGCGCCGATCTCGGCGGACTCGATGTCTTCGATAATATCTCCAAGTATCTTTACGACGATCTGTCGAACGAGACCGGCGAGGACCCGGCTCTGAACGCCAAGGTCGACGCCGGTGAACTTGGCTCGAAGAGCGGTAAAGGCTTCTACGATTGGCAAGGCGAGCAGGCTGCCCAGACCATCCAGTCACGTGACGATCAGCTTCTTGAGGCGCTCAGCCGCGACAAGGATGAGTAATAGCAATCCAGATATTCGAATATGAGCATTCGGGTATACGAAAAGCGGGAAACAACCAGATAGCTGTTTCCCGCTTTTGTGATGCTTGTTAATGTGATTAGATTCTGCGATTTCGTGCGTATCGGTGCGGGATTGCAGAATATTGGTAACCGGTCGAAAAATTATCAGACGCTGGCAGGCACCTCGAACGTCGCGAGGATCTTGTCGAACTCCTCATTGACCTCCTGAAGTGTCACCTCTTGTTCTACGCCCTCGCTCGCAGCCTCGAACAGTTTGTCCGCCGCCCAGTAGGCAACCGGCCTTTCTTCAAGCGCCGCAGCCCGTTTCATAAGCGTGAGCTGTTCTTTGCTGACGGGAATATTGAATTGAATGTCTGCATTTTGTGTGTCGTTCATAATATGTCCTTCTTTGCATTCGACATTGAATTCGTACTTTTAGTATCGGTTCAAGTCGTCTACATAGCAACCAAATGGACAGCATATGGACACTATCTGGGAAAGTCAATAGACAGTCATTTTATGACTAGTTTTATCTCTTTTTGATTACCTTTCCTGCGAAAGCGACATTCCGGTAAAAGCCTTGTGCCGCTTATGTTATGGAGTGGTTTTAAAGGTAAAAGACAGGCGAATTGTTCTTTGCCTCACCGTTTGTATTTATCTTAGAGCACAGTAATACAATTTACGTGTGAGCAAGGTGCACAAGCAAGGCAAGATGGTCGCTGCCGGGGATGTTGGTCGTTTGTACCGAAGATATGTTGATTTCTGGCGTTGCCAGAACGTGATCCAGTTCGAGGCGGGGCCAACGTAACCAGGTCGGGAAGCTCGCGGCGCCGCTGTGCGAGATGCCGAGACCGGCATCGGTGAAGCCGGAGTTGAGCAGCTTGCGGAAGCTGGGATGGTCGAGGTTGGAGTTGAGGTCGCCCATAATGACGGTGGCGCGTGTGGGGGCGGATGGCGTCGTTGTTGCCGTAGTCGTCGAGGCATTCGGCTCAGTAGCAGTGGTCTCTATCGGTATTGTCCCTGACATTGCCACGTGCGCACTGGCGACGGGGTTGTGGTCGGCTTCGGCATCGGTCGTTTTGGAGGAGCTCTGTCCGATAGCGAATACGTCTCGGTTGATGAGTTCGGCCAGCCTCCTGATGCCGAGTGACCATTCCCGACACCCGCGCATCGGCGATTTGGGATGCGCGCTGAAGTACGCCACATTTCCCACGATGATGCTCGGCACGTCGGCGGCGGCGATGTCGATCGCGTTGCCTGCTTGCGCGTCGGGTTGGGTGCGTGAGTAGATGCCGTTGAATCCGCCGTTGTCGCTTTCCTGTGCTTTGCCCAATTGGCAGTATGGGAGCAGCGTGTTCAATCCCGCTTTGTCGAGCGCGGCGACGAGGTCTGGCGTAAGTTCCTGCAAAGCCAATATGGATACATTATTGCCACGTACGGCGTCGACGATGGCCTGCGGGTCGGCCAGTCCGTAACGGCAGTTCAGTGTCATTACTGTATGGGGATTATTGGTATTTTGGGTTACTAGATTACCGGCCAACTTCTTTGAGTTGGCGGAGTTGGTGGGAATATTGCGTTTCCTGTACCAAGGCGAAACGAATACGCCGGTAAGCAATATCAATATCGCGGCGAAAACAGCGATAATCCAATGCCGGGAAGCAAGCGCTACTGCCAAGACCAATGCTGACGGCATCCACAGAAAGCGGACGAACGCGATGAGATATGGCAACGGGCCGTACCCGTCCGCGCCTGCAGGCAGAAAACGCAACGCCCACCACAGGGCGATGAGACCCAGCGGTATGGATAGAGCTATAGCCATGAGACCTATTCGCGGTTCAGCCGAGCAGACCGGCCAAGCCGCCACCGAAGTTCGGCGGAAGGTTCGGGGTGCCGTTCTCGTTGGTGCCAGCCGCGTCCATGGCTTCTTGCAGGCCTGCCGGAAGTGCAGGGTTCTGAGGTTTCTTGGCAAAAGCCGAGCCGCCGGAGTTCTTCTTGCCGGCAAGCTTGGCGCGCAATGCTTTTTCTTCGGCCTCGCGCTTCATCGGGTTGCCGGACTTGGACTTGCCCTTCTTCTTGCCTTTCTTGCCCTTTTTGCCGCCGTAGCCGCCTCCCATGGCCGGACCTCCCATGCCGGGAATGCCGCCACCGACTTTGTTGGTCATGCGCTTCATCATCTTGGCCGCTTGTTCGAAACGTTGCAGCAGACCATTGACCGACGAAACCGTGTTGCCGGAACCGTAGGCGATGCGGGCGCGACGGGAGCCGTCGATGATGGATGGATCGCGACGCTCGGCCGGAGTCATTGAATGGATGATGGCTTCGGTGCGGTCGATTTCGTGCTCGTCAAGCGCTTCGAGTTCCTTGCGGTGCGCGGCCATGCCGGGAATCATGCCAAGCAGGCTTTTCATCGAGCCGAGCTTACGCACCTGCTCGAGCTGCTCCATGAAGTCGTCGAGGCCATAGGTGCCCTTCGCCATCTTCTTGGCGGACTGAATCGCCTCCTGCTCGTCGAACTCCTTCTGCGCCTGCTCGATGAGCGTCAAAATATCGCCCATGTCGAGGATGCGGGAGGCCATGCGGTCGGGGTGGAAGACCTCGAAGTCTTTGAGCCCCTCGCCGTTGGAGACGAACAAAATCGGCTTGCCGGTGACGGATGCGACGGAAAGCGCTGCGCCGCCTCGCGCGTCGCCATCGAGCTTGGAGAGCACCACGCCGGTGAAGTCTACGCCCTTGTTGAAGGCTTCGGCGGTCTGCACTGCGTCCTGACCGATCATCGCGTCGATGACGAAGAGAATCTCATTGGGGTTCACGGCGTCGCGGATGTCACGAGCCTGCTTCATCAGCTCTTCGTCGACGCCCAAACGGCCGGCGGTATCGATGATGACTGTGTCATACAGTTTGTCTTTGGCGTACTGAATCGAATCGCGTGCGACTTTCACCGGGTCCCCGCTGGTCTGACCGGGGGCCGCCACGGCCTCGCCGCCGTCGGACTGCACGCCCTTCTCGGGAGCATAAACCGGCACGTCCGCGCGCTCGCCGACCACCTGCAGCTGGGTGACGGCGTTCGGGCGCTGCAAATCGGCCGCGACCAGAAGCGGGGTGTGGCCGGCGTCTTTCAGCCAATAGCCAAGCTTGCCTGCCAACGTCGTCTTACCGGCGCCCTGAAGACCGGCCAGCATGATGATAGTCGGCGGGTTCTTGGCGAAGTTCAGCGGGCGATCGACGCCGGCGCCGAGAATCTGCGTCAGCTCGTCGTTGACGATCTTCACCACCTGCTGCGCGGGGTTCAGCGCCTGTGAAACCTCTTCGCCCAACGCACGTTCGCGCACGCGGGAAGTGAAGGAGCGCACCACGTCGAGCGCCACATCGGCGTCGAGCAATGCGCGACGAATCTCGCGGATCGTCCCGTCAATATCCGCCTCGGAAAGTTTGCCTTTGCTCTTCAGGTGCTTGAACGCGTTGGAGAGCTTGTCTGTCAAAGAACTGAATGCTGCCATAATGTCTTAATTCTAGCGGTTCGTAGGGAGAAAAAAGAAGCTCCGACTCAGTTCAAAACTGGGCGGAGCTTCTTTTACTGGGAGCGCAACCTTCTGTTATTCATCGTTGACCTGTGAATCAGCGGGTTGCGACTGGTTGCCTGTTAGTCAGTGGTTGCTGCGGCGCGGTGTTGTGCGGCGAAGAACGCGTTGCGGCGCTGGTAGAGGAACATGATCGCGAAGAACAAGACGGCAAGTACGAGCATAAAAAGCCATGCTGGAGCTAGTGCGGTCCGAGTGGCTGCGTCGGGTACTGCGCTTACGACGGACTTCTTGTTGTCGTTCTTGCAGATTACCGCTGCGGGGGCCACGGAGCCTTCGCCGTAGTAGGTGATCTTGCAGATCTTTTCTTTCGGGGTCTCGCCGGAAGCGTTCGGGGAAGCACCGTTGAGGGTGTGGTCACCAGTACCAGGTACTGCCGGACCGGTGGTTGAGATGCCCGGGGCTGCTGCAAAGAGACGTGCGGCGGGGGCCAGAGTAGGCGCTGAAGGCGATGCGACCGCGCCGGCTGCGGCAGAGGTCGGACCTTGGGCGGCGGGATAGGAGATTATGCCGCTCGCTCCGCTTGCACTTGTGCCTGAACCGGAAGTCGAGGTGGATGAGCCGGAAGCGCTGCCTGACTCGGAAGGCCCGGAAGGCACGGAAGGTGAAGTGCTGGGAGGCGTGACGTGGACGGGCCTGGCGTCCTTCTTCCAGATCGCGTAGAGCGTTACGTCAGCACTGGCGAGGCTGATTGTGTCACCGTTGTGATGGTCGGCGGTGGTGGCCGTTGGAGTAGTGCTCCAGCCCAACAGCGTGTAGGTGTCACTCGTCGGCGAAGGAGCGGTGAGCGTGTATGGGTCTGCGGTGGGCAGGGTCAACGTAGACCCATCCGTTCGGGTGATGTTGCGCTTGCTGCCGCGATTGGTCAGAACTTGCGCGGTATCGTATGTAGGGAACGGGACGTTTTGGGCGCTCGTGTCAAACGCGCTCCGTGAGAGGTTGCCGCTGCCATCATCGGTATATCCGCTGGCTGCAGCGCTTGCCGTGTAGCCTGCGGGAAGGTTGGCGTTGAGGTTGAGCGAATGGCTCTCGTTGTTCACATGCGTATAGGTGCCTGCGCGGGCGGGATTGGTGGTCAGGCTTGCCTGGAGTTCCGCCGTGGTCTGTGGGGTGGAGTCGGTGACTTCCTGTGTGGTTCCGGAGGTGCCGGTAGACAGACGGGTGACTTTCAACCAGTTGGCATTGCCGAGATCGCTCAAATCGATGACGTCGGTTTTGGGGCCGACGGTCAATGTTTGAAGCCCGCTTCCCATGAACATATTTCCTGTATCGGTCACATTGCTGGTGTCCCAGCCACTGAGATTCAAGGTCTTGAGCTTGGACGTGTTAAAGAATGCCTGGTGCATCTGCGTGAGAGAGTGGGTGTCCCAGCCGCTCAAATCCAAATCGGTGAGGCCGGTTATATCGAACATCGAGTATATGTTTTCAAGCCTGCCGGTGTTCCATCCGCTCATGTCAAGATTCGTCAGTTGTGTTCCAGCCTGGAACATTCCTCGCATGCTGGTGGTGTGGCTTGTGTCGAGGGCGTTATTGCTCTTGAAGCTTTTGAGTCCGCAACCGGAATAACCGCTGCCGGCGCATCCCCAATCGCCAAACATGAAAGCCGCATTTTCTGGAAGCTTGGTTTTGCCGGGGCCTTCGAAGACGATGTGCTCGGCCTCTCCGAATTCCTGTACCCGCGATGGATTGAGCATAAAACCTGCGGAACGGGCATTTCTTGTTCCAAAATGTGAATAGGGGCCGTAGCCTGTCGATGAGGCGACCATCCAGTCGGGATAGGATTGCAAGCCGTTAAAGTCGTTTTCATGGATGGGGTCGTTGGCCGTGAAAGTCAGCGTACATTCTCCGCCGTATTCGGCGCTGGGTGCCAAAGTCCAATAGCCGTGGCTCATGGCTCCGGTGTCACTGCACTCGCCGCCTTGGGCGCTGGGTTCCAGGCCTCGTGTCGCTATGCCGGGGGTCTTGTCGCTGTGGAGCGGCGAAGAGGGCAGGATTGCGGCCGAGGACGATTTCGATTTGGGTGTTAGAGTTCCGGTGGCGGGCGTCGCGCTTGTAGACGACGACCCAGATGCGCTGGTCCCGCTAGTTTCAGATGACGAAGTTTCAGGCGCGGATGCCGAGACGCCTGGTGCCGAGGTTGCGGCTCCTGAAGCTTGTGTGCTACCTGTGCTCTTTTGTGGTTGCTCGCTTGGTTCGGCGGGATCCGCTTGCGCGATGGCGGGTGCCAGTAGCGTCGCCGCGGCCACCGCAGTTGCGAATATCGTTTTAATCTTGCGATTCATCATTGCTTCCCTTGTTCTCTCACTCTTACCATCGTCAAATAATCCTCAAAATTGATTTATAAATAGGGATTATTATATTCGAATAACAGTAAGCAACTGTACGACAAAATTGCAGGGAATGCAAGTCAATTGTAATAATTTATATTACTTATTAATAAATCCGGTTATGAAAATAGCGATGAATAATTTATTGGGAAATAACCGTCATTTGTAATATCTTTCGTACTGTCGGCAGGATGCTGCCTCAGGACTTCAGACTCCAGGTGGAACCGGTAGGCTTGTCTTCGACTATCACGCCCATGGCGGCAAGAGCATTGCGAATCTTATCGGCCTTCTCGAAGTTCTTGGCCTTGCGGGCGGCGTTGCGGGCGGCGAGCTGATAGCCGATCAGGTTGTCGAGCAACTTGCGTTCGGCTTCGGTGCTGGAGCTGCCGTTGGCGTTCTGAGCACCGGCGCTGCTTTCGGAAGCCCCGGCGTTCCAAGGCTCGGCCAACGGGTCCAGACCTAAAGTATCGAGCATCGCGCGCACCGAGAGCAACGTCTCCTGAAGAGCTACCCGGGAGGTCAGCGCGTCGATGATTTCGGAGGGAACATTGCCGTGTGTGAAGGCGAACCGGGCCTTCGCGTCGTTCTGAATGGCCTCTTTGGGCATATCGGCATAGCGCTCGCTGGTCTCTTCGAGGACCTGGCGGAATTCGTCGGTCAAAGCGATCATATCGGCATCGTCCAACATGTCAGTGCTTTGGTTGCCCTGCTCCGACTCAAGCTTGTCAGCCAGCGAATTGCCGTGTCGGATGGTGGTGAAAATTGCGGCGGTGGCACCCGAAACGTTGATGTCTTCGTTCATGGCCTCCACGAAATCGGCCGGAAGCTGGTCGGCCCTGACGGCTTCGACTTTCTCGCGGCTTGGCTGGCCGTCGGTACCCAGAGCCTTGCCGGCGCGGCCGATGAAATTGCTGATGCGCTCGTAGGCGGACTTCGCTTCGGCGAGCGTCTGGTCGCTCCACTCGAGCATCGAGCGATATTGCACGCCGCCCAACGCGTAACGCACTACCCACGCTGAATTATCCGCTAGTACGCTCGGCACGGAAAGGCCGTTGCCCAGCGACTTCGACATCTTTTCGCCCTTGGCCGTCACCCATGCCGAGTGCATCCACACGTTGGCGGATTCGTAGCCGGCTGCGCGAGTTTGCGCCATCTCATTTTCGTGGTGGGGGAAGCGCAGATCGAGCCCGCCGCCATGGATATCGAACATGCCGTCGAGGTAGCGGTGGCTCATCGCCGAGCATTCGATATGCCAGCCAGGGCGACCGGTGCCGAACGGCGTCTTCCAACGGGCAGTCTCGGGGTCGCTCGGCTTCGAAGCCTTCCAAAGCGCGAAATCGCGTGGATCGTGCTTGTCGGGGGAGTAATCTGCAGGGTCGGCAGGATTGTATTTGTCGTCGCCGGACTGGTCGACGCTCGGGCCCATTTCATCGGCCACAGCTGCCGCGGAATCAAAATCGGAAGTCTGCTTTTGATGGGTCAGTTCGCCGTAATGCGGCCAGCTGGCCACGTCGAAGAATACATTGCCGGTCGGCTCGCCGTTGGCGTCAGTGATGACGTAGGCGTGACCGCGGTCGACAAGGCGTTGGATTAAATCAACCATGTCGCCGATATGACCGGTGGCGCGGGGTTCGTAGGTTGGGGGAAGCACGCCGAGCGTGTCGTAGGCGTGGGTGAATTCCCGCTCATAATAATAGGCGCGCGCCCACCATTGCTGGCCGGCAGCCGCTGCCTTGTCCAAAATCTTATCGTCGATATCGGTGACATTGCGGATGAAAGTGACTTCGTAGCCCAGCTTTTTGAGCCAACGACGGACGATGTCGAAGGCGACGGCGGCGCGAATATGACCGATATGCGGCGAACTTTGCACCGTGGCACCGCAGACGTAAATGCCCACTTTACCAGGCACAATCGGTGTGAACGCGGACACTTCGTGTGTGGCCGTGTTGTAAAGTCTCAGATTGTTGGCAGCTTTAGAGAGAGCCTTTGGCTGGTCTGTTCCGGAAAGGTTGGAATTCTGCGGTTTCGTGGCGTTTTCCATAATAATCAAGAATATTGGGTTTAGCCGACAAAAATGGATAGGTTTCGTTCGCTGGAAGTCAATCGTTATAAATTTGGGGTGACGAAATGCCACAATGGAATCATGACGATGCCGAAAGTGCTTATTCTGCAACATGTCTCCTGTGAGAAGCCAGGACGAATCCTTGATAATCTTGACGATCTCGGTATGGCCAGTGAGACGTTGAGCATTGCGGCTGATGCGGACCCTGACGTGCCGAAAAGCGAAGAAATCGCCGGGCTCGTCGTGATGGGCGGACCGATGGGGGCGCAGGATTACAAAGAATTTCCGGGGCTGAAAACCGAAGCGAAACTGGTGCGCAAGGCCGTGAAGGCCGGCAAACCGGTGCTTGGCATCTGCCTTGGCCACCAGATTATTTCCACGGCGCTCGGTGGCAAGCTGCAGAGCGGAAAGTGCTCGGAAATCGGGTTCGCACCAATCAAGCGCGTCGCCAAAAACGATTGGTTCCCGATGTGGACCGACCAGATCAATGTGCTCAACTGGCATAACGACGTCGTTTCCGTGCCCGAGGGCGGGCAGCTTCTCGCGTCGTCAAAATATACCGAAAACCAGGCGTTCTGCTATAAAAGCGCGCTTGGGCTGCAATTTCACCTCGAGGTCACGCCGACGCTGCTGGACGAATGGCTCAACGAGCCTTCCATGGTCAAAGGCATGAAGAAAAGCGAGATTGCGAAGATTCGCGAGGATTTCAAGCGCTACGACGTCGAGTTGCAGCCACTTGCCGAGCAGGTCTTCTCCGCTTTCGCCGTGCGTTGCGCCGCCAGTGCCCGCGCGATGAGCGAATGACCTAAACCCATGAGAAAAACGCCAAAACGAGGTCGAAATGGTGCTTTTCTCCTCGACTTCGCCCTGAATCCGTGGGAAAAGCGCTAAAACGGGGCTGAAATGGTGCTTTTCGCACTGGTTTTGGGATAACCCGTGGGAAAAGCACTAAAACGTGTCCAAAAAGGTGCTTTTTGCACTGATTCTGGTCGGAACCTGTGAGAAAAGCATCATTTTGGGTCAGCTGGTGCTTTTCTTTTGCAGTTCTTTGGGGTTGGCACAGCGGGCAATGTGTGGGGGGTGCGCAAGCAATGCGACAGCTGATTCGGTTGCGGGCTGAAGGGTGTTGGCAGCGAGCGATACCATCGAATCACTATGCCGACTTATGACTTGGGACTTGAACACGTTTCGCTTGATTTCGCCACCAAAACCATTTTTACCGATGTGACGCAGGGCGTCTTCGAGGGCGACCGTATCGGTATAGTCGGCAAGAACGGCGACGGCAAATCCACGTTATTGCACTTGTTGGCCGGAACGCAGCAGCCTGATTCCGGGCGTGTGACCACCCGCAACGGGCTGACCTTCGGCATGCTCGATCAGCGTGATCCGCTTGACGACAACGCTACCGTGCGCGAGGCTGCGCTCGAGGGGCGCGAAGATTACCAATGGGCTTCCGACACCCGTTCGCGTGAAATCGTGGAGGCGCTGCTTGGCGGTTTGAGCCTTGATGCCAAGATCGGCTCGCTTTCCGGCGGCCAGCGCCGACGTGCCGATCTGACGCGGCTGCTCCTGAAGGATTGGGACATTCTTGCGCTCGACGAGCCTACGAATCATTTGGATATCGTCACCATCCATTGGCTCGCGGAACACCTGAAGAACCGTTGGGCCTCGGGGCAGGGCGCGTTGTTGCTGGTCACCCACGACCGCTGGTTCCTGGACGAGGTCTGCGAATCGATGTGGGAGGTGCACGACGGGGTGATCGATCCGTTCGAGGGTGGCTACAGCGCCTACATGCTCCAGCGCGTCGAACGCGACCGGCAGGCCGACATCCGCGAGGAACGCCGGCGCAACCTGGCACGCAAGGAGCTGGCGTGGCTGACCCGCGGCGCTCGGGCCCGCGCCACCAAGCAGAAGTTCCACGTCAAACAGGCCAACGCGCTCATCGCCGACGTACCGCCGATGCGCAACACCTTGCAATTGAAGCAGATGGCGACTTCACGGCTGGGTAAGCAGGTCGTTGATTTGAACGACGTGACTCAGATTTTCGAGCACCTTCAAGGTGAAAGCAGTGATGACGACAATAACAATATCGTTCCTGCTTTGTACGAAGAGCCGAAAGTCATCGGATCTGTAGAGCTTGCTGTTGACGATGATGAAACGACGTCCGCCGCGCAAAAGATGACGGTCAGCGGGCGAAAGATTCTTGATGACGTCACTTGGCTGATTGGCCCGGGCGATCGGTTCGGCATTGTCGGTGCGAACGGTGCCGGCAAGTCGACGTTGCTGAAGATTATCGATGGAACGCTGACCCCGACGGCCGGTCATGTGAAAATCGGCAAGACCGTGAAGTTCGCGGTGCTTTCGCAGCGTCTTGACGAGTTGGAAAAACTCAACAAGTACAAGATCAAGGAAGTGCTGAGCCGTTACAAGCCGACCTATGAGGTCGACGGCAAAGAGGTTTCGACCAGCCAGTTGATGGAACGGCTAGGTTTCTCGGCTGCCCAGTTGATGACGCCGATTGGCGACCTTTCCGGTGGTCAAAAGCGTCGTATGCAACTGCTGCTGATTTTGCTGGACGAGCCGAATGTCCTGATTTTGGACGAGCCCGGCAACGACCTCGATACTGACATGCTCGCTGTTATGGAGGATCTGCTTGATTCATGGCCTGGCACATTGATTGTGGTTTCCCACGACCGCTATCTGCTGGAACGTGTGACCGACGAGCAGTTCGCGCTGATTGGTGGCAAAGTTCGTCATCTTCCCGGCGGTGTTGACGATTACCTAGAGATGGTGCGCAAGATTGAAAACGGCGAGACCCTTGATGAGGTTGTTGGCGGCAGTCACGGTGCCAAGTCATCGGGTAAAGGATCTTCCTCGAGCAATACGTCTGAGGCTCAATCGTCCAGTGCAAACGCAGGCGATAGCGGTGACAATGTCGATTCCGATTCGCAATCCGGCGAGCAAAAACTGACCGGCAAAGCCTTTCACGACGCCACTCGTCGTCTTTCGGCCATCGAGCGGAAACTGGCAAAACTCGAAACTGAGAAGTCGAAGATCGAGCAGAAAATGGCCGCTCACGACCCGTCCGATTACGTCGGCTTGGGCAAGCTCAATGAGCAGCTCTCCGCCAACTCCACCGAGTCCGAATCCCTCGAATCCGAATGGATGGAGCTTTCCGAGCAAGTTGAATAAGTCCTTCTTAATTTATTCGATTATTGTCGAAGAATTTCACCGTTACGATTGTTTGTTTACTCGAACCAGTTTTCCGCTTGCATAATCTTCGATTAGAGAACGAGCCTCATCTTCGGTGGTTCTGCCGTCCGTATGGGCGATATTCGTAAATTTCGCCAAGACGTCGTCATCGATATCAAGCAGCAAATCATGCGGGCCAGGTTGTTGATTGCTGGGAAGTGTCTGGGACATGAGAACCTCTTTTAGCTTTTTTGATTTTGGTATTTCCAAGGATTAATGATTCTTACTCCCGTGTTTTCAAAATCCTTTATGTTTCGAGTGACTACAGCCATATTGTTGGACATGGCAATGGCTGCAATCATGGCGTCATTTGGTCCAATAGGTTGGCCTAATTTTCTCCTTTGAGCGGCGACGGATGCATAATATGGTGCTGCCTGTTCGTCGAAAGGTAGTGGACGAGACTGAAAATCAGAAAGTGTGGATACCACACTGTTGCGTACATCGTCTTTGCGTCGGCCTTCTGGTAAAAGCTCAATGCCATATATAAGTTCAGCCAAAGTGATACTTGATATATATAGTGTGTCTGGTGATTGGGCGAAAAACCATGCAAGTACTTTTTCATCAGGAATTGCGCGGCTGGAAATTTCACTCACTACATTGGTGTCAAGTAGAAACATCAGTTACCTAGTTCCACATGGCGAATCTCGCCGCTGCGCGGAGGGATCAGCTGTTCGTCACCTGTAAGTCCGGAATCTCTTAGCAGTCGATGTGCTTTTGCGAAGATTTCAGCTGTAGTTGCTGGTTTTTTCGTCGATTCTTTTTGTGTGACTGACTCATTCTTTCTTTTCGCGGTATGAGAGACATCGTTGTCTTTGATGCGTGGCTGTTGAAAGAGAAGATAAGTTTGCAGTTCTTCGGAAAAATCTGTGGAGTTTGTCTCTTTATGCGCCACCCATGCCGCTGTCCATCGTGCTACATTGGAACGCATTTCAGCTTCCATTGAACGATTATGTGCTTTCGCGGCCTCTTTCACAATGTCAATCTGCTCGTCAGGAACATCGCGAACCATTATTGTGCCCATCAGTATCTCCAAGTTTGGCGTGTCAATTAGCAAAATGCTAGCAAACTGCTAACAGAATGTCAATATGACAATGACTTGTTGGGAATTTATAAAAGGCCAAGATGAAAAAGGTGGATATGGCTTCAGGCCATATCCACCTAGTAAATTGTGATCTTAGTGAGCTATTCCATTACCTTCCGGTGATTTCGCTGCCGACTACCTTTTCGCTCAACGCGTGTGGGCCACGGGTTACGGCGACGGCGCCGGAACGAACTAGCTCGATGACACCGTAGTCGTCCAAGAGCCCAAGCAGCGCGTCGATCTTGCCCTCGTCGCCGGTGGCCTCGATGGTCAGGGACTCGGGGTGCACATCGACCACGCGCACGCGGAAGAGGCGCACGATCTCAAGCACATCGGAACGGTTTGTCTCGTTGGCCGCGACCTTGATGAGCACCAGCTCGCGCTGGACGGCGTCGGTGTTGTCGAGATCGACGATTTTCAGCACGTGGAGCAGCTTGTTGAGCTGCTTGATGATCTGCTCGAGCGGCACCTGCTCGACGTCGGCGGTTACGGTGACGCGCGAGATGTCGGGGCGCTCGGTGGGGGAGACGGAAAGCGAGTTGATGTTGAAGGCGCGACGGGCGAAAAGGCCTGCTATACGTGCCAAAACACCGGGGCGGTTTTCGACCAGGACGGACAGGGTGTGACGCTCGCTATGCGGAGTGGATGCAGGATAGATTGCCATGATATTCCTTTCGCCTTGTCCTTACTTTTCCGATGTTTCAGTGCCGGTCGCAGTATTGGCGGCTTCGGCTTCATTGTGGTTATCGTCTTGGTCGTCATCGGCAACGCGGTCCGTCGAATCATGATGCAAGAGCGGCTGCACGCCGGGCTTGTAAGTCACAGTGTCGTTGGATTGCCCCGCGGCTACCATCGGCCAGACCATCGCGTCCTTGTAAACACGGAAATCGATCAAGACCGGCCGGTCGTTGATTTCGTTGGCGCGCTTGATGGCGGCTTTCGCTTCGTCTTGCGTTGTGGCGCGGATGCCGACGCAGCTATACGCCTCGGCGAGCTTGACGAAATCGGGGACGTTGACGATGTCCTCGGTGTTTTCGCCGTCCTGGATGCTGGTCTGCGAGTAGTGCTTGTCGTAGAAGAGCGTCTGCCATTGGCGGACCATGCCGTAGACGGAATTGTTGAGAATCGCGATTTTCACCGGTGCTTTGTCGATGAACGCAGGCGCGAGCTCTTCGGAAGTCATCTGGAAGCTGCCGTCGCCGTCGATGAGCCAGACTGGCTTCTTGCCGCCGAAATCGCGCGACGAACCGACGCGTGCGCCGATGGCTGCGGGCAGGCCGAAGCCCATGGTTCCAAGTCCGCCAGAGGAAATCCAAGAATGAGGATTCTCAAAATCAATGAGCTGTGAAGCCCACATCTGATGCTGACCCACGCCCGAAACCCAGATGGTGGAAGGCGCGGCCTGACGTGAAAGCTCTTCGACGACCCACTGTGGCGAAAGCGAACCGTCCGGCGTCTTTTCGTCATATTTTATCGGGTACTTTTCGCGCCACGAGTTGATGAGCCTCCACCAGGCCGCGAGATTCGGCTTGCCTTGGATAGCTTGGTTCCGCTTGATTTCGGCGTTTAGCGCGTCAAGCACTTCCGCCACGTCGCCAACGATTGGTACATCGGGCTGGCGGCGTTTGCCGATTTCCGCGGGGTCGATGTCGATATGAACGACGCGGGCTGCGGGGGCGAAAGCTTCCATCTTACCGGTCACGCGGTCGTCGAAACGAGCGCCAATGGCCACCAGCAAATCGCATTTCTGCGTAGCCGCGGTGGCAGCTAAGGTACCGTGCATACCAAGCATTCCGAGCATTTTCGGGTCGGAATCCGGCACGATGCCACGCGCAGGAAGCGTAGTGACGATTGGGGAATCGGTCAGGTCAGCGAGTTCTTTGACCTGTGCTCCGGCGTTGGAGCGTACGGCGCCGCCGCCGACGTAAAGCACCGGCCGATATGACTGCTCGAAGAGTCTCGCAGCCTCGCGCAGCACATGGCCGTGCGGTTTGGTGGTCGGGTTATAACCGGGAAGCAGCAGTTTCTGCGGCCATGTGTAATACATATCGCCAACCTGTGCGGTTTTTGTGATATCGACGACGACGGGGCCGGGGCGGCCGGTACGCGCGATATAGTGCGCTTCGGCGAGTACGCGCGGAATATCCTGTGCGTCGGTGACTAGGTAGGAATGCTTGACGACTGGATATGTGATACCAACGGTATCGGCCTCCTGGAAGGCGTCCGTTCCGATGGCATCCACGCCGACCTGCCCGGAAATGACGACCAGCGGCACCGAATCCATATTCGCGTCGGCGATCGGGGTGACCATATTGGTCGCTCCTGGCCCGGAAGTGACGATGCACACGCCCACGCGCCCTGTGGCCACGGCGTAACCCTCAGCTGCGTGCCCAGCGGCCTGCTCGTGGCGCATCAACACGAAACGGAACTTGGTGTCGTCATGAATCTGATGATAAACCGGCAGAATCGCGCCGCCCGGAATACCGAAAACGTCCTGTACGCCCAGATCTTCCAGCGTGCGGATCAGCGCCTGCGCGCCAGTCATCTTCTCGCCGTTTATGAGAGTCTGTTTGTTGTTTTTCGGTGCTTTCGGCACCGCGCTGAATGCCTGTAAAGGCGTTGGTGACACCATCATTCCTCTTGTCTCTTCGGGGTTTATAAGGATTGTCGGTGACCTGCTGCGTATGGTGTACGCCCGCATGGCTGTGACGTTCGGCGTTCGCTTCGGCCGTTCTTGGCAGGCCGCGGCGCTATGTCGATGTGGTAGATATGATAACGCCTGACTCGTGATAAACCCGCTTATTGCCCAAATATTGGTGTCGCGACGACGATTTATTACGTATAACTTGCAAAAAGAACACATGCCCAAGGCTGTTGTCATTGTTCTGTGCGGATGATTCTTATTGTTTGTGATATATGTGTATGTCTGGTTTACGGTTATACGTACGTTACGAATGGCTGTTGTGGTAACCGGAAATATCAAAGCAATAAAGGAGCGGACTATGGTCAAGGAAGACATTGCGGTGGTTGCCGAGCGATCAATTGCGTTGACGACCAAGCGATCGATTCTGACGTTCCTGCAGACGTTGTCGGTTGCGCTCGCGGCATTCGCGGTGATTGCGATGGTATTCGCGCCCTGTTCCGCTTCGGCCGCGCAAGTACGGCACGATTGCAAGGTCGGCAGCGACAGCATAGCCGATTGTTTTCCCGATGAGGCGCTCGCCAAGGACGTTGCGAGAGCCGAGCACGTCAAGACCACTAATACCTTTACCCAGAAAATGGTTGATGTTACCACGAAACTCAACGCTTTCAAATCGTTGAACGGAAGAGTCGAGAGTCTCAAAGGTATCGAGAATCTGGTGAACCTCACCTATCTCAATATCGATGGTAATTACGTCCAGAGCCTCGCACGTCTAGCCAATCTCACTAAACTGCAAACGCTGTATTGCAACGGAAACGAGGTCTCCGATTTCTCGCCGATTTCCAAGCTCACCTCGTTGCAGGTACTTTCCCTGAATGCTCAACAGGATAATTCTGGTTCAGATCCTGATTCCCGCTCGTCGATTGATCTTGCGCCTCTGGCGGGGCTCACCGGGCTCAAGGTCCTTCGGCTCAATAATCTTAGGTTCAAAAGCGTCGCCCCGCTTGCCGGGTTGGTCAATCTGAACGAACTTGATATCGAGAGTGCCGGCATCATCGATGGCTCGCCTCTGGCTGGCTTGGTGAATCTCACCCGGCTCGACATCAGCAGGAATGATCTCGGCTCGATTGATATGGTGCGGGGCATGACGAATCTGCGCAAGCTATACGCGGGGCAGCAGAACACTGGGGGCAGCCTGCAGATCCGCGATGTCTCCGCACTCGAACCACTCGTAAACTTGCAGGAACTGGATTTGAGCGGCAATGCGATAGCCGATATTTCCCCGTTGCGTGGAATGGCCAATATGCGTGTGCTGTGGATCGGTGGTAACCGTATTTCCGACATCAGCCCGATTTCCGGGATGACGGCATTGGCGTCGTTGTCGATTGACTACAACGAAATCCAAAGTCTGGAACCCTTGCGCGGTCTTACCCAGCTGCGCACACTCAAGGCCGACGACAACAGGATCTCGGACATCTCACCTCTTGCCGGTTTTACCAAGCTTGAAGGCACCCTCGATCTTTCCGATAACAGAATCTCGGATATCTCACCCCTTGCCGGGTTTACCAAGTTTGACGGCACACTTGATTTTTCCGGCAATCGGATATCGGATATTTCCCCTCTCGCCAATTGTGTCCATTTGGATGAACTTTTGATGGGTGATAACCGTGTCAGCGATATCTCGGTTTTGGCGAAGATGCCCGGACTTAGCCTTGCGGAATTTCAGGGCAATACCGTGCGTGACGCCACTTTGCCCGCCAAGGTGAGGGATAAGTCAATAAATTTGGGTGTGGAATATACATTGCTTGATGATGCCGCTCCGGACAAATTGACGCTGAAGACCGGGAAGGATTTTGATGGCAAATACCTCAAACCGCAGATGTATCCGAAAAACGGCCATTACGACCCGGCGACCGGGGTGGTGACGTGGAAAAATGTGGGGGACGCCGATCACATATCCCTGACCTTCTGGGATGGTAAGGACATGGAGGATTCCGACTTCACCGGTATGGTCTCGAGGCATATTCAAGGCGTGCCGCCAAAGAAGACGCATACAGTTTCATTTATCAATGGATGCGGCCTTGATATCCCCGACCAGCAGGTGCGTGACGAAGATGTGGTGAACATGCCCGATGTCCCGATGACATGCCATGGAAAGGGTTTTGATCGCTGGCGATTGAAACATGACAAGGACCGAGACAACTTATTGGCAACCGAGGGCTTCAACCAGCCAGTCACCGAGGATATGGAGTTGGTTGGCATGTGGGATGAGACTCCGTCCAGCATCTTCTACGACGAGGAAAGAACGCGGAGCGGGGAATACTGTGACGGTCCGGCCGACGAGGATGAATATGTGCATGCCCATCTCGACCGCGACGAAGGGGGTGACAGCTTGGATTTTTCATGGCGTGAATTGGCGTTGTTTTTTTGGCCGATCACACTTGGAGTAATTGTTATCGTTCTCGTTGTATTGGCCTGTTGCTTTCGCGCCAAAGAGCCGAGCGTTGTTGAAGAACCGAGCGCTGCCGAAGATGAGGAGCAATAGGTTCGGGGATCTAGGGAATTAGGATATAGAGGTTTTATGAATGGATGGTTTGTGGTCGATAATAATTGCTTCCACCCGACGAATCGTCGCTCTGTTTCATTGGCCAGGCTGGCGTTGACGGTATTGGCAAATGATTATTCACAAGATGGAGGATATTGATATACCCGAGTATTCAGAAGTGGACGCAGGAGAAGAGGAGAAGGAAGATTCTCAGGCTGCGTTGGATGAATCCGCGCCGGAATCATTGCGATGATGGTGCTTCTTCGCCTGATGCTTGCTTGGGTGGTCATCGAGCTCGTGCCAGGCTTCGCGGGCCGCGGCAAGCTGGGCCTTGCGTTTGCTGGAACCGGTGCCGACGCCGAGCACTTCGTCGTCTTCGCCCACGACGGCGCGGGCGGTGAAAACCTGCGCGTATTCCGGCCCGCCGACCGACATGCGATAACGCGGGTCCTCAAGCCCCATGCCGTGCGCCTTGACGGTCAGCGAGGTCTTCCAATCCAACGCAGGGCCTTCGGTGGCAACCTTCTTCAGTTCATCGTCAACCAGATGGTGCACGACTTTTCGGGCTTCGTCGATGCCGTGCTCCACGAATGTCGCACCGATCAGCGATTCGACGATATCGCAGAGAATTGAGCTTTTTTCGGCACCGCCGGATTCCGCCTCGCCGTGACCGAGCAGAATGTAGGGTCCTACCTGAAGCTTTTCGCGTGCAATTTGCGAAAGCGCCTTTTCCGAGACGGCCATCGCCCGCATCTTCGCCAGCTGGCCTTCGTTCATATCAGGATGGACGCGATAGAGCGTTTCCGTGGAAACGAATTCAAGCACCGCGTCACCCAGGAATTCCAAGCGTTCGTAGTTCGGCGCACCCTCGTGTTCGTGCGAGAACGAGCGGTGGGTGAGCGCCTGCACCAGCAGGTCCGGCGAAAGCGTGGTTCCGAGCCGGTTGAGCAGTTCTTGCTGCGGAGAGACTGGTTTGTTGTTTTCTTTGTTGTGTGAATCGGTCACGATAGTCCTTTGCTAATCGATACGACCCCGACGAATATATTGCGGGCACCAAGCCGTTTTGAAGACGAATGTCGAGATAACGAATCTCATTGATCAAAATCGAGCAGGATTGGTTCCTGTAACACATCTGCGTGGTGTGTAATGGATAATGAAATTATTTCTAAAATAGCTGTAAACGTAAGCAAAGATGCAAAAACCCCGCCACCCGTCGATGGCAGGGCTTTTATCTGCTAGCGTTTCACTTGCTCAGCGACTTGCTGATAGCCTCGCGATAGACGCGGCCGCGGAAGGATCCGCAGCTCGGGCAAGCCATATGCGGCAGGGTCGGCGCACCACAATTGGGGCAGGCGACGGTCTTGGCCGCGCTGGCCTTCCAGTTGGATCGGCGCGAATGCGTGTTGGCTCGCGAAGTCTTGTACTTTGGCAGTGCCATGGTATTCCTCTATTTCGTTCGAACAATTTGAGCTTAAGCGTAGACAAGTCTAACGCAATCTCGGTACAAGCTCTATTTGCCCGCTTCCTCTTCCTTTTCCAGCTTGGCTTTGAGGCCGGCCAGAGCGGCGAAACGGTTGTCGACCACGTCGTGATGATGGTCAGGATTGTCGTTGAGATTGATGCCGCACTGCGAGCACAGGCCTTTGCAATCGGGCTTGCACAGCGGCTGCAGCGGCAGGTTCTCGACCAATGTGTCGCGCAGAAGCGCCTCGAGGTCGGCGAAATTGCAGTCCGCACTCAGCGGGTAGGTGTCTTCCGACTCGTCTTCGCCGGCGACGATGTCGATGTCCTCGTCGCTCTTGCCGTGCCCGATGTCTTGATTGACGCTGGCTTTGGTGGAATCGTAAGGGAAGAACGCGGTGACGTCCATGTTCCAATCACGCTTGATCGGGGTGAGACAGCGCACGCACTCGGCGTGGACCGGGGCGTTGAAACGTCCGGTGAAAATCAGCCCGTCGACGATGGAGTCGAAGGAACCGCTCACCTGGACCGGCGCACCTTCCTTAACGCCGATGACGTTGTCGCCGATGCCGCTCGGGGCGGGGAAATCGGCGTCAACGGTTTTGCTTTGGCCAGGGCGCGAGATAATCTGCCCCACACTGACGGCCCATTGCGAATCTTCAGGTCTGCTCATATATTCTTATCGTCTTTCGAATCTGGCTGCTTATTGCTGTTTAAGGTTACTGCAGCTATTTACTTATTCGGTTTTCTTCGACGGCGCCTGCTTGCTGGCAAGGGCGTCGGCTTGAGTTGCTTCAAGTTGCGCCGCGGCCTCGTGCTGGCGTTTGTCGATCACGTCGATGCCGTTGCGGATGTCGCGGTCGTAGTTGGAAACCTGGTCTTTCAAGGACTTCATCACGTCGGCGCAATAGGCGTTGGCGCCTTGCACAAGCTTGGTCGACTTGGCTTGGGCGTCGTCCAAGATTACTCGGGCCTTCTGCTGCGCAATGTCAACCACGCGTTCCTGACCGGCGAGAATCTGGGCCTGCTCTTCGGCGTTCTGCTTGATCTGCGCGGCCTGGCTTTGGGCCTTGGTGACGATGGCCTGGGCTTGGCTTTGGGCGTTTTGCAGGCGGCGTTCGGCCTCGCGCATCAACGAGGACGCGCGTTCCAGCTGGACAGGGAGCATGGACTTCAACTGACCAAGCTGGTCGAGGAACTCGTCGCGGTCGAGGCGCACCATGCCAGGCGAGAAAATGCTCGATTTGGTCTCCTCGATGGAAGCGCTCATCTGGTCGATGATGTCGTAGACCGTCGTGAATTCGTCACGGCTTTTGCTCTCGGCGTCATCTACGGCCTCGGCGTCGGCCGAATCGTCGGTAGCGTCATCGTCGGCAGGTGTGTCGTCGTGGTGCTCGCGCAGGTCCGGGAGCTCTGTCGGCGAGGCGAAATGCGGCTTGGTGGCTTTCGAGGAAGTCGTATCACCGGTCTCGTCATCGGCGCCATCATTCGTTGCGTCGGTCTGGTCGATTTCGTCACCGTCAGCGGGAGTCTCGGATGCCTCTTGGTCTCCGCCTTCCTCATCACGGTTCGGTGAAAGGTCATCGACTGGAATGATCTTCGAAACGGTATCGTCTTCCTCGTCGCTGAGGTTTTTGTCTTCCGCCATCACTGACTCTTTTCTTTCTGAAGTTGCTTGGCGAGCATGCCGACCACGCAATCGGGCACCATGCCGGTGACGTCGCCTCCGTGACGTGCCACATCTTTGACGATGGTGCTGGAAATATGCTCAAGAATCGGGTTCGCAGGCAGGAACATGGTCTCGACACCGGAAAGTTTGCGATTGACCAATGCCATCCCGAGTTCGGCTTCGTAGTCGCCGTTCTGCCGCAAACCTTTGACGATAACCGACGCACCGACCTTGGTGCAATAATCGGTGATCAATCCATCGGTCGAAGCAACTATCACGTTCGGATATCCGTCTTTTACCAACGCCCGCTTGATGACATCCACGCGGGTCTTCTCCGAAAACATCGGGGTTTTCGCGGAATTTACGGCCACGACGACATGTACTGTTTCAAAAATGCGCGCGCTTCGTTCGATAACGTCCAAATGCCCTGCCGTGACTGGATCATACGAGCCCGGGCACACTGCAATAGTCATATTTCCAAGAATAACGCCTGACGCTGATTTTCGGGCCTTATCTGGGTCTGTAGTGCGGCACCAGAATTCGTGACGGATGATTTTCCATCCAAACTAACAACGAACGAATCAGGCGTAATGCCGAGAGATGAATGACGGATGAATCGTTACTTGCGGTAAAGCGCCGACGTTATGATATATGCAGTATCCCGATGTGTGATGTATAGCTGGATGGCCGGATAGTCGGATTCGGATGGCCGGATCCGGAGAGCCGGACAAGGAGACGTTATGGCTGACTTTTTCGATAGGTTTGATGTTGCGGGGCTGCGCGACGTTTGGCGCAATGCGGCCGGATTTGAGAATCCCTCGCAAGACCCGGATTCCGGGGCCGGGACGGCGGTTTTGGAACGTCCGGAAACCGATGAAGAGACCAAACGCAGCGACAACGGCGACGCCGACCGTTTCGCTCACTATGTTTCGCGCGACCGCATGCGCGAGTCCCAGCTTACCGGGCGGCCTGTGGTGGCATTGTGCGGCAAGATTTGGGTGCCGAAGCATGATCCCTCGCAGTATCCGGTTTGTCCGGATTGCAAGCGTATCTACGAGGAAATGACCGGCAAGTAAAGCTTGTTTGGGGTTTCGCGACAACAGTATGATTGTCGTTTCATAGAGGCTGCATATACCGGGAAATAAATAGAGACTGCATATACCGAGAAATAAATGGTATATGCAGCCTCTTTGATTTGATTATGCGCTCGTCTTGTTTTCTACAGCACGTCAATCTGGGTTGGGATGGACGGATCGCCCTTCATCAGCGATTGCGCGGTGATGGGCAGCTCGGCCAGGGCCTTTGCGTGATAATCGTGTGCGGCGGTGATGGCGTCGTGGCCTTGATACTGCTTGTTGGCTTCGCCGTGGTTCACATAGTTGACCATCAGATCCTTCCAACCGGTTTCGGGCTGGAACTTGGCCAGCTTCTCCTCGGAACCGGAGATGACGTGCTCGGTATCAGCCAAGCCGTATTCGTAGGAACGGAACGAAAGCTTGCGGCCTGGGACAGTGGCCTTGTTCTCGGAGTGCTTGGCGACTGGCACCATCTCGCCGTTGTCGCCTTCGCGCTCGGTGAGCTTGTAGACCATCGCACAGGTCGGGGCGCCGGAACCGGTGACCAGCATCGTGCCGACGCCATAGGAATCGACGGGTGCGGACTGCAGCGCAGCCAAGGCGTATTCGTCGAGGTCGTTGGTCACGGTGATTTTCGTGTTCTTGGCGCCGAGCGCGTCGAGCTGGTTGCGCACACGCTGGGCTAGGGCGGCGAGATCGCCGGAATCGATGCGCACGCAGCCGAGGCTGGGGCCGGCCACCTCGACGGCGGTTTTGATGGCTTCCTCGATGTCATAGGTGTCGACCAGAAGCGTGGTGTTCGGGCTCATCGCGGCGACCTGCGAGGCGAAGGCGTCGCGTTCGGAATCGTGGACGAGTGTGAAGCAGTGGGCCGAGGTGCCGATGGCCTTGAGGCCGTAAAGCTGGGCGGCGAGCAGGTTCGAGGTGCCTTGGAACCCGCCGACCACTGCGGCGCGGGCTGCGGCGACTGCGGCCCATTCGTTGGCGCGGCGTCCGCCCATATCCATGCACGGGCGGTCCTTGGCGGCGCTGACCATGCGCGAGGCGGCGGAAGCCACGGCGGAATCATAGTTCAGAATCGAAAGCAGCAGCGTTTCGAGCAATGTGCACTCGCCGAACGTACCTTCGACCTCGAGAATCGGGGAGTCCGGGAAGAACATCTCGCCCTCGCGATAGCCCTTGATCGAACCGGTGAACTTGAAGTTTTCGAGCCATTTGATGGTCTCGGGGCTTACGATCTTGCGGTCGGAGAGAAATTTGAGGTCGTCATCGTTCAAGTGGAAACGCTCGAGCGCGTCGAGAATGCGTCCGGAACCGGCGACCACGCCGTAACGGCGGCCGAGCGGAAGGTGTCGTGTGAACACCTCGAAAACGCACTTGCGGTTCGCGGTGCCGTCTTTGAGCGCCGCGTCCAGCATCGTGTACTCGTACATATCGGTCATCAAAGCCGGTGAATAATCCAGCATCACATGCCTCCCTGAGGTGTGCCTCTTCACGTGCCCGTTGTGTTTTCGACGTTATCGGCTTGGCCGATGTTGCCGGTTTGGGCGCGAGATTTGCGTTGCCGGATTCCCGGACGCGTTGCTTTTCGCTTCGATTCTAACCCGATACGGCGATTAATAGTAATAATGACTATAAGTAGACATTTCGGCATTGAATTCATGAAAAATGTCAGCGAATCGAATCGTTTTCGTACGCTGCCCATAGACTTGATTGTATGAAATATTTTGTTGGAATCTACCGTCTTGTCATTGCCTTCCTGTGCCTGACGTGGACGAGCGTGGCCTGGACCACGCCGAACTACTGGGTCTTCTTCACTTACCAGACCAATTTTGTGCTTGGCTTGGTGATGCTCTGGGCCGGCGTCGCCTGCCTGATTGACGGCAAGCAGCCGCCCGCTTGGCTCAAGGGCGTGCTCACCCTCTACATCGTGGTCACCGGCGTGGTGGCGGCCACGCTGTTGCCGCCCGTTGACCCGGCCACTGTGAAGTACGTGTTCGGTATCGTCACCAACGTGATTTTGCACAGGGTGGTGCCGATTATGGCGGTCATCGATTTCATCCTCTTCGATGAGCATCGCCGTTTCAAGTGGCACTATGTGCTCACCTGGCTCATTTACTTCCCGTTCTATCTGGCGTTCGTGCTTATCCGTGCGCACCTCTGGCCGCATTCCGGCCCCGAGACCGCCGGCGACCCGTATCCTTACGGATTCATCGATGTCAGCAAGATCGGCTGGAACCAGATGTGGATTAACATCACCATGTGCATCATCGCCTTCGCCATCATGGGACTCATCATCTTCCTCATCGACCGTGTCCTGCCGAAGAAGCCGCTGATCGGTAGTGTGCGCAGCTGAATGGTTGCGTGCGTTCTGGCCTCCCGCGCTGTTTTAATTTGAGAAAGCGCATGAGTTCAGATCCTAAATGCGCTATTTCCCGCACTCTGCACACATTTGTGCGGGAAAAGTCCTAAATAAAAACTTTAAATGCGCTTTTTCCCGCATAAAAGTGTGGGGACTGCGGGGAATGTCGCATTTGACACGTTTGCATTTATGTTGCATATGGCTACAGTGATGCTGAACACTGCTGAAAAGGTGAGGCAGGATTGTCTGTTTGATGGCACCGTTGCCATGCAAGTGGCCAAGTTTTACGGTCGACGTGACCGGTTGATGGTAGGTTGGCGATATGGCTCAAATTAAGGATTTATTGAATACCGATACTGTAGTGCGCCCTGATGGACGTGCCGTCGACGAGCTACGGCCCGTCAAAATCACCCGTCATTTCACCGACGCTCCGGAAGGTTCAGTGCTCATCGAATGTGGCAACACCCGCGTGATGTGCACGGCGACCTTCGCTCCTAGTGTGCCCCGTTGGCGCAAAGATTCCGGGCTCGGCTGGGTCACCGCGGAATACGCGATGCTGCCGCGCGCCACCTCCGAGCGCACGCCGCGCGAATCCGTGAAGGGCAAAGTCGGCGGACGTACACAGGAAATCAGCCGTTTGGTCGGCCGCTGCCTGCGCGGTGTCATCGATATGAAGGCGCTGGGTGAGAACCAGATTCAGATGGATTGCGACGTGCTGCAGGCTGACGGCGGTACTCGCACCGCTTCCGTTACCGGCGCTTACGTCGCGTTGGTCGACGCTTTGCACTGGGCTGAGAAGCACAAGCACATCCGCTCCGCACAGAAGGCCATTAAGGACCAGATTTCCGCGGTTTCTGTCGGTATTATCAACGGCACGCCGATGCTTGACCTACCGTATATCGAGGACAGCCAAGCCATGACCGACATGAATGTTGCCATGACCGGTTCCGGCAAGTTCATTGAGATTCAGGGCACTGCCGAGCACCGTCCCTTCACCCGCGACGAGCTCAATGTGCTGCTCGAGCTGGCCGAAAAGGGCAACAAGGAGCTTCAGCGCGCGCAGAACGAGGCGCTCGCCAAGGACTGAGCTGGTCTCGCGGTTTCTACGGGCTTGAGAAATATGTTGAAGATGCGATGCCTATGCAATCGGGCATCGCATCTTGCGTATTCGGGAATTGACTGATATGCAAGTCTTCGCAGGCAACGGGACGATTGATGGTGATGTTCTCCGCGCCTGTCTCCGATTATGTGCCGAATGGTTGCATGGCGACGGATAGTATGAGGGGGATAGATAACGGTTGAGAAAAGGAAACGCTATGAAGATCGTCGTCGCCACACATAACGAGGGCAAGCTGCCGGAGATTCGCAAAATCATCGAGACTGAGCTGGGTGAGGCCGCACGGCACGTCGAGCTGGTGTCGGCCGGGTCGATGAACCTGCCCGATCCTGTGGAGGACGGTGTGACGTTTGAAGAGAACGCGCTGATCAAGGCGCGGGATGTGGCGAAACGAACCGGTCTGCCGGCCCTCGCCGACGACAGCGGTCTGATTGTCGACGTGCTCGGTGCCGCCCCTGGCATCCTCTCGGCGCGTTGGGCCGGTGCCCACGGCCATGACAAGGCCAATAATGCCTTGCTGCTCGCGCAGCTTGAGGACATTCCCGATGGCAAACGCGGCGCACGTTTCAATTGTGCGGCGGCGCTTGTGGTACCGAAGCATTGCGGCGAGGAACGTTCGAACGGGACGACGCCGAAGGCCGAGGAAACTGTCAAGCTTGGCGAGATGCGTGGCACGGTCATTCGTGAGCCGCGTGGTGAAAACGGCTTCGGTTACGATTCCATCTTCGTACCGAATGATCAGCCCGGCCGTTTAAACGACGACGGCGAAAAACTCACCAGTGCTGAAATGACCGCTGAGGAAAAGAACTCGATTTCCCATCGTCACAAGGCCTTCGTGGCTCTCGCTCCCGCGATCAAAGCGCTTATCGGCTGAGTAGCGACAAGATAAGCCCGCAAACGTCCGGTCAGAAAATCTGCTTTTCCTCATTGCGAAACACCAAACCAGTGAGAAAAGCACTATTCCGGCCCTGATTTGGTGCTTTTCCCACTGAGTTGGCGTCTTACTGCGCTGAAAAGCACCTTTTTGGCCCGTTTTTAGTGCTTTTCTCTCGGATTAGTGATTTTACTGAGGCGAAAAGCACTTTTTCGGGCCTGATTTGGTGCTTTTCTCACTGGTTTGGGACACTGAGCTGCCGAGTCGGTGGCAACGTCTTCACATGTGAATGAGGAAGTGGGCGCCAGTCATCAACATCGTGCCCACCACAGCGGTGAGGCAGAGGATGAAGCCGGCGAGTTTGGCGTTGCCGAGCACCTTATCGGTGAACATCGTCGAGAAAATGGCCGTGGGGGCGAGACAGCACATCACTACGGTCTCGCGGATCAGCGGATTGAACGGCAGGATATACCAAGCCAGCAAAGCGAAGATAATCGCGCAGGGCAAGCGCCAGGCCATCACCTCGCCGACGAACTTGAGGTCGCGTTTGGAACCGGGCAGATCGGTCAGCATGCCGACCATGACCATTGAACAGAATGCGTTCGCTGCCGAGAACGGCTGCGAGACTTGTGCGATCCACGTGGGGAAGTGGAAGTTGAAAATCATCAATATCAGCATCAAGATATAGGTGTCGAACGCAGGCGAGGTGACGAAGCCCTTGACGATGTTGCGAATCAACGCGCGACGTTGAAGTCGGCGGGCGTCGTGGTCGGTCGCTTTGATGCGTGGCAATGTCGGCGCGTCACCGGCGTTCTGCTCGGCCAGCGTTTTGCCGGGGGCGATGTGCAGAAGATTTTGCGTCATGACGTTCGTACCAGCCGCGACCATGATGTCATTGCCGATATCGAACATCGCGGCGGGAACCAGTGCCGCAGGCCCGAGAAACGCTTGGACCATCGGGAAGCAGAAGCAGCCGACGTTGAACCCGCTGCCGTTGAGCATCAAAAACGCGCGATCGGCGACGGGGCGATGGCGTGTGGCCACGAAAATCAGCAGCGGCGGAATCAAGGCAGCGAAAAACGAGAAGCAGGAAAGCAGCAAAAGGTTGAGCTGGTGCGGATTAGTGGCAAAGGAATAGATGATGGCGCCCGGCAAAACGATATCGAATTCGAGCACCTGCACCACGCGATAGTCTTTTGGCCCCAGAATGCCGGTCCGCTTGAAAAGATATCCCAGCAGAATAATGAGCAGCAGCGTCGCCGGTTGAATGAGTGCTGACATGGACCTTTTCTCTCCCTTTTTCGTGCGTGGCGATATTGCCGAACGATTGCATATCCTGAAATATCATAGACTTCAGTACTGCCGACGGGCGCCAAAGTGCCGAAGCGTGGCCTTGCTTCGTAAACTTCAATGCTGCGGATATTCCAGATAGGTGCGTGAACGGAGGCGGGTATAAGTATTACGAAATTTCGATAGAAAGAATGCATATGTTGAATTCGTTGGAATCGCAACGTTTCTTGGCTTATGGTCGGTCTGGTCCGTGTCGTTTGCAAAGTCAACGGGCATCATAGGATATGGGAAGATCGAAAGGGGTGATTGGACGAATGGCAAATTTGGCAAAACGAGATTCGCGGATTTCCGGAACGATTAGGAAGTGTGATGTTGACGATGCGGGAATGCTGCATCGGCTGAGCGTGGAGACGTACGTCGATACCTTTGACGGAACGAGCTCGGACGAGGATATGCAAAAATATCTTGCAGAGACTTATGCGGAGCCGATTCTGCGCGGAGAACTTGCGGATCCCAATTCAATGTTTTTCATCATTTCGATGCCGTCGGATGCGTCGGTTGAAGCGGAAACGCAAGATGACCAAGTTGACAATGCCAGTGTCGGTTCTGCCGACTCTAACGAAATTCCCGCAGGTTATATGAAACTGAATTTCGGCGACGCACAGATTGAGGATATGGGGCCGGGCGCGATGGAGGTTCAGCGGCTTTATATCCAGAAAGCGTTTAAGGGCTGCGGTTTGGGTACGCAACTGATGAATCTGGCATTGGATACGGCGCGCGAACGCAACCTGCATAAGGTCTGGCTTGGCGTGTGGGAGCACAATGAACCTGCCAAGCGTTTTTATGCTGGCAAGGGTTTCGTACGCGTTGGTCAGCACGCGTTCTGGCAGGGTGACGACAAACAGACCGACTACCTCATGGCACGCGAGGCGTGACGAACCCAGACTGCAACAGCAGCCGTATCGGAGTGGGCGAATTTATGAGCTAAATCAAGCCTTTGGGCCCGTCGTTGATTTTCTACGCAACTTGCTCTGTATTTCCTAGGTAGCATTGTGCGGGACGTCTGGTAAATTGAATCTCGTTACGCGCGCATGGCGGAATTGGTAGACGCGCAGGATTTAGGTTCCTGTGACTTTGTCGTGAGGGTTCGAGTCCCTTTGCGCGCACTTTTAGGCAGTGTCCGAATTCCAGTTGAAAGTGAACTCAGGTATACTCCTGACTGATGTTTCGAATATTTGGTACCGTTGCTGAGTTCGATGTAAATCATGTTAAATCCACTTGAATAATGGCAACATGAACTCAACATAGTTACTGTCAAATCCTGCTTTGTCATAACGCGACAGAAAAATGTGATATTGATTACATTATTTGCTCGACACGGTTTAGACTGTTTCTTGATGTTATTGATTTACGGATGGTCAATGATTATCAGAGAAAGGGAACTTCATGGCTGACAAAGTTTTGATAACGTATTTTTCTATTACCGGGAACACGCGCGCAGTGGCACAGAAATTGGCGAAAGTCGCCAACGCCGATCTCAAAGAGATCAAACCGGCAAAGCCGTATGTCGGCTCTGAGCTTGATTACGAGGATGAGAAAAGCCGTGTGAATGTGGAGCATGCCGCTGATGCGCGTCCGCAGATGGCGGCTCCTATCGATGCCGGCGCCTATGACGTGGTGTTCGTGGGCTATCCGCTTTGGTTCGGCGTCGCGCCTCAAATCGTACGTACGTTCCTGGAAAGCCAAGATTTCGAAGGCAAGACCATCGTGACGTTCGCCACCTCCGGCTCAAGCGTGGAAGGTGCGAACGGCGAGCATTTGCACGGTTATGCTCCCAAGGCTACGTGGAAGACGGGTCGTCGTTTCATGCCGGACGTCAGCGAAACTGTTCTGGAGCAGTGGGTCAAGGAACTTGGTTTATAGGATTTAATAGAAACTTATAGGCTGCAATCAAGTTAAGCGCAACCTGTACGGAAGATGGGCCGTTGTTTCGCAGCGAACGATAGTGACGGTATTCCGTTTAAATAAGTTGACGAACTTGATCGATAACCGAGCAAAAGAAAATGGGCCGCTACCTCAAATTAAAAGGTAGTGGCCCGATTTTGTTGGCAATGTGATCTCGGCTATAAGGCCGAGAAGTTTTTATAACCCCTTCATGGCCTCTTTAGAGCTGGACGAGGATCTTGACATGATGCTCGCCATCGTCGCGCAGTTCCTTCAGTCCCTTGTCGACCAAGTCCTCGGCCTTGATCTTGTCGGTGATGAACGGCGAGAGGTCGATGTGCTTGTCCTGCACGAGCTTGATCGAATCCGGGTGGTCGTTGCAGTAGGCCAGCGAAGTCATGATGTTCTTCTCGGTGCGGGTCAGTTCCTTGGCCACGTTGAGCTCGAGCGGGCGCACGTGGATGGCGACGATCATCACGTTGGCGCTTTCGCGGACGGCCGCGATAAGCTGATGGACCACCACTCCGGCACCTGAAGCGTCAAAGGCGACGTCAGCTCCGGCACTGCCGGTTTCGGCCTTGACGCGTTCGGCCAGATCCTCCTTGCTTGGGTCGACCACCACGTCGGCAACGCCCGTGTCCTTAGCGGTCTGCTTGCGGACCGAGGAAAGTTCAGACATGATGACTTTCAGTCCTTTGGCCTTAAGCACCGCGCCGAGCATGAGTCCGACAGGACCGGCCCCGCCGACGACTGCGGTCTGTCCGGCCTTTGCACCGCTGCGACGAACCGCATGATAGGCCACGGTGAAAGGCTCCAGCAGCGCCGCCTGATCGAGCGGAATGTCACCGACCCCGTGCACGAAGCGCGCCTCGACCACTACATGTTCGCTCATGCCGCCGCCGCGGCCGTTGATGCCGATGCCGCCGACCTTGTCGCAGGTGTTGTAATGTCCGGCCTTGCAAGAGGGGCATTTGCCGCAGGCCATCATGGATTCGATGCAGACATGGTCGCCGACCTTGAGATCGGTGTCGACGTCGTCGGCGATCTCCTCGACGGTGCCGGAGAACTCGTGGCCGAGGACGACCGGAATGCTCTCACCAGAAATCGGGTGCGGATGGCCGGGAATGTTGCCGCCCACGGATTCCGGCCCGTTATAATACATATGCAAATCCGAGCCGCAAATGCCGGTATAGGCCGGGCGCACCTTGATGGTGCCGGGCTTCAATTGCGGCTCTGGAATGTCGTCGATTTGGATATGTTCCTTGCCGTAGTATTGGACAGCCTTCATATTTGCCTCCTTGCAACAACTTAAATGGTTCTACTATTATAAATATCGTTTGTCTAGAAATATTGGAAAATAGTAACTAAAAATGATTGATTTCTCACATAAATAGAATCAATCATTGTGTAGAACGGTTGATTTCATCAATTTTGGCGAAATGTAGTTTGGTGTTAATTTGAGCTTTGACGCAAAAGCCTCGTCGCAAATACTTCAAATACTCGATATTCGCGGCGAGGCTTATGTTTTATTAATTTTATAAAATTACTTGTTTTCCGGCGGAACCGTGGTTCCTGCCAGCGGCTTTTCGCCGGGGCGAGCCAATGGGCCCACCAATTCGTGGGCGATATAGGGCTCTTCGAGGTAGTTGACCTCGTCTTCGCTCAGCTTGACGTCGAGGGCGGCTACGGCCTGATCAACGCGTTTGGGGGAGCTGCAGCCGACAATCGGGGCGGATGGACCGTGAGCCCAGTGCCAAGCCAATGCGATTTGCGACATGCTCACGCCGCGCTTTTCAGCAAGTTTGGCGACGCGGTCGACGATAGGTTGGTCGATGGTGCGGTCGCGGTCGTACTTGCTGTGCTCGACCTTGTCGGTTCTGCCGCGCAGCGTTTCCGAATCCCAGGTCTTGCGTGCGAGATGGCCGGAAGCCAACGGGCTATACGGCGTCGGAACGGCGTTGTACTGGCGGGCCACCGGGATGAGTTCGCGTTCGTCCTCGCGATAAATCAGGTTGTAATGGCATTGCAGCGTTGAAAGTTTCGTCCAACCGTTTTCCTCGGCGATGACCTGCAGATTATGATATTGATAGCCGAACATCTCGCTGGCTCCGATGGCACGAACCTTGCCGGCGCGTACGAGTTCGTCGAGCTCCTGCATGGTTTCTTCCATGGGCGTGGTGTAGTCGAAACGGTGCAGGATGTAAAGGTCAAGATAGTCGGTCTGCAGACGTTTCAGGCTGCCTTCGATTTCGCGCTTGATAGCGGCCGCGGAGGAATGTCCTTCATTAAAATAGACCTTGCTGGCGAGCACGACCTGATCGCGCGGAACGCGTAGGTTCTTTAGCGCCTGGCCGATGTATTCCTCACTGGTGCCGCGTGCGTAGCAGTTGGCGGTGTCGATGGCGTTGACGCCGAGCTCGAGCGCCCGCGCGATGACGGCTTGTGTGCCTTCCTGGTCGATGGTCCAGACGTGTTGTTCCGGGTCCGGCTTGCCAAAGGACATGCCGCCGATGAACATTGGAGAGACTTCGACTTCGGAATCTCCTAAAGTGATGCGTTCCATGATGTGCTGCTTTCTGTTAGTTGGTAATTACTTGAAGATGGTCGATTTAGTGAGATTCAGTCAGTTTATAGCTGTTTTTGAATCGGTGTTTTCGCTATCGTGCCAATGGCTGAGCTCCTTGACCTTCTGCTCGGCGCGGGCTCCCAGACTGGTAGCTTTTGCATCGTCGCCATCCGAAACCGCCTGCCAATACTGGATTTTCAGATTGACGTATTCCTCGCGCGCCATCAGGAATCGCCGCTCTTCGGTGAGTCGACGCTTTTGGTCGCGCAGCAAGTCGATTTCCGTCGGCGCGCCTTCGCGGCCGCGCTTGCGGTTGGCCATGTATTCCTTCATCTTGGCCAGTGGCATGCCGGTGGCCGAAAGGCACGAAATAATCAGCAATGCTTGAAGGTCGTCGTCCGAATAGGCGCGATGGCCGCTTTCCGGGTCGCGCGCAATCGGCGCGATGATGCCGACGTCCTCGTAATAGCGCAACGTGCTTTCCGGCAGCCCGCAATAAAGCGACGCCTCGCCAATCGAATGCCAAGTCTGAGTGTTCATGCCCCTCACTCTATTGACTTAAAGCACTTGAAGTCAAAACGGGAGGTTAGCGGTATCGCTTAACGAAAATATGGAATTAAATCTGGCTAAATCTCAATCGTACGTTAGTCAAAATGAAGCGATTTGACAGGGTGATAATGGACTTGTGCTGTCAAACGGATCTCGCAATGCATGGTAAGCGATGATTTCAAATCATTCGCAGATAAGTCAGAAGATGGGATTAGTGTAGCAAGCTATGGATAAGAGCGATGCGAAGTTCGACGCGACTGGCGCCGATAGTCTGGGGCCGCTCATCAAGGTGGCGAATACCTTGATTGAGAAGGAACTCAACAACCGTGTCGCCTCGATGTTCGAAGGTTACAGTCTCACCGGACCGCAGATTACGTTGATGGTGTACCTGCACGACGCGCACGGGCACGCCGTCACGCAGCGCGAGATTGCAGATCGATTTGTGCTAAGCCATCCCACGATTCGTGGCATCGTCAAACGGCTCGAGAGTGCGGGGCTTATCAAAACTTCGCAGCTGGAAAGTGACCGTCGGCAGATTCTGCTCGAGCTCACGCCCGAGGGGCGGCGCTTGATGGACGTGCATATTGACGATATCCATGGTGTGATGGAGCAAATCAATGCAATGATTACCGAGGGCTTGACGGGTGCCGAGCAGAAGAAATTGGTTGCTGCGCTCAAACGTATCGTTGCGAACTTTTCGGATGGGGCATCACGGTGATATTGAGTCAATTCGAACCAAACCTAGTGGCGCGTAACGTATTCAACCGCGGCGGATACCAAGGTTAGGAATTCGATACGGGTAATCAGGAAAAGTCCCACGAAGTTTATTTTTTATTCAAACTGTAGCTTGCTATAAATTAAGGAAGGTTATCAATGGTCAGCCGACAATCGGAAAAACAGAAAACCGGGCGGCAAAGCGCTTCGGATCCACAGACTGAGTCGGGGCAGGAGAACGGCGGTTTCACCACATCGATCACTTCGAAGCAGCGCGGGCTGATGATGGCGGTGCTGTTGCTCGGCTCGTTTACGGCGCTAATGGCTGAGACGTTTCTGAACAACGCGCTGCCGACTATTATGAATGCGTTTTCCGTCAGCCAAGCCACGGCGCAATGGCTCACAACCGCCTATCTGCTGGTGGTCGGTCTGATGATTCCGATGTCCGCATGGGTGTTCGAATCCTTTAATCTGCGCACCACGTTCGTGACGTTGATGGCCGTCTTCTTCGTCGGCTCAATCGTCTGCATCTTCGCGCCGAACTTCTGGGTGCTGCTCGCAGGCCGTATCATCGAGGCCATTGCCGCTGGCGGGCTGATGCCGTTCATCCAGAACGTCATTCTGATGATGTTCCCGCCCGAGAAGCGCGGCATGGCCATGGGCATCACCGGCTTGGTCATCGGCTTCGGTCCGGCGGTCGGCCCCACCATTTCCGGCCTCATCCTCAAGGTCTCCAGCTGGAAGATGCTCTTCATCATCCTTGCCATCGCCAGCGCCATCACTGCGATTCTCGCCGTGCCGCTGGTGCGCAACCTCACCTCGCCGCACCACAGCACGACTGACGTCATCTCCTTCGCCGAGTCCATTTTCGGCTTCGGCCTCATCCTCTATGCGCTGTCCGAAGTCGGCAACACTGGCCGAATTACGGTGATGCTTGCGGTGCTGTTCATCGTCGGCGTGGTCATTATGGCGCTCTTCTGCGTCCGCCAGCTCAAGCTTACCAAGCCGCTGCTCGACATCCACGTTTTCGGCAACGCCCGCTTTAACCTCTGCACCCTGTTGAGCACCATCAGCAATATCGCCATGGTCGGCATCGAACTGGTGCTTCCGCTTTACCTGCAGACCACGCGCGGCGAATCCGCGCTCACCAGCGGTTTGGTGATGATGCCAGGTGCGCTCGTCATGGTAATCTGCAACCCGATTTCCGGCACGCTCTACGACAAGCTCGGCATCAAGAAACTCTCGCTCTTCGGTTTCCTGATGCTCCTGATCGGCTCGGTGCCGATGCTCTGGTTCAGCGCCAAGACCAGTCTGTACTTGATTGGCCTGTGCTATGCCCTGCGCATGGTCGGCATCTCCTTCACGATGATGACCACGTTCACCGCAGGCATCAACCTGAGCTCCGCCCGCCTCACCGCCCACGCCAACGCCGCTTCGTCCACGGTCCGTCAGGTCGGCGGCTCGCTGGGCACTGCGCTCGCGATGCTCGTCATCTCGCTTGCCGCGACTTCTCAAGCTTCCGCCGGTAAAGCCGCAGCGCAGGCCATCGGCTACAACTGGGGCTTTATCCTCATGGTCATCTTCGCCGTCATTGGCTTGGTCGCCTCGTTCTTCCTTCCGAACGCTACTACCGAGCGCGAGGCCATCGCCGCCGAAAGTAAGTGAGCGCGAACCCAGTGAGAAAAGCACCATTTCAGCCTCGTTTTGGTGCTTTTCTCACTGGTTTGTGGTTCAACTGAGGTGAAAAGCACTATTTTGGGTCGATTTTGGTGCTTTTCTCACGGGTTCACGGCTTTACGGTGCTGAAGAGCATTGTTTTGACTTCAAGTGCTTGAAGTCTTTAGGCTTGGTGTCGACGACGATATCGTAATAGACGACAGCTGAAAGGAACTGATTATGGCTAAGAAACAGACAGCGGGACACGAGCAGCTTGGTGAGTTTGCGCCACAGTTCGCGCATCTAAACGACGACGTACTCTTTGGCGAGGTGTGGAGCCGCGAGGACGAGCTTTCGCCGCACGACCGCTCGATGATAACCATCGCCGCAATCATCGCGATGGGTGCCACCGAGCAGATGGACGCGCATTTCAACATCGGCAAGGCCAACGGCATCACCAAGGACGAGATTGCCGCCGAAATCACGCATCTCGCCTTCTATGTGGGATGGCCTAAAGCCTGGTCCGCCTTCAATCGCGCCAAAAAGGTATGGTCCGACGACGAAACGGCCGAAAAATAACGTTTGTATCTTTAAAGGTTCGTTACAATTAACTCATTGATATAAAAATCGGTGTCACGGCAAATTAAGTCGTGGCACCGATTTTTCGAATGTGAGATTAGATAAGTTCCTAATTAGATTTACGCCGCAAAATGCGGCAGGATTCATACTGATACTTGGCCGTTAATTACCGGGCTTTATTGACATAAAGATGCTGACAATCCATCCCGACACTTAAGCGTTGACTTCCGAGAGCTTTATAGCCTCACGAAGTACAGTAACGTACGTACCATGTTGCAGGTGAAGCCGTATTCGTTGTCGTACCATGCATTGATCTTCACCAGCTCGCCGTTGCCCTCTCCCAGATTGACGACCTCGGTCAAAGTCGGGTCGAAGATGGCGCCGTGGGTATCGCCGATCATGTCAGAGGAAACCAGACCGCTGTCGTCGTAGCCGAAGGAATCATTGTCGTGCGTAACCTCGCGGAACATCGCATTGATTTCCTCAGCCGTTGGCGCCTTCTCGAGCACCAGCGAAAGTTCCGTCAGCGAACCGGAACGAACTGGAACTCGGCGCGCCTGCCCTTTAAGCTTTCCGTCGAGCTCCGGGACGACCAGACCGATGGCTTTGGCGGCGCCGGTGGAATGCGGAATGACGTTCTCGGCGGCGGCGCGGTTGTTGCGTGCGTTCTTGCTCTTCGGACCGTCGGTCAGGCTCTGCGAGGCGGTGTAGGCGTGAATCGTGGTCATCGAGCCCGCGCGGATGCCGTAGTGGTCGTTCATCGGCTTGGCCAGAAGTGCGACGGATTGCGTGGTGCAGGATCCGGGGGAGATGATGCGGTCGTCGGCGGTCAGGACGTCCTGGTTGACGCCGTAGACGACAGTCGGCATGTCGCCGGCCGGTGCCGAAACGAGCACCTTGTTGACGCCGGCCCGCAAGTGCGCCGAGGATTTTTCGGTACTGGTGTAGAAACCGGTGGATTCCACCACGAGCTCGACGCCATCGTTGGCGACCCACGGAATATTCGCGGCGTCGCGTTCGGCGTAGACAGTGTAATGTTTGCCGTCCACGATGATGCCGGTCTCGTCGCTGGAGACTTCGGCCGGGAAGCGCCCCTGCACGCTGTCGTGCTGCAGCAGATAGGCGAGCATGGCCGGGTCGGTCAGGTCGTTGATGGCGACGACTTCGACCTCGTCGCTTTCCAGTTCGAAAAGCCTACGGAACGTGAGCCGGCCGATACGGCCGAATCCGTTAATACCAATCTTCACTGTCATAATGGCTCCTTGCCTTGTCTTTCGTTTTCTAACAGCTTCAAGATACGACTTCGAGTCAGTCCTGCATAGTATCTGAAATAGATATAGATATCACTAAATATGATAAGTTTTGTAAATTATGAGTAACCATAACTATTGTGTTTAAAGGGTACTTTATTTTGTATTTGCTAATAGCATATCAGTACAGCAGATACTATAAGTTGATTATCCTAGTTGACTTGATGAAAGTCAATCCATAGCGACAACGGTGCTATGGTCATCGCTGGTGCAAATAGGGGGAGTGCGATGAATCTCAACGATTTGGAGATTTTCGAGGCCATTATCGAAACCGGTTCGCTCAACAAGGCCGCAAAGGCACTCGGCTATGCGCAATCGAATATTAGTGCACGGCTCAAGTCGCTTGAGCATGAGTTCCATACGACGTTGGTGGAGCGCAGCGCGAAAGGTGTGGAGCCCACGAAGATCGGCAAGCGACTTTATCGCGCATCGCTGCGCATCACCGCCGAGCTTGATGACGTGAAACGCGAGGCGGCCGGAGCTCCGGGTGATTTGCTGATTACCGAAACCTTGCTGCACTATATGATGACTAACATGCCGTCGTTTCATCCTGAAAGCTACGGCACCATCGTCGTCCGCCGTCAAAGCGAAATCGTTCCTGAAGCGCGACGGCACCAGTATAAGTCGGTGGTGGCCTTCGTAGACTTAGACGAACTGGATAATTACCGGTTGATGAGTACCAATGTGCTGGAAGCTGCTTACCTCGCATCCGAGGACATGGTCGAAGGTATTCCGGTTGGCCGTGTGCCGCTTCTGATCAATCACGACAAGGAATGTGCCTTCCGCAAACGTTCGTTGCGCGACCATATGGCTACGCGCAATTCGCGCCGTCTG
This sequence comes from Bifidobacterium sp. ESL0769, assembly GCF_029395495.1. Classification (NCBI taxonomy): domain Bacteria; kingdom Bacillati; phylum Actinomycetota; class Actinomycetes; order Bifidobacteriales; family Bifidobacteriaceae; genus Bifidobacterium; species Bifidobacterium sp. ESL0769. The sequence goes on along the minus strand of NZ_CP113918.1, from coordinate 1,993,103 downwards.
ATGGAGGTCGATTCGCTTGAGACCATCGTCACCATGGTTGAGCAGGGCAAGGGCATCGCGCTGCTGCCGTCGTATCTCACCACGCAGCGCAAGTTGCGCAAAATCAGTGCGGAACCGATCCGCCTGCCCTATCGCGTATACAGCGAAGTGGAGTGATTATTGGAAATCTGGATTAAACCGAAGTTGGAATTGGTGTCGCTTGACTTGAAACTAAAGAGCCGCTTGACAGAATCGAACTGTCGACCTTCTCATTACGAGTGAGACGCTCTACCAACTGAGCTAAAGCGGCAATGCCCGGGCGGTATGCACCACTCGCGCACAAAACAATAATACTACTGGATGATTTCCGTTTTGTCCACGGGCGCGGCGTTCGGACGTGTCTCGCCGGACGGTGCTGGCTTTATGTTGCGGTTGGGCCGGTAAAATGGCGAAATCGCAGGAATCTGAATCTGCTGTCTTGTTTGCCAGGAAGAAAGGCAGTGCTAATGACAACGGGCTGCGCGACAATATTATAAGGAGCAAACAGGCTGGAAATTGCGCGAAAAGGGATGGGTAACTTGGAAAATACAATGCCGGACGTATCGACGTCACGCAAAGGTTTCGAGGATTTTTACGCCATCATCCCAGCTGGGGGCACTGGTTCGAGGCTCTGGCCGTTGAGCCGGGGAGCTAGACCGAAATTCCTCTACGATTTGATGGGCAGCGGTCGGACGCTGATTCAGTCGACGTTTGACCGGTTGGCGAGGCTAGCCGGGCCGGAACGCATCGTCGTAAGTACCGGCTGGCGGCACGTCGCGGCGGTTGAGGCGCAACTGCCGGAACTCAAGGAATCCAGCATTTTCGCAGAACCCGTTCCGCGGGATTCGACGGCGGCCATTGCGCTGGCAACAGCCATTTTGGCGCGACGTCACGGTAAACATATCGTCGTAGGGTCGTTTGCAGCTGACCATGTTATCCGTGGCAAGGATTCGTTCGCCGATGCGGTCCGTCAGGCGGTGGCGGCGGCGCGCGCCGGATACGTCACAACCATCGGCATTGCAGCTTCGCGGCCGTCCACGGCTTTTGGCTACATCCATCAAGGCCGGTCGTTGGGCAACGAAATCCCGGGGGCACCCAGCGCGTGTTTGGTGGAACGTTTCGTGGAAAAGCCCGATTCGGCGACGGCTCAGGCCTACCTTTCTACCGGCGAATATCGTTGGAACGCTGGCATGTTCGTGATGCGTGCGGACGTTTTGCTCAATCATCTGCGCGAACACAAGCCGGAAATGTATGATGCCATATCGCATATCGCTGATGCGTATATGAGTGTGGATCAAGACGAAGGTGCCGACACTGCTGGAAACGCCGAAATCGCGGCGGCGCAGTACGTCGGTCAGGAGACTTTGGACGGCACTGCGGATGCCAGCGCCGATAAGGGAACCAAGGCCGATGCCGACGATGATTCTGAGACTGACAACGACGCAATCGATGAGGCGATGGCGACCTACTGGCCGGGCATCGAGAAGATTGCGTTCGATTACGCGGTGGCCGAACCGCTGAGCGTGGCCGGCGGTGTGGCGATGGTTCCCGGCGATTTCGGCTGGGACGATATCGGCGACTTCAACTCTGTGGCGGCGCTCCTGCCCAGCACCGGCGCTCGCAATATCAAGATTTTGGGTGATAGCGACAAGGTAGTGAGCGTCGACAGCGCTGGCGACGTGGTGATGCCGCTTTCTGACCGTACCGTAGCCCTGCTTGGAGTCAACGATATGGTCGTCGCCGACACTCCCGACGCTCTGCTCATCGCCCCGCGCGCCCGCAGCCAAGAGGTCAAGGATCTGGTCGCTTACCTCGACCGCGAAGGCCGTGATGACATCCTCTAGTGTTTCCGCATTTGTGCTGAGTCATCCAGGGCGTCCGATACGTCGCCGTTCCCGTATTTTCGCCGTCGAGCTGTTGCGTCTCTTGGCCATCGTTGGTATCGCCGTATTCCATACGTTTTTGTTGACTTTCGAGCAGATCGCGGTCGCGGGACCGCACGCGCTCTCGGCAGCCATCCAATCCGGCACGTCCCCTACGTTCATCGCCATCGTCTCGTCGACCCCGCTGGCGGTGTGGCTGATTTCGATGCTCATGTTCTTGGGAGCGTGGGGCAACCACATCTTTTTCATGATTTCGGCGTTTTTCCTCGTCCCGCGCTTGGCCGAACGCTCGCATCGTAAGGGGTTTGCACGTGACGAATGGAAACCATCTGTGCTTCGCATCGCGAAAGTCCTTGCGGCAGTGGCGTTCTACGTTGTGATATTGGTGGTGGTCAACCGCTGGGTGGTGCCGATTCAAGCCGTCGGCGGCCTGCGCGAAGTCGTGCTGAGCCTCGAATTCGTCTGGCTTTATGTCTTGTTCGTATTACTTGCGCCATTCATTGCCTGGTGCATCGAGCGTTGCCGCAAAAAATGGTGCGTGGCGCTGTGGATGATCGTGCTCGTAGTGGTTTATGGCCTCAATGCCTACATAGCCGTAAGCGGACGCAATTTTTTCAATTCGCTGAGCGTTCTGGACTGGCGCAAGCAGATGAGCGCTGTCACCTATTTTGCCTCCTATATTTGCGCGGGTGCTCTGGGCTGTGCATGGAAGCGTCGGTACGGTGAACGAAATTCCTCTGCTCGTAATGACTTGCCGCTTTGGCTGACCCGCCGTTTCTGGGCCGCCGCATTGATCGCTTTGGTTGCTGTCGTCGGTTGTGTTGTCGTTTTCGCCGCGTTTGGTGGCCATTACGGCTTCCTGACCGTGCTTTCATTTAAGTCGACTTCGGCGATTTCGTTCTTGCTTGCGGTTTGCTCGTTGATGTGCGCCGCCTGCCCCGGTGCACAAGTTCGAAAGCCGGATGAAGGCATGCCGAGTCGTGATGGTAGTGCAAAAAGAACGTTCTGGGAAGGTGCGCTAGCCTTCTGCCGCCGTGCTGTCGAGGCGCTCGCTTCCGGCATTCTGGGCTTCTACATCGTGCAGGCGCTGACGTATTATGCGTGGATAGCCGTGCAGAACCATTTCGCCGCCCCCGTTATTTCTCATATTGTTAGCGCCTTTGCGGCCGGCGGCATGTCTGCTTGCGCGGGGTGGCTCATCGATTGGTTCCTGGTCGAGCTCGTCTTCTCGCTTGCTTTCGTGCTTGTAGTCTGTCTCGTCGACCGTTTCGTTCGTCAGCCCCTGTTGCGCTTGATCAAGCTGGCATAGCCGGAATAAAATTATTGTGATTGTGGATATTTATTCTGTGCCAAGCCATGATTGCGCATAAAAGTGTGGAGAAGTTTTCCGAACTTTTGTCTTAGGCGTAGCAATGTATAAAAGTTGACTGCATGTTGCCCCAAATGTGTATGGATTTGTTAATGATTCAGCGTCCGGCCTTGCGACACGCCTCAAATGTGGATAACCCCTATCATCCGACCACAGCACCCTGTTTTGCCTCGGAAATTGAGCGATTTTATGTTCAATGGATACATGAACGAAATCAACGAAGAGCCGATAATCCATCCGAGGATTCACCGACGTCATTCTAATATCAGCGATGAGGATGTCAGGTCTGCTTGGCATGCGTTAGTGGAATTTAAGCCTCGGAATAATGCGTCTGGCCGTTGGTCTGCCATCGGCGTCGATGGCGAAGGAAGATTGTTGGAATTAGTTTTTTCAAAAAGTCAAGATGGACATTGGGAAATCTTTCATGCGAAGACGCCGCCGACGAAAGCTATACTGAAAGAACTGGGCCTATTGAAAGGAGGTCGATATGGAAATGGACGATAAAGAACGTGCGGCAATGGAAGACAAGGAACTCTGCGAGAGTCTTGGCATTACGCAGGAAACGCTTGACAGGTGGACGTACGAGGCCGAGGAAGGTATTGATGATGGTGGATGGGGGCCATGGATCAAGATTCGTGATTTCACTGCGGAGGAGCAGAAAGCGTTAGATTGTGCTATTGCGTTTCGCGATCGCATCGATAAGCTCAAAGAGGCAACAGGGATGAGCGAGACCGAGGCCGAAATCAAGATGGATGCCATCATCAAGGCTGAAGAAGCTGCTGCGGCGAAATCCAAGGCTGAATCGAAGGAAGCCGTTACCTCGCGTTGAACCTGCATGTTGTAGAGCAGAACCTAAGCATTATAAATGATGTAATGTTGCAAACGCTTCGAGATGTGAACGTTCTCTTTCCTTTTGACGTTAATTCAAAGACTCTAAAATCGTTCGAATTGCGCCGGTTTGATATCAAATATCATGCTATGTCAACGTTGACTCGCGCGACGCTTTTTGTGCTGTTGTGTCCGCTTTTGTGAGTAAATTGGTATGCGTAGCAAGCGGCGGGAACAGTGCCTTGAGGAAAAGACAGACGAGGCCACGAAACCCCCGCGGCACGTGATGAAAGGACCTTAAGAATTATGGCCATCAATCCTCCTATCGACGCCACGAAGACCCCGGAATGGGCAGCGCTGCAAAAGCATTTCGACGAATTGAAGAGCGAGGGCATCGATCTCAAGAAGTGGTTCGCCGAGGAGCCCAACCGTGTTGAGGAACTGAGCTTTGACGCCGGCGACTTGCACTTCGACCTTTCCAAGAACCTTATCCAGCCTGAAACGCTCAAGCTTTTCGCCAATCTCGCCAAGGCCGTGCATCTTGAGGATCGTCGCAAGGCCATGTATGAGGGCGTTCACATCAACAACACTGAAGACCGCGCCGTGCTGCACACCGCGTTGCGCCGCCCGAAGTCCGACGAAGGCAAGCTCATCGTCGACGGCCAGGACGTGGTCAAGGACGTGCACACCACGCTCGACAAGATTTACGCGTTCGCCGACAAGGTGCGCAGCGGCGAATGGCGCGGAGTTACCGGCAAAAAGATTAAGACCGTCGTCAACATCGGCATCGGTGGTTCCGACCTGGGTCCCGTCATGGTCTATGAGGCTCTGAAGCCGTATGCTGACGCTGGCATCTCCGCCCGTTACGTCTCCAACATCGACCCCAACGATATCACCGAGAAGACGAAGGACCTCGACCCCGAGACCACGATGTTCATCATCGTCTCCAAGACCTTCACCACCCTCGAGACCCTGACTAACGCGCGTGAGGCACGCACCTGGCTCTTGAACAGCCTCAAGGCTTCCGGTGCCATCGACGGCTCCGACGCCAAGCGCGCCGAGGCTATCCGCAAGCACTTCGTCGCCGTCTCCACCAATCTCAAGGGCGTCGAGGAATTCGGCATCGATCCGCAGAATGCCTTCGGCTTCTGGAACTGGGTTGGCGGCCGTTATTCCGTCGATTCCGCGGTCGGCACCTCGCTGGCCGTAGTCTTCGGGCCGAAGCGCTTCGAGGAGTTCCTTGCCGGCTTCCACGAGATGGACGAGTACTTCGCCAACACCCCGCTTGAGAAGAACGTCATCGTGATGATGGGCATGCTCAACGTCTGGTATCGCAACTTCTTCAAGGCCGCGACCCACGCCGTGCTGCCTTACGACCAGTATCTGCACCGCTTCCCGGCCTATCTGCAGCAGCTCACCATGGAGTCCAACGGCAAGTCCGTGCGCTGGGACGGCACCCCGGTGACCACCGACACCGGCGAGGTCTTCTGGGGCGAGCCCGGCACCAACGGCCAGCACGCGTTCTACCAGCTGATCCATCAGGGTACGCAGCTCATCCCGGCTGATTTCATCGCCTTCGCCAACACTCCGAACCCGGCCAAGGACGGCGACCAGGACGTGCACGAGCTCTTCCTCGGCAACTACCTGGCACAGACCAAGGCGCTCGCGTTCGGCAAGACCGCCGATGAGGTTCGCGCCGAGGGCACGCCCGAGGCCATCGTCCCGGCCCGTGTCTTCTCCGGCAACCGCCCGACCACCTCGATCTTCGGCGACGCGCTGACCCCGTTCTCGCTCGGTGAGCTCATTGCGCTCTACGAGCACATCACCTTCACCGAGGGCACTGTCTGGGGCATCGATTCCTTCGACCAGTGGGGCGTCGAGCTCGGCAAGCAGCTCGCCCGCCAGATCACCCCGGCGATCTCGCAGGATGACAACGCTCTGGCGCAGCAGGACGCTTCCACGCAGAGCCTCATCCGCTTCTACCGCGCGCATCGTAAGTAAGCGAGCCGCAAGGTTGCTGGTTGCGGACTAGCCGCCACTAACCGCTGAAATGGGCACCCATCGCCAAGACGGGTGCCCATTTTGTTGTGGTGTATAAGAAGATCGCGCGAAACCAGTGCGAAAAGCACCGAAATGCCTCGGGAAAGGTGCTTTTCGCCTCAGTCAAGATCCATTTCAGTGAGAAAAGCATCCTTATGGCCACTTTTTAGTGCTTTTCTCACTGGTTTTGTGGGCTAATGCGACGAAAAGCACGAAAAATGGCTTGAAAAGGTGCTTTTCGGCGCAGTGGCTTACCTCGTGCGTACTTTCGGCTTGATAGTATGGAGGCCACGAAGAGACGCTGCGGATGGCACGGTGTTGGTGCATTCGTGGTATTGGGTGAGGGGAATCCATGAAGCTGGGTCAAGGTCTGAATCCTGGACGGATTGGCAGGGCCGCTGTATCGGCGCTGGTCGGCACGGCCGTCGTCATCGTGTTTTTCGCTTTCTGCGGTTTTCAGTCCGGTGATATCGGTTTTCACCGTGCCGATATGACCTATCGTTCCCTTGACTATGATGCTACGGTGCGGCCCGACGGCGACCTACGAATCACCGAACATGTCGATATGAAATTGGGCAAGCGTGCCGGCGGCAAATTATGGCGGCAGGTGTTCCAACGCTATACGCTTCACCATGGTGCGAACAGTGACGGTGTGCTCAGCGCTATCACCGACGTGTCGGTCACCAATGTTTCGACTGGGCAGAGGTACCGGCATGGCAGCAGTATGGCCACGCGTGATCTTGACAATCTCAATTGGAACATGAGATATGCGGGTCAATGGTATGCGACCGCTTTGGCCTCCGCGAACGATAATGAAGGTGACGAATACCTTCCGGCCAATATGAACGACAGCCAATACGGGCAGAAAATGGCGGAATTGAACCCGGCGAAGAAAAGCGGTGCGGAAGGACCTCAAGCGCAGGCCGCGTTGAGCCCATTGCTCGATGAAAACGGCGCGTCGGCGAGTATGGGCAAGTCCGGCGACACGGTGGAAATCGGTTGGAATATCCCCGCAACGCGTTCGGCGGAAAGCCTCAAATTCGATATCTCCATGACATTCAAGGATGTGGTGAAGGTCTACAACGACGTCGCCTACTTCAAGTGGGAGCCGCTTGGTGACACCAACGGCGTGCCGGTTGACGATTTCCATGCGAAGGTCACCCTGCCCAAAGGCGTGAACAGCGCGGATACCCGGCAATGGATGCATTATGCGGGCAAAGGTTCTGTCGTCAAGTCTGGAAGCCGGGAACTGACGATGCAGGCGCAAAACGTGCCTTCGAGCGAGCATATAGATCTTGTCTCGATGTTTTCGGCCTCGTCAATGAATAAAAGCGTGGCGTATCGCATCAAAAAAGACGGCAAGGACGCGGTGATCAGGCGCGAACGTGCGGAGCGGCAGAATGCCGGAGTGGATGTTGCCATGCGTCGCAAGGTGATTCTGCAATATGTAATCGACGAAGGCGCGGTGCTGCTGTTCGCGTTGCTTGCCGTGATCGTTACCAATTGGCGGGCTTACTATCCGGAGGAACAACGTCCCAGCCATGCCAAGGCGGGTTCGAGACGTTGGAAGAAAGCCGCTCAGAAGAAAGCCGGACAGAGAAAAACCGTGAAATCCCTGGAACAGGTGCCACAGTCGCAGGCCATCCCCGACATGACACCTGCATGCGCCGCGAAGTTCAGTGACTTTCTCGATTGGGGCGAATATTCCCACGATTATCGATCTCGCCAGATGAGTTCCACGTTGCTTTCGTTGGTCGCCAAAGGCGTCATTTCGGTCTATCCAGGCCAAGCAAAGTGGTTCCGCGGAATCGATCTTTCGCGAGCCAGCGACGAAGAGATTTCGCAGCGGCTTCGTGAAGTGAGCGAGGCGCAGGAAAGAGGTGATGTCGCGTTCCAGCCGTCTGAAGAAAGTGAGAGCGAAAAGGCGGAAAGGGAAATCGAGGAATCGCGAGATGAAGCATATGTTAAGCGTGCCAAGGCTCGAGGAGTCGCCGAGGGCAAGGAGGCGGAGCAGGAAATTCTCGCCGAAGCCGCGGAATATAAGAAGCACGGCAAACCGACTTCTACGGTGGTGTTGTTGCCGGCCGCGTTTGCCGAAAATGTTGACCAGATTCACAGTCTCACCGCTACCGAACGGGCATTGCTTAATTTGCTGAAGGCTATGTCACTGAAACTGGACACTCCGATTTTCGATTTTCGTACTGTTGCCCATGAGTTGGACGGCTGGTGGAAGGTCGAATGGCTGCAAACCGTCTTCAACTGGACCGCCGATTACGAATATCTGAAACTTTGGGTGGTCACCCCGCTGTTGCTCGGCTTTGCGGCTGCCGCGGCGATTGTGACCGCCGGAGTAGTGGGGGCGCTGTGGGCTCAAGGGCTTGCGTTCAGCAAGATCGGCACCGGTACCGACGATTACGGGCATGTCTGCGATCAGCTGCATGGGCAGTGGGGAGTTTCGCTGCTGCTCGGTGCACCGGTGATTTTCCTGCTCATCCTTCTGTTTAAATTACTGCGATATCGCGGGCTCACTCGCAGGGGGATGCGGCTGGTCACGCCGATGCTGGGCTTTAAGGCGTATCTTTCGAGCGGCGGTGACAACGTTGACGGCAGTGAACGGAAGGTTTCAGATCGGGATTCAGCTTCGGTTTCGGCATCGGTAGTATCCTCGGCGGCGTCTTCTCCTGCCGTTTCTGTCCCGGCCTCGAGTTCCACTTTCACTGTGCCTTCAGGCACGGCCTCGAACGTTTCAGAAACGGCCTCGAATGCTGCGTCTTCAGGCACAGCCTCAACCGCTGCGTCAGCCCCTCTCACTGCGTTGTCGTCGGACAAGTTCGACGAGTATTACATTTATGCCAACGCATTGGGGTTATCCGATCATCAGATGCAACGCTTCGGTGGGTTGTTCTCATGGCTCGGTGATGAGAGCGATGATTCCTTGCGTTATTGGTATTGGTATCCATACGATCTTGGCGCTTCAACGGGGTTGGGCTCCGATTCGTCGTTGACCGCTCAATTCAGCGATCTGGCTGCCGGCATCAGCAACGGCATGGATACTTTGGAATCCTCGTTCGCCATTTCGATCGGTTCGGGTGGTGGCGCCGGCGGCAGCTTCGGCGGTTCGGGTGGCGGTTCCGGCGGCGGCAGCTTCGGCGGGCGCTGAGCGTCTGCTGCATTGGTCCGAAGCGCTTTGGGGAATTCTTTGCTGGTTTTCACGAGATGGATGAAGCTGCAGATGGGGTGTTTTTCGGTAACGTGCAATTCGTAATGAAAACGCCGGCCCGTCTGATATACGATTGGCCTTTTGGTGTATAGACGGCTGACAGGTATTATTTGATAGCAATGATTATCTAAGATTGATAGTTTTCTGAAAGCGGTAAAACGCCTTCGAGATGGACGGGTTGGGCAATGCTGAGTTTGAGAAGAGTGGCGAGAGCTGTTGCCATATCCTTGGTGGTTACGCTGGTGCTGGCCTTGGGCGTCATATGGGGTGCGGCGCAAGGCGGTACGTTCCGGCAGGATATGTCGTATCGTTCTTTGAAATATGATGCGTCGGTATCTACGGATGGGGACTTGCGATTCACCGAGCACATCGACATGAAGCTCAACCAGCGGCCAAATGGCAAGCCTTGGAGGCAACTGTTCCAGCAATACAAGATCAATGATACCAAACTCACGGCAATCATCGATGTGTCCGTCAAAGACATCAGCCATGGCAAGACCTACCGGCTCGGTACCGCCAAATCGACCAAGGCGTTGGATGACGACAGTTGGGACGACGATTACGCGGGCACGTGGTACGCCATGGATACTTCCGATAATGACCGTGACTATGCCCCGGCGGCCAAGGGCGAAACCGCCGCCGATGACCCGGCAGCCAATGACAACAAAGCCCAAGATGACGCCAGCGGGCATACTGTCGAAATAGGCTGGAATATTCCTGCCACCGAAAGTGCGGACAGTCTGCGATTCGATATTTCCATGACCTTCAAGGGTGTGGTATCGGTCTATGACGACGTCTCTTATATGCAATGGGAACCTGTGGGCGATGACAACGAGATTCCCATTGATTCTCTTCAAGGCCATGTTTCGCTTCCCAAGAGTGCCGCAAGTGGCCAGACCTGGCAGTGGCTGCATTACGATGGTAACGGCAGCGTGCATAAAAGCGCCAACCACGGCGTCGATTTTTCCGCAAAATACGTAAAGGCTCATCAGCATGTGGATTTGGTGTCGATGTTCGGCGTGCAGGGAATGAAGCAGCCTTTGGTGAAGCTGCCTGACAACATCGACATGAAAGACATGGTTTTGAACGATGAGCGGATTGAGGCCGAGAACTATCAGCGTCAGTTGCAGAAACGTGACGATGAGCTGAAAGGCGCGGTGGCGCTCGCGTTGGTTGCCATGGCGGTGGCCGTTGCCATGGTGATATACAACAACCGGAAGATTCGTTACCGTGGAACTGTGGATTATTTCCGCGATATACCTCCGATCAGCCCTGCCGCGGCCGCGAAATTGATGGGTGTGCTTGAGCCGATGGGCAATCACGCCATGCGTTCGCGTCGTATGTCGGCGACCTTGCTTTCACTGGCCAGCAAGAAACTCATCGCCCTTTACCCCGGTAGGATGCAATGGTATGAGGGCATCGATATGACCGCGGCCAGCGCCCAGCAGATCGATGCGGCGGTCAAAGACCAAAATCATCCTCGTTCCGGGAAAGCCACGGGCGTCGTCAAGATTCTTCCATTGGCGTACGCGGACAGCTCGGCTCAGCCCGAATTGGCTGGTTCCGAACGCGCGTTGCTTGACTTCCTGACCAGTGCTGCTGTGCAACTTGGTGCGAAGGTCTTCGATCTGTCGCAGCTCAACGATTGTATAAAGGAATGGAGTGGTGGCATTGCCGCAAAGCAGCGCTTTGACGATGCCGCCGACGCCGAGTTCGATCAGATGCAAGTGACTGGATTCCAATGGCAATATCTTCTCTTCACTGCCATCACGGTGGCGCTGGTTGTCGTCGCTTTCATCGGCAACCTCGCTTTGGTGGTCTATGGAGGTATCGCTTGGATGGTGATGTTCGGCATCCCGCTGATGTTCTTCTTCGTTTTGGCGATTTCGCTGATGCAGAATCAGGAACTCATCGGTTCTGGCCAACAGGCTGCGGCATGGATTCTCGGGTTCAGGAAATATCTGGAGGATTTCAGCAATTTCGTGAATCGTGACATTCCGGACCTGGTCTTGTGGGACAGATATCTGGTATACGCGACCGCGTTCGGTATCAGCAAACGGTTGGTCAAAGAGCTTTCGAAGGCTTTCACTGAGGTGCCTCAAAACGTCCAGTTCAGCGACGATTCTAATGATTCGCTGACGTATCGGTACTCTATCGGCTTCGCTGATGCGGCGAACACAGCATATGGCAGTGGGCTCGGTGATCTGGGTTCGCAATTCGCTTCCGGTTTTTCGGATATTCAGGCTACGTGTTCCAGAATCTCGGCCTTCTCGAACAATGGTGACGGTTCCGACGACGGTTCCGGAGGCGGCTTTGGCATCAGCGCTGGCGGAGGCGGTGGCGGTAGCTTCGGAGGCTCTGGCGGTGGTTCCGGTGGTGGTTCGTTCGGCGGTCGGTGAGTGTCGCATATATTTGCCCTCTGCTGCCATAACCAGTGAGAAAAGCGCTAAAAATGCTTTGAAAAGGTGCTTTTCTCACTGTTTACATGAACTGTCGTTAGCTGCGTGGTCAGCGACGCTTGCTGTCATGAGATGTCAAATATCAGTATCGTGTGAGTGTGGAATAATATCGTTTAACCGACCGGAATCGGGCGAATCGTACAAAGTGGGTCCGAGAGACTCTGATTTCGGATGATTCCAAGATGAGAAGAGAGAATATATGAGTGTGACTACAACCGTATTGCTGGTCATATTGGCCATCGTCGTCATCATTGTGGTGTGGGGCGTGGTGGCGTATAACCATCTGGTCACGCTGCGCAACCGTGTGCAGAATGGTTTCTCGCAGATTGACGTGCAGCTCAAGCGGCGCACCGATCTGGTGCCGAATCTGGTCGAGACCGTCAAAGGATATGCGACCCACGAATCGCAGGTCTTCCAGAACGTGACCGAGGCGCGCGCCAATGCTGTCAAGGCGGCCGGCAGCACTTCCGCCACAGCTGCTGACAGAGCCCAGGCCGAATCGACTCTGAGCAACGCCTTGATGGCCCTGCAGGCCACCGCCGAAGCCTATCCCGACCTCAAAGCCAACCAGAATTTCCTGCAGTTGCAGGAGCAGCTCTCTGATCTCGAGCAGAAAATTGCCTACGCCCGTCAGTTCTACAACGACGTCGTCCAGAAGCTCAACACCAGCATCGAAACTTTCCCGTCGAATATCATCGCCGGTATGTTCCACTTCAATCAGGCCCAGTATTTCCAGGTTCCCGAGGCCGAAAAGCAGGTCCCGCAGGTCAAGTTCTGAAACTAGGCGCGACGTGGTTTCGAAAGGTGAAAATCTAGAGATCTGCAACTGATTAGAGATTTTATGGTGTCCGCCGTCCGTTGGTAAACCATGGTACCTTTAATGGCCAAAGCATAAGTATGCGCGTTGGTCGTTAGTTTGATTCTGGTGATTTTGAGGTATGTAATATTTCCGGCGTAATCGGCGATTGTGTTTATGCAATAAGACAATGTTGCTGTTGATGTCGCGCATATTTTTATATCACGATATATTAGGTATTGTCGAAATCATGAGAAAAGCGCGGAAGAGATAACGATGAACGGGAAGAGCCTCAATCCAAAGCGGATTGCCAAGGTATTGTTCGCGGCTTTGGTACTTACGGCCATGGTTGCGCTGTTTGCGGTGGCCTGTGGATCGCGCGTGCAGCCATATGTTCCGTATCGGTCGGATTTCAACGCGATGAAGGGCGACCTGATCTATAATTCGCTTGACGATGACGTGAAAGTGTTGCCTAACGGCGATTTGCGTGTGGTTGAGCACATCGATATGGAGCTTAACGCGCGGCAGGGCAAGGGCAACAAGACCAAGCCGTGGCGTCAGCTCTATCAGCGCTATACGCTCAACCGTACCGACAGAGCGAAAGGTCCTTTAAGCGACATCATCGACGTATCCGTGAAAAATGCAAGCAACGGGCAGGAGTATGCGCACGGCACCAGCGGCGACATCACCGATCCCAATTGGGATAAAAGCCATGCCAACCAGTGGTACGCGGAGGATGTCGGTGGTGAGAAGGGTACTGACCACACGCCCTATCTTCCGGTCGCGATGAACGACGACCAATATGTACAATCGCTTGGTTCGGCCGCTACGTCGGGCGCAACTGCAGGTAACAAGACCGGTGCGACGGCGGGTACGCAAGCCGGTGATAAAGACACTATCGAAATCGGATGGAATATACCTTCTACAGATTACGCAAGTTCGATAAAATTCGATATCGACATGACCTTCAAGGACGTGGTGCAGGTCTACGATGACGTGGCCTACCTCAAATGGGAGCCGGTGGGCAAGACCAACGGCGCGCCGATTCGGAATTTCGATGCCACCGTCACGTTCCCCAATGGGGTCGAGGAAAATGACACCAAGGAATGGTTGCATTACGATGGCAACGGTTCGGTCTATCCCAATCCTGACGGCACGCTTTCGGCCGATGCCTACCAGGTCGTGCCGGGCAGACATATCGATTTGGTGACGATATACCCTTCGTCGGTCATGGGCCAGGTGCGGCATCGCCTTCATGGCACGCAAAAACAGAAGGTGATTGACCAAGAACGCGACGAAGAGAAATCCTCCGACATCAACTCCCCGCAGGAGCCTCGGGAGCATTGTGACATTTATCTGCCGTTCATTATCCTCGAAGTCGTCGTTATGATCGTCGGCGTGGCGTTCGTGGTCTATACCAATCGCAAGGGCAGCTATCACGGGCCGGTCGACTATTATCGCGACATTCCGAAGATCAGTGCAAGTGCGGCGGCCCAATTCCTTGACGAAATGCAAGGGGCCCAAGGCGATTGGAAGCTTGATTCGCGCCAGCTTGCCGCGACCATGCTCTCTTTACAAAGCAAGAAGGCCATCGCCATCTATCCGGGCGAATCCCAATGGTACGCGGGCATTGACTGGGCCCATGTCACCGATGAAGAGATCGGCGATCGGATGCGGCGTGGCGCGGCCGGTGAATTCGACGGGCAGCCTGTCGGAGTGATCGGCAAACCCTACGCTCGGCACAGCAGCGACCCGAGTCGAAAGGAACCGCTCGACAAGAGGCTCGGCAAGCAGAAAGGAGGCTTGGTCGACACCGTCAGGAAGACCACCGGCATCGGCGGACGCAAGAAGACGAGCACCATCGTGTTGTTGGTTGAGGTGCCGAAAGGGACAAAAGGGACGAATGCCGCGTACAATGCGGCCAACGTGGCAAACGCTCCGAGCGTAACAAACGCGCCGGATTGTGCCTCGAATTCAAACGATTCGGTGGTCGGTACACTCACCAGCCCGGAGATTGCGTTGATGAAGCTTTTGCAGGCGATGGGACAGAGGCTCGGCTCCGACGTGTTCGATTTCGAGGATGTCCACGATAAGCTCTCGAATTGGTCGGAAGGTGCCAGCCGCGAGTCGAATTTCGATCACAAGGTGGAAGCCGAATACCACGCGATGAAGCTTACCGGCACGTCGACGGTGTATACGGCCTTCGAGGGCATCCTGCTCGCGGCCGGTGTGCTTGGCTTCATCTATCTCTATATGATTTTTATGGGCAATCCACTTACCGCCATCAGGCTTTTCGGCCCTGAAGCGGTGTATTTGCACGGCGATATCGTCAGGATGCTGAGGATTTTCCTGCCCGTGGCGTTCGTGTTGATTGTCGAGATATTGCTGTTGCAGAAGGTCATGCTGACCGGCAAAGGCAACACGCTTGCCGCCCAGCTTCTCGGTCTGCGCAAATATCTCCTTGATTTCGGCGATTTCAAGGGAAGCGAGCCGCAGGATCTGAAGCTTTGGGATCAGTACCTTATCTACGCCACCGCGTTCGGCATCAGCGACAAGCTGACAGACGACATGACTAAGCTTTGGCCGCAGTTAGGCGATGGGAATTGGCTCGATTCCAACGCTTCCGAGAGTCTCCTTTACTGGCCGCTCTACCCGGCGAGCCACGATGTGCAGGGCTATTCGAACGTGGACCTCAATCTCGGCAGTCTTGCCGACCTCGGCGGACAGTTGAGCTCCGGCTTCTCAAGTATGGACAGCAGCTTCAGCTCCGCCGGTGGTTTTGGCGGCGGCGGTGGCAGCTTCGGCGGCTCGGACGGCGGTTCCGGCGGTGGCAGCTTCGGCGGGCGCTAGTACGCCTGTGTTCATAGCTCTTCTACCCGCCTAACCAGTGCGAAAAGCACCAAAATTAGCCCCAAAAGGTGCTTTTCTTCTCAGTAGTGGTTCATTTCAGTGAGAAAAGCGCTTTTTTGGACCGATTTTGGTGCTTTTCTCACTGGTTTCGTGCGGCCAGTGGTTGATAGTTCTCAGTTGGCGAGTGACTGGCCGACAACTAGATGGTCTACTTGTTGGCCTCGTCCAGGGTGAGCTGGTCGTCGTCGGCGTCGTAGTCGAAGAGCTCACCGTAGCGGCCCCAGGTCACGGCAATGTCGAACTGTTGCTGCGCCTCCTCATCGGTGTGCTGGCTACGCAACAGATCGAGGATCAGCTCGCCGCGCAGGCCGCGGTCCGGGTGGTTGCGCAGCGCCCGGTCGATGGTGCGTACCAGCGGGGCGTGGTCCATGATGAGCTGGGCGAAGAGCTTCTTGGCCTCGAGCACGTCGGCGTGGCACCAACGGTCGCCTTCGCGGGTGATGGTGCAATGGCCGTTGTTGACGGTCAAGAGCCCCAGCATCGTGCCGGCGTCAATGAGCGGGAAGAGGTCGTCGACTTCGAAGGAGAGGTCAGCCGCAAGGTCTGCGAGGTCTACTCCGCCTTGATAATTCGAGACCACGTCGAGCAGGCCGGCAAGCCCGCCGGGAGTGGCGTTTGGTAGCAGCTCGGTGCGTGCGTTGTTGTCTTTGACCTTGGTGTCGTTCTCGTGCGCTGTCAGCTTTTCGTTGGCTTTGGCCTGTGCGGCGGCATGGTCATTGACCGCGCCGGATGTCTGGCCTGAACCTTTGCCATTGCCTCGGCTATCGGTCGATTTACTTGAATTGGCTGATTTGTTGTCGTTATCAGATTTGGATGAAGACGTCTGGGCGCTGTCTTTTGCCGAGTTCTGTGCCTCAGTCGAAGTGGCAGCCGAAGCGTTTTCGGCTTTCTTCTGGGCAATTTGGCGGCTGCGCTGCGATTCCTGGCCGGTCAGGATAGCGTAGAGCTTGTCGACCATCGCCTCGAACTCGGGGGAGTGCTTGTCGCGCGGACGCGGCAGGTTGACTGGAACCTGCGCGATGAGATGGCCGGGGTGCGATCCAAGCACGACCACGCGGTCAGCCATCTGCACGGCCTCTTCGATGTTGTGCGTGACAATCAGAATGGACTTGATACCACTTTGGTTGTTGTTCCAAAGTTTCAGCACTTCCTGACGCAGGTTTTCTGCAGTGAGCACATCAAGCGCGCTGAACGGCTCATCCATAAACAGGGCATCCGGGCGTAGCACGAGTGCGCGAGCGATGCCGATGCGCTGCTTCATGCCGCCGGAAAGTTCCTTCGGGTAGGCGGATTCGAAGCCGTCAAGACCAATGGCGTCGATGGCCTCGAGCGCGCGCTTGTGGCGTTCCTCGCGCGGCACCCCGCGTGCCTCGAGTCCGAGCTCGACGTTGTCTTCGACGGTAAGCCAGGGCATAAGCGCAAAAGTCTGGAAGACGAGTGCGACCCCGGGGTTCGGCCCGTCGAGTTCCTTGCCGCGGTAGGAGACCTTGCCGCTGGTCGGCTGGATGAGCCCGGCCAGAATGCGCAGGAAGGTGGACTTGCCGGCGCCGCTGCGGCCCAGGATGGCAACGATTTCGCCTTCATGAAGGTTGAAGGAGATATCGTCGAGGACGGTGGTCTCATTGCCTTTTTCAGAGGTGAAGCTCTGGCTGATGTGGCTGGCCTCGATGACGGTGTGGGTGCCGTTGGCGTCAAGGTCGGCATATTTCGGATTGTGACGGCCACGGGTGCGGGTTGTAGCGGCGGTTCCGGTTTCCGTACCGCTGGCGACGGTCTTGTAAAGCTTGTTGAAGTTCATCGTGACTTCCTTTAATTCGGTATTGAGATATTTCGATATTGATAGATGATGATGGGTTTCATCCGACGACGAAACGGCGGTCGGCGAGGCGCTGCAGTGGGTTCCAGAAGAGGCGGTTGACGGCGACCACGAAGATGGCCATGACGGCCACGCCGATGATGGTCTTCATACCCTCGGCATGTGCGGTGGCTTCGGCGATATAGGAACCGAGACCTTTGGCGACGAGCGTGTGGCGGCCATAGCTGACGATTTCCGAGACGATGGAGGCGTTCCAAGCGCCGCCCGCAGCGGTGATGCCGCCGGTGACCCACGAGCCGAAGACCGCCGGGAGGATGAGCGTTTTCCATTTCATCCATCCGGTGATGTGGAAGTTCTTGGTCATTTCTACGAGGTCGTCGGGAATGGCGGACGCGCCGGCGATGACGTTGAAGAGGATGTACCATTGCGTGCCCAGTGCCATCAGGAGGATCGAGCCCCAGTTGATGTCGATGCCGCAGGCGACGAAGACCATGACCACAAACGGGAAGATGAAATTGGCGGGGAAGCTTGCCAACACCTGTACCAGCGGCTGGACGAGGCGTGAGATCTTCGGGTTCATGCCGATGATGGCTCCGAGCGGCACCCAGATTACCGAGCAGACCACCGTCAGCAGTGCCACGCGCAGGAAGGTGATGCCACCGAGTCCGAAGGCTCGTCCGAGCTCGCCCAAGCCTGTCGTTTTCATGATGGTGACGATCAGCTCCGCGGCCCCGGCGATGACAGCGATGCCAACGATGACGCCGAATACGACGTCACCTGCGCGACGACGGTTAGGCTTGGTGCCCCACTTCGAGCCGGTGCGGCCGAGCGGTCGGGTGATCCAATTCAAAAATTCGCCAATTGGGCGGAAGAGGCGGGCGATGAAATCGTCGATATGCGATTGACGGATGAGCGTCAGAACGGCGCTACGCTTGGGTTCGCTCGACTCGCTTTGCGTGATGCGGAACTTTTCGGCCCACGCGGTGAGCGGCTTCCAGACGAGAAGATCGATGGCGAGCACGACGATGACCATGGTCAAAATGGCCCAGCCGATCTTGCCGGGATTTTCCTCTTTGGCCGCGGCCTCGACGTAGCTGCCGATGCCGGGCAGCGCGTAGGTGCGGTTGTTGACCGAAATCATCTCGGAGGCGGTCAGGAAGAACCAGCCGCCGCCGACACTCATCATCATGTTCCACAAGAGCGGAATCATGGAATTGGGTACGTCAAGCACCCAGAAGCGCTGCCAGTGCGAAAGCCGGAGATTGCGTGCTGCCTCGTCGAGTTCCTTGGGTTCGCTTTCAAGCGAACGGTAGAAGGAGAAGGTCATGTTCCAGGCCTGCGAGGTGAAGATGGCGAAAATCGACGCGGCCTCCACGCCCATCATCGAGCCGGGGAAGAGTGCGAGCCAGATGGTCACGGTCGCTGAGAGGAAGCCCAGAATCGGCACGGACTGCAGGATGTCGAGCAGCGGGATGAGCACCTTGCCGAGCCGACGCGAGCGGGCCGCCGCCAGTCCGTAGACGAAGGTGAACACCAGCGAGAAGAACAGGGCGATGGCCATGCGGAAGACGGAGCGCAGCGCGTAGTAGGGCAGGTTGCGAGGGTCGGTAGAGACGGTGGAGGGGATGCCTTTCGGCCCTACCGGCGCGTTGATGGCGGGTAGGACCCAGGCGATCAGGCCGAAGATGGCGAGGATGCCGACGGCCACTACACAGTCCGAGACCACGCGCTTGGTGAAGCTGGTGTTGCGGCCCGCGTCAGATGTTGCAGGCGCGGCGCGGTTGAAATTGAAGGAGAAGTTGGTCATGATGATTCCTCATGAACGGTGTATCGTGGCGCTCGCGAATTTCCAGTGGAAGTTTTGTTGCGGTTGCAGCGTTTATCGGGATTTCGGGTCGAAGCTGAGTGGCTTTAAAAATCAAATGACAGACAGCAGCATAGCAAGCATCAGAAATTTACGATTCCTGCAATTGCCACTCCGGTTTGAAGCGGTCAGGTGCAGACTTTCAGTTGTGAATCGTAAATCCTTGATGCCGTTATATCCTGCGATATCCGTGGGTTTGCGGCGCTATAGATACGTTGATTGAATTGAAATGGAATCTCGAAAGCGGAATCATCTGCGTGTTGGAAGAATCGTTTCACGCTGTCTTACGCTCGTAGCGTGACGGGCTAAAAACAGAAGGTGAGATTTACATCCAGCGCCGAGTCATCGTGTCGAGATGAGGTTGCGCACAGCTGCACAAATGATGCAGATCGTTGATACTACTAGGAAGATCGTCAGCCATGATCCCCACCTCCTTCGACTCGGTGTGCCGTGCACGAAAATTATTACCGCCCCTAAAATAAGGGCCTCGACGCGGCTTGTCAAATTGGTTTGTTTCGAGAAAATATCCATTATATTTATCGTTTCGGTTTGTGGTGCAGGTGTTTGCGCAAGTGTCGCCGTATTTCGCTAAAATAAAAGTTTGTTATGCCAAGAGGCGGGCTGCCGCATGGGTTCGCTTCTTCATCTGGGTTCAGCCTTGTGGTTGCTTCTGTTGGTTCGGATGCAACTGCTATGGCGAATCGGCAACATTCCGCCGGGTTTCGGCGGAATACGATAGTGGGCGCGTTCGGCTCCATCAGCCGCTGGGCACGAAAGTGCGGCGCCGCCCCTGACATGTACGCTGATATGCGGCAGCGACAGGTGAAACAATGGTTAACGCTATTGAGGCATTTGATGCCAAGCACATGAAGTCCTCGGATTCTATCCCGGAGTTCCGTCCCGGCGACACCGTCGAGGTCAACGTCAAGATTCAGGAAGGTAACAACTCCCGTCTTCAGGCGTTCACCGGCGTGGTGATCGCGCGTTCGGGCGCGGGCCTGCGCGAGACGTTCATCGTCCGCAAGGTCAGCTTCGGTTGCGGCGTTGAGCGCCGCTTCCCGCTGCACTCCCCGTCGATCGATTCCATCAAGGTACTGCGTCACGGCCGCGTTCGTCGCGCCAAGCTCTACTACCTGCGTGCCCTGCGTGGCAAGGCCGCTCGTATCACCGAGCGTCAGGACAACAGCGCCAAGGCGTGAATGCAAGCCTAAACGCTATGTGCTATACGGCAGTCGGGATTCAATTCCGGCCGCCGTTTTGCTTTATTCAGTGATTCGGTCGCATATGTCGTAATGCATGACATCTCTGTACGGTGCTGCATACTATGATGGTTTTCAGTTATCGTTGGATTGCCGTTTGGGGCGGCAGGGATATGAATATGGCGGGAGGCCCGGATGGCGGGAGACGATACGCGTGATGATAAGCGGCGCGAGACGGATTCGCATATCATCGCGGTCGCGGATTACGGGGTAAGCCAAGAGCCCAAGCCGCGCAATCTTTACGCCAATCCGGAACATGCTGACCCGGAATCTGAGAGCTATACATTCCACGATCTCTTGAGCTTTGTGGTGCCGTTTGCGGTGTTCGTGCTGGTCTTGGTGCTGCTGCGGGTATTTATCATCGGCGTTTATGAGATTCCTTCCGGCTCCATGGAAGACACCATCCAAATCGGCGATCGCCTGGTCACCAACCGTCTCGCGCGGCCGATGAACAAGCTCAAACGTGGCGATGTCATCGTTTTCAAAGACCCAGCGCACTGGCTCGCCGGAACTGACAACCACGGCTCCGACGACCTTATCAAGAGGTTGATCGGCATGCCCGGCGACGTAGTGGCGTGTAAGGGCAGCGGATCGCCGGTTACCGTCAACGGCGTGGCGATTGACGAGACTTCGTACATCAAGCCCGGCACCGAGCCCAGCAATTTTGCGTTTAAGATCAAGGTGACCGCCGGCAATGTTTTCGTGATGGGCGACAACCGCGCCAATTCTGCCGATTCGCGTTACCATGCCGACGACGGCAACGGCGGGTTGGTACCGATGGCCAACATCAGCGGGGTCGCGATGTTCACTTTCTGGCCGTTCAGCCATTTCAAGGCTGTCAAGTCGTATCATGAGGTTTTCTCCGCTGTCCCGGGCGTGCCGAAATCATAGGATTATAAGCGTTTGATATCGGTTTCGCTGCTGATGATGTCACTGTATAGTTATGTATTACGTTATGGGATTTTGAGATGGCTCAGGCATGATGGAGTATCCTCGTTGTAGTAATGGAAAATCGCTGAAAGGCAACGTATATGGGCGTCAAAGCGACTCCGGAATCTCAAAGCGCGGTTACTAAGAAGCAAAGTCGTGCTGTTCACCATTTCGTCGCGCCGACTCTGGATTTGGAACGCGAGCTGGCTGGGCGAGGTTTCGATTTGATTGTCGGGTTTGACGAAGTGGGGCGCGGTGCGCTCGCCGGCCCGGTGATGGTGGGCGCCGCCGCAGTGTGGGCTCGCGATCTGGATGGGCTCGATGTGCCTGACGGCGTGGCCGATTCCAAACTGTTGACGGAACACAAGCGCGAAGCGATGTTCGAGGGCCTGCGTTCATGGTGCGCGGCTAGTGCGGTCGGCCAGGCCAGCAACAAGGAAATCGACGAGTGGGGCATTTCCTACGCTTTGGGCATCGCGTCCCTGCGTGCGGTCAACGAGGTCGAGCGTGAACTCAAAATCGACTCAGGTCAGCTTCGCGTCGGTGCGATTTTGGATGGGCCGAATGACTATATTTCAAAGGCTGCTGGGACGTTTGACGCGCCTGCAGTTCCCATTCTGCCGAACGTGACCACCAAGGTGAAGGCTGACCAGAGCTGTGCGCTGGTTTCTACCGCTTCGGTCATTGCCAAAGTGACGCGAGACCGGCTGATGGTCGCACTGGCGCAAGGCAACCCGAACTACGCGCCTTACCAGTGGCAGCACAACAAGGGCTACGGTTCCGCTGCCCATCGTGCCGCTATCGCCAAGTATGGTCCGACTTCGCTCCATCGCGTCAGTTGGCACTTGGTCTAAGTGCTTCTGTCCCGTTGGCCCAATAGCTAAAGGCTTGGAGCAGGACATGCGAAGTGAGCCGAAACCTCCTCGATAGGCAAGGTCGAGTAGACTTGTGAACGTTCACTATGGAGTGTGTTTCGCGTAACGCACGCGAACTGGCAAGAGGAGGCAGGAATGAGCGCTCAACGCAATTCGGGCAAGCGGCCGTCAATGTTCGAAGTAGCCAAAATGGCGGGGGTCAGCCACCAGACGGTTTCGCGCGTCATCAACCATTCCTCCGAAGTCTCCGACGCCACCCGCACCCGCGTCCAGCATGCCATCGACGTGCTTGGCTATCGCCCCAGCAATTCCGCGAGAACACTGGCTTCTCACCGTTCCCGCACCATCGGCCTCATCGCCGGCGGTCTCAATTTCCTCGGCCCGATTTCGGCGATAGGTGCCATTGAAACCATTGTGCGCCGTCACGGACTTTTCCTTATGGTCTCCATGGTACACGAGGCGCGCTGCACGCAAAGTGAGTTCGAGAACCTGTGCCGCACGTTCGAGGAACAGAACGTTGACGCTTTCATCTTTCTGACCCCGACGGATATCATGTTTTCGGCGGCCTGTCGCACCAAGCTTCCCGAGCCGCGCGTCCTGATTACCTCCACACACGGCAATCTTTCGATGAGCCGGGCGGGCGGGCTGATGGATGCCGAAGGCCGCGGTCGCACGGCTTTGGTTGGTATCGACCAGTGGGGTGCAATGCATGAGGTGGCGCGCCTGATTGCCCGGTTCGGGCACCGTTCCGCACTTTATTTCGTCGGTCCGGTGCAATGGCGCGATGCTGTGACGCGTTTGCTCGGTTGGCGCAAGGCGGCCACCCAATATCACATCGAATCCCGTGAGATTCAGTGCAATTCCTGGGATTCCTCCGAGGCCTATGCGCGCATGAACCACGAGCTGGAAAGTCTCGGTTCGGTCGGCGCTGAGAAGCCCACCGTCATCGTCACCGCCAACGATGCGCAGGCGATCGGCGTCACCCGTGCCCTGCACGAGCATGGCTTGCGTATTCCTCAGGATGTGAGCGTGGTCGGTTTCGACGACATGACCGGTGTCAACGATATGTGGCCGCCGCTGACGACGGTGCGCCCCGATTTCGAGGGGCTTGGCACGGCTTCGATGCGCGAGACCTTGCGTTTGCTCGGAGAAGGGCTCGAGACCACATTCGCTGCCAACGCTCACGGTGCCGGCCTTATTCCCGCCGAAGTCATCCAACGCCATTCGCTGGGTCCGGTTCCGCGGCTTTAAATATACAGATTTCAGGAGTTAAGGTGGCTTTCGGAATCTCGGATGGCGCCGATGGTGATGGCGGTGCGCAGCACGTAGGCATCGCGCGGGTCGTTAGCGTCCCAGCCGGTGGCGTCGGCGGCGCGCTTGATGCGGTAGCGTACGGTGTTCGGATGCACGTTCAAGGCCTTGCCCGTGGCATCAAGCGATCCGCCGTAGGTGAGGAACGCGGAAACGGTCTGAAGTGTCGGGTCGTTTTCGTTCTCGCTTTTGAGACTCTGATAGACGGTCTGATAAAGCTCATCGATGGCATCGATGTCGCCGACCAGCGCACGTTCGGGCAGCATGTCGGCCGCTCGGGCAGGCCTGGGCAGTGGGTGAATCGCCGGCATCACGTGGAACGCGGAAAGCACAGCGCCCAATGTTCGCGTGGCTCCAGTTGCGTTACGCCGAGTCGGTCCAAGGCACACGGGTTGTTGCACGTCGAATGCCTTCATCACCGCTGTGCAGGTTACTTCCGGCGTTGCCGCGCTTTGGACCACGACAAGGCCGATGGTCAATCCGTTGCTGCGCCCGACCAGACAAAATTGGCTGCCGAGGTCGTGGGCGCCTTTGACAATGATGGATTTTGCTGTTTCAAAAGTGAGTGCGGCAGCGCCCCCGACCGCGAAGCAGCTGAACGTTTCCGGCCAACCCAGCACGTGCAACAGCGAAACGACGCGTTTGTCGTGAATCCCATTGGCCAGGCACTCGAAGGCGATGGACTCAAGGTTTTCCTGGCTGCCTAGTTTTTCGAAGATTTTCGTCTGCTCGGCATCTTTTTTGTTGTCGTGCGTATCGGCAATGACGGTGATACGCCGTGTCTGGTTTTCACCATCGGCAAGTCTTTGACCACTTGTTTTTTCTTGGTGCGCGATATCGGCCGCTCCTTCGGCAAGGCTCAGAAAATCGGCTGGCTGTGCCGATTCTGTACCTTTGTTGTCGTTGTCGTGCATGCTCATACTTATGATTCTAGTCCAGCGACTTCGTGGCTACCAGTGACACTGATATTCGGTTCATCGGAGAAGCTGGAAGCCATGTGCTTGTCTGGTTTATCTGCCTTGTTTAACGTACGTGAGGAATCCTCGGCTCTTTGCAGACGGGCCTGCGTGCGCTGCGTCCGCGAATCCTGCCAAAACGTGAGGAGCACAAATCCCAGCACGAAGACCAGCGGAAGCATGTGGCGTTCGAAATTATTGGCCGGCGAAGTAACCATAACACCCATCAGAAGTAGCAGCGGGAGGTGCGTGGCCAGCGTTTTCCAACGTCGCAGAATGACTTCTGCCGCGCCCAAAAGCAGTGTGATGATGACGTAGGTATTGCCGTGGATGAGCCAGCCAAGCACGGGTTTCGAACTCCAGTTTTTCACGAAAGTGGTGACGGATTTTCGCCAGTCGGCGCACCAGTTTCCGATCCAATCGGTGAAGTTCCCGTTGCCTGCGTAAACGACGTAATAGGTCATGTCGATATACGGCGGATCCATGATGTCGAAATAACCGTAGCTTTTGGCCAGCAAAGCGTCCAGAGATATGCGCGGATTGGCCTTGACTATTTCTAGCCATGCGGCGTTGAAATTCTTCATATCCGCTTTGGTAACGGTGCGCCAGCGGTAGCTGACCCGTTTCGTCTGGATTCCTGACGATTTCACCGGGTCGGCGTCCTGCTGGAAATAGGCTTCCGCCATCTGGTCGAGGTTGAAGATCGAGGAGAGTTTGTTTCTGGCGTCCTGCGGAATCCCGCTTGGGTTGAGCACGGCGACGCGTGCGATTTGCTGCAGCTGGACGCCGTGACTTTCGATGGGGTCGCCGTTGATGATGGCACCGTCTCGTGCGGCCAGACCGACCGCGCCTTGGAAGAGAATGACCGGCAGCAGTATGCCGATAAGGTAGGTTTTCCAACGTTTGTGGTCGGCGATTAGAGCAATGATCAGCTCGAAAAGGATGATATAGAGCGCATATTTTGCCGAAATCATCATGACTATGGTCGAAAGAACCAGCGCGATGAATGTGCGTTTGCGCAGGTGCAGAACGATTCTGTCGTAGGACGGCGCGGGGAATTTAGCGGTGCAAAGTATTTCGTAGCCCACTCCGAACCACCAGACGAACGCGAAGGCGAACAGTGGGGATTTCGTCAGGCTTATCGTCGAAAACAGCACCAACGGGCAGACCAGGAAAAGCAGGAGGATGAAGAAACGGGGGAGAGGGCCGACGAATCTCGCGGCGTCGGCTTTCTGCAGCGCTAAAGCGGGGCGGTCCTTTTTTGGCGTCGGGGCTGAGAGGAATTCAATCAGTTTTCTGCGCGGCTTGAGCCAGGGGTGATTGAAGAAGCGGTTTGCGGTGGCGGCCAGGCAGAACGCGGCGAACAGTAGCTGGCCTGAAGCAAGCACAGCGATGCCCCAGTCGTTCGCACCGGTGAAATAGCGCGAAATCGTTCCCGCACCGCCGTAGATGAGCGTGAGCACGATGTTGTGTTGGTCGGTCAGATAGGTGGGTTTGCTCGGCCACAGATAGTGCGCGGTGGGGTAGATGTCCATCGGAACGAAGGAGAAGAAGCCGATATATGGCTGTTTCAGGCCGGTCCATTGGTTCCAGGCCCAGCTGAATTCACGGAACTGGCTGCGAATATCCGCGCCGAACGCCGCCACCAGTGTGATGGGGATCCAGAGCCAGCCGATGATGAGGATAAGCGCGATTTTCCACCATTTATCGGTGATGAACATGATGCCGCGATGCGCCCCGGAACGGATGCTTGAAGCCATGCGCCGTATGCGTCGCCAGATTCTGGTGCGTAGCCAGATCCTGTTGTCTAATTTTGCATCGTTTTCGGTGAAAGTCTCGCTAGGCGACGCGTTAGCGGAAGAAGTATCTGGTTTATCGGTGTTGCCGGTTTTCTTATTTGCGATTACTGGCTTACGGGTCTGCCGACGTTCGCGCCAAGCCTTGTATTTTGCTCGAATGCCGAAATCATAGGGAATCAGCAACTGCCCGCGCCCGAAACGGACGAGTTCGATGATGACAAGCAGGCAGACGGCGAAGGTAAAGGCAAAGATGGCCGCATTGTTCCATGAGAACGCTCGGATTGTGGCAACCGCGGGGTTGAACTCGTATTGCCGGTAGAGTGGCCCCAGTGAAGTGCACAGCGCGATCCACAGGCACGCCGCCACCGCGAGCGCCCAGCGCAAAAACACGAACAATTTACCGAAATGCGTTGGCGCTGCTGTCTTTGCTGAAACGACAGCTTGTGTTGGAGCGACCTTATTATTGGTTGCACAATCAATGCTGCCGTTGTTGGAGCCCGTGTCCGTAGTGGCTGTATCCGTTGTCGAAAGTGTGTCGCCAGAAAATCGAGCATTCTCAACTCCCTGCAAATACGTTTTGCCGTCATCTTGGCGGCTGGCTGCGTTCGCAGGGTTGGGATTGCTCATAACCGGCATTCTATCGTCTTCACTCAACCTCGCCTGTGAGAGGACGATTCCGCACAACTCGGCAGATAGGTTTTGGGAAATTTAGATATTCCACCATTCTTAAAAAACCTATCTGCCGAGTTGTGCGAATGGACAAGGCGAAACGTCGAAGTTACGCATACAGTGGGGTGCATGGATATGGATAATGAGACTGATTCCTCGATAGCGCGGCGCGTCGAGCAAGTCGAAAAGCGATATTCCGATTTCGCACGGAAGGCTCGGGCAAGCAAGCCGCAAATGCCGGAAACGACCGAAGCTGTGGACGAGTTGATGGCGTTTGCCGCGCTCGATTCCACCAATATTCTCGGGCGGAAGATGTTGGCAAGCGGGGAGCTTCGCGTTGTTGACGCACATGGCCAGCCGCGAATGGCTGCGATGTGCGCCGATGCGCAGACTGCAGGCCACGGGCGCCTCGGCCGGCAGTGGAGCGACAAAGCCGGCGGTGCTTCGTTCCTTGTTACTTATATCACCGCGTTGCCGAAACGTCTGGTGACCGATTCTCATTACAACGGATGGTTCACGATTATCGCCGGACTTGCCACGCTTGACGCTTTGAACGATGCGCTGGCAAAGTGCGGTGCCAAGCCGCTTGATCCCGCGCACGGCCTTGAGCTCAAGTGGCCGAACGACATTTTCTACAACGGTCACAAACTCGGTGGCATCCTCGCCGAGCTTGTGCAATTGCCGGAGGGGTTGAACCGCCTGGCAGTGCTGCAATCCCAACTTTCTTCGATACTTCAGGAACAACGTGGCGACGGAAAGATTACGCCGGTGTCTTCGGTGTCAAATTCCGATGACACCAGCGAGCTCGCCGTCGGTGTGATGTTCGGCATCGGCATCAACCTCGACATCGCCGCGGAAAGTCTGCCCACCCCGATTTCCACTTCTCTGCAGCTGCTTTATGCTCCGTTGCCTGATCCGCCGACGATGCGCGACATGGTCGCCGCACGTCTGGCCACGTCGTTGAAACGCCGCCTTGCCGCTCTCGTCACTGACCCGCAAAACGGGCTGCCGAGATTGCTGGAAGAGACTCGAGCCAAATGCTGGACGCTGGGCCGCGAGGTCGAAGCGAAATTCACCGATGGCTCGACGCTTACCGGCAAGGCCATATCGCTCAATTCCGATGCCTCGCTGACGATTCAGGACGCGCACGGTGCTCCTCATGTCGTCAAAACCGGGGACGTTGGCGTGCTGGCCTAAAGCAAAGGCGCTTTGTGCAAACCTACAAAAGCGGTCGGGCGATTTTGTCGATTTGCGTGGTTTCATAGGTGGGGGATAGGCGATAGGTTGGAACTTATGGTCAAAAATGTCAATAAACTGCTGGTGGCGAACCGCGGCGAAATCGCGTTGAGGGTCATTCGCACGGCCCACGAAATGGGGATTGAAACCGTAGCGATCTACGCCGAGCAGGATAGAGATGCACAATATGTAGAGATGGCCGACGAAGCCTATCTGCTGCATGGAGATTCCTACCGTTCCTATATGGACGAGGACTTGATTATCGACGTGCTGCACCGTAGCGGCGCGGATGCGGTTCATCCGGGGTACGGTTACCTTTCCGAAATCGCTTCGTTCGCCGACAAGGTGATTAAAGCCGGCGCGACGTGGATTGGCCCGAGCCCGACGGCGTTGACCGATCTCGGTGACAAGATCACCGCCCGCCGTGTGGCCAAGCGTGCTCACGTGCCACCGGTGCCCGGACTTTCCGAGCCGGTCAGCAACATGCGCGAGCTGCTGACGTTTGCCCAGATTAACGGCTATCCGGTGATGATGAAGCGCACCGACGGCGGGGGCGGTAAAGGCATTACGCTCGTGCACAACGACGACGAGCTGCGCAGCTTCTATATGAACCATGACGCTCTGGAAGGCGGCGACCTCAACGAGTACTTCGTCGAGCTGTTCATCGATAAGGCCCGTCACGTCGAGACGCAGTCAGGCCGCGACAGCCACGGTAATTTCACTGTCTATTCCACGCGTGACTGCACCGTGCAGCGTCGCAACCAGAAGCTTATCGAGGAGGCCCCGGCTCCGTTCCTGACTGACGATGAGAAGGAACAGCTCGAGCGTTACTCCCGCAGCCTGTTCAGCGCCGTCGATTACGTCGGCCTTGGCACCTGCGAATTCATGGTCACCCAGCAGCACAAGGTCTACTTCCTCGAGGTCAACCCGCGCTTGCAGGTCGAGCACACCGTCTCCGAGCAGGTCTCTGGTCTCGACTTGGTGCGCGAGCAGATCAATATCGCCAACGGCGAGGAGCTGACCCAGGCTCCCGAAAGCCACGGCCACGCCTTTGAACTGCGCATCACCAGCGAGGACCCGGACAAGAACCTCACCCCGTCCGGTGGCACCTTGACCCGGTTGGATTGGCCCAGTGGCCCCGGCATCCGCATCGATTCCGGTGTGAAGGTCGGCGACGTGGTCTCCCCGAAGTTCGATTCGATGATGGGCAAGCTCGTCGTCACCGCGCAGGACCGGCCCACCGCCGTCGCCCGCGTGCGCCGTGCGTTGAAGGAATTCAGGCTGGAAGGCGTACCTACGCCGAAGTCGCTCTTTGAAACGATTTTCAACGACCCGGAATTCACCGCCGAGGATCATCCCTTCTCCGTTTACACCAAGTGGCTTGAGCGCAAGTACCTGAACCGCAAGCCGAACACCGCCGACAGCGGCCAGCCCGCTTCGCTTTCGGGAGGCGAGGAGAAGCCGAAGAAGCAGGAGACCGATTCCTTCGTCATCGAGGTTGACAACAAGCGTGTCAAGCTTACCGTTCCGCGTGATATCGTCGACAACCTCACCGGTTCGGCCCGCGCCCGTGGAACCCGGCGTCCAACCCAGCCGCTGCGTGGTTCCTCCTCGGGTGCCGTCGAAGAGCGTGCGAAGGTCAACGACGGCAAGTCCGGCGTCATCGATTCCCCAATGCAGGCCATCGTCACCCGCGTCAACGTGGCCGAAGGCCAGAGCGTCAACAAGGGCGACCTGCTGGCCGTGCTCGAGAGCATGAAAATGGAGAACTACGTCTACGCGCCTGTCAACGGCACCGTGCAGAAGATTTTCGTTGGCCCATCCGATTCCGTCGACGCCGGCACCACATTGATGAAGATTGACGTGGACGGAGCTGCGAGCCGTGAGAAGTCCGGTGCGAACGATGTTTCGGATACTACGGATAACGCTGGTAACGATAGTAATAAGGTAACCGATACCGCTTCTGCCGCGGATTCCGCCGCAAGTGCCGCGCCTGCAACACCAGTCGCTGACACCGAGAAGGAAGGCGAGCGCTGATGACCGACATCATGACCACCACGGCCGTCGAAAAGGCCATGTCCAGCGATAAGCCCCTCGACCAGCAGCCCATCCGCGCTTCCGTCGCCCGTGCTGCCGAACTGGCTCGTGACGCCGAAAACCACGCTCACGCCCGCCAAAGCGCCAAGGGCAAATTCACCGCCCGCGAGCGCCTCGACCTGCTCTTCGACACCGGCACCTTCCAGGAGATCGGCCGCTTCTCCGGCGGCAACATCAACAAGGGGGTCGCCGGCTCCGCGGTCATCACCGGTTTCGGCGATGTCTACGGCCGCAAGGTCGCTGTCTACGCGCAGGACTTCTCCGTGCGCGGCGGCACGCTCGGCCACGCCGAAGGCGAGAAGATTTGCCACCTGATGGATATGGCTCTTGACCTGAAGATTCCGGTCGTCGCGCTGATCGATTCCGGCGGCGCACGCATTCAGGAAGGTGTGGAAGCGTTGACCCAATACGGCCATATCTTCCGCAAGACCTGCGAGGCCAGCGGCTTTATACCGCAGCTTTCGCTGATTCTCGGCCCTTGCGCGGGCGGCGCAGTCTATTGCCCGGCGCTCACCGATCTGATCATCATGACCCGTCAGAATTCCAACATGTTCGTCACCGGCCCCGACGTAGTCAAGTCGGTCACCGGCGAGACGATTTCCATGGAGGATCTTGGCGGCGGCAAGGTGCACAACACCGTCTCCGGCGTAGCCCACTACCTCGGTGAAGACGAAGCCGACGCCATTGATTACGCGCGTACGGTACTCGCTTACCTGCCTTCCAGCTCAGATGACAAACCGCCGGTCTACGCTTACGCGGCCACCCGCTCCGACCGTTCCACGGCCGAGCGTCTGGGCACCATCGTTCCCGACAACGACCGTCAGCCCTATGACATCAACGAGGTCATCCGCTGCATCGTCGACTACGGCGAATTCGTGCAGGTGCAGGAGCTTTACGCCAAGTGCGCCGTGGTCGGTTTCGCCTGCATCGAAGGCCATCCGGTCGGTATTGTCGCCAACCAGCCCAATGAGCAGGCCGGCATTCTTGACGTCGATTCCAGCGAGAAGATCGCCCGGTTCGTCCGTCTTTGCGACGCGTTCAACTTGCCTGTGGTCACCTTGGTTGACACCCCCGGCTACAAGCCCGGCAGCGACCAGGAACACGCGGGCATCATCCGTCGCGGCGCCAAGGTCATTTACGCCTATGCCAACGCGCAGGTGCCGATGGTCTCGGTCGTGCTGCGCAAGGCCTTCGGAGGCGCCTACATCGTCATGGGTTCCAAGGCGATCGGCGCGGATGTCAATTACGCCTGGCCTTCCAGCCAGATTGCGGTTTTGGGTGCGGCCGGTGCCGTCAATATCATCCATCGCAAGGACCTGCACAAGGCCAAGGAACGCGGGCAGGACGTCGAAGCGTTGCGCCAGCAATATATCGACCAGTATGAAAGCGAGACCCTGAACGCGAACCTTTCGTTGGAAACCGGCCAGATCGACGCGATGATCGACCCCGAGCAAACGCGCGAGGCCATCGCCGAATCCCTGCGCCTGCTACGTGGCAAGAAACGCGTCCGTCGAACCAACAAACACCATGGAAACCAACCCATGTAACGTTTGAACCAAAAGAGCGATTCCGCAGCGGGGCAGGTAAGATTGTCTCCAGTTGCCTCGCACGAGATTTGCTTGACAATAGTAATTTTAGATTTTTTGTAATAACCGTATCCATGAGAATTTCAACCAAATATAAGGAAGATAATGACTGAAAACACCTTCTTCTTGAACCGCCTCAGCACCGAGCCTCACGCGCTCGTTTTCGGCGGCCAGTCCACGCCGTGGGTCAGCTCGCTTGCGGACGAATGCACCGACCCGACGCTCGCGGAAAAGCTCAAGGCTCACGCCGACGCTTCGTCACGCTTGCTTTCGGCGGTCACTCCGGATCTCCTGGCCACGATGGGAGGCACGGTCGATCTCTTCGGCTTTACGGCCAATCCGGCCAAGCTCGGCCCCGCAGCCGATGCGGCGGCGAGTGTTCCGGGCATCGCTTTGGCGCAGTTGGGCGCGCTTATCGACGCGGAAGGCCTTGGCTATAGCGTTGCCGCGGCCAAGCCGGTCGCTGTCCTCGGTCATTCCCAGGGCATCATTGCCGAGCATATGGTCGACGCCATCGAAGCCGCTGGCTCGATTGATGCGGCCAGCGACGCCATCGACGAGATTCTCGCTATCGCGCGTCTGATTGGTGCCGCCGGCACCCGCCAGTCCCGTCTGCTTCCTGTTTCCACGAAATTCGGCGAGGCCACCCCGATGCTTTCCGTGCGTGGTGCTACCAAGCGTCAGATCGAGGTTTTGGTCGATCGCGTGGTCAAGCCGCGCGGCCCGATTGCGTTTGCCGTTACCAACGCCACCGATAATTACGTTCTTTCCGGTCATCCCGAGGATCTTGCGGCCTTTGCCGTCGAGGTCGGCAAGGAGCACCGTCGTCAGGCCAAGCTGCGCGCCGACAAGGTTCGCGGCGGCGAGGTCTTCGACCCGATCCTCGAATATCTCGAGGTCACCGTTCCCTTCCATTCCCCGCTGATGGCCGAGGCCGTCGAATCCACCGTCAAATGGGCGCAGGCTTGCGGCTTGGACGCCGAGCGCGCCCGCACGCTGGCCAGCGAAGTGCTGGTCAATCACGTTGATTGGGCCGCGCGTACCGACGCGTTGCTCAAGAGCAACGATCCCACCAAGCTGTGGATCGTGGACATGGGCCCGGGCAACACCGTCGGCAAGCTCGTCAGCGCTCTGGTGCAGGGCACCGGCGTCGGCGTGGTCGAGGCCGACAGCGAAGAAGCTCGCGCCGCGCTTTCCACTATGGAAGAAGACCCCACCCGTACGCAGGATTGGCGCAAGTTCGCTCCGAAGGTGATTTCCACCCCCGCAGGCGACAAGATCCGCACCAAGTTCAGCGATCTGACCGGCAAGCCGCCGGTGCTTCTGGCTGGTATGACTCCGACCACCGTTAACGCGGACATTGTTTCCGCTGCTGCGAACGCCGGTTACTGGACCGAAATGGCCGGTGGTGGCCAGGTGACCCCGGCCGTCTTCGATCGCAACGTTGCAGCTCTTGACAAGCAGCTCGAAGAGGGCCGCACCATCGAGTTCAACGCGATGTTCATGGATCGTTATCTGTGGAACATGCAGTTCGGCCCCGCCGGCATCGTCGCCAAGAAGCGCGCTTCCGGCACCCCGATCGACGGCGTGGTGATTTCCGCGGGCATCCCCGAACTTGACGAGGCCAAGCAGCTTGTCGCCAACCTCAATGAACAAGGTTTCCCCTACGTTGCCTTCAAGCCCGGCACCGTCGACCAGATTCGTCAGGTCGTGCGCATCGCCAAGGCCGTCGCCCCGGTCTCCATCATCATGGAGGTCGAAGGCGGAGCTGCTGGTGGCCACCATTCCTGGGAATCCCTTGATGTCCTTCTGATGGACACCTATGCCGACGTGCGTGCCTGCAGCAACCTCGTGCTGGTCGCCGGCGGCGGCATCGGCACTCCCGACCGCGCTGCCGACTACATTTCCGGCCAGTGGTCCCGCGTCTATGGCAAGCCTGATATGCCCGTTGACGGCGTCCTGATTGGGACCGCCGCAATGACGGCCAAGGAGGCCCACACCAACCCCGACGTCAAGCGCATGCTGGTCGCGACCCCCGGCATTTCGCCGAAGCCCGACGATTCCGACCCGTTCGCGCCTCTGGGGGAGAACTGGGTTCCGGCCGGACAGGTCGCCAAGGGCGGCGTCGCCAGTGGCCTGAGCCATCTGCATGCCGACATCTACGAGCTCGAAAACGCCTCCGCCCGTTGTGGCCGCCTGCTTGTGCGAGTCATGAAGCACCCGGAGGAGCTGGAAAGCCGTCGTAATGAAATCATCGAGGCTTTGAACAAGACCTCGCGCCCGTACTTCGGCGACCTCGACAAGATGACCTACGTCCAGTGGGTGCAGCGCTTCGCCGAGCTCACCTATCCGTGGGCCGACCCGACCTATGCCGACCGCTTCCTGCACCTCTTGCAGCGCGCCGAAGCCCGCGTCTGCGATCAGGAATCCGGCGAGTTCGCCTCCCTGTTCACTTCGCGCGCCGATGTCGAAAACGACCCGCAGGCCGCCATCGACAAGCTGCAGCGCGCCTATCCGCGTGCCGCCGAGGTCACCGTGACCCCGACCGACGTGGCCTGGTTCCCGACGCTGATCCATGAGTATCACAAGCCGATGCCCTTCGTGCCGCAGATCGACAACGACCTGCTGCGCTGGTGGGGTCAGGACCAGCTTTGGCAGTCCGAGGATCCGCGTTATTCCGCCGATTCCGTGCGTGCCATCCCTGGCCCGATTTCCGTGGCCGGCATCACCACCATCGACGAGCCCGTCGGTTCCATCCTTGGCCGCTTCGAAGCCGCCGCGCTTGAGCGCACCCGTGAGATCAATGGGGGAGTGGAACCGCAGCCAGCCTATGCCGAGCTCGATGCCGCCAGCACCGCTGAGGACTTCATCCGCAAGTCCCCGAACATCTCTTGGGTCGGCCACCTGATGACCAACCCCGCTTTCGGCACGCCGAACGGCGATAAGTATTACGAAATCCGTGAGGTGGGCCAAGAGAACGGCACCCAGATGTTCGATCTCGATATCCACCTCGACACTTTCTGGGACAACGATCCGGACGGCGGGCTTTCCAAGCACGCGGTGCGCGACATCGTCATCCCGCTGAACGTCCGTCCCTCTGAAACCGGGCTTTTCCCGGTGGTTGACCGTGAGCGTCTTCCCAAGCACGTCTACGCGATGCTCGCCGACACCGCCGGCATCGGCAACACCGCCATCACCGGTGACAAGCTCACGGCGATGCCCGAAATCGAAGAGATGAGCGATAAGGTCGCCTTCCCCTACGGCCAGGCACACACCAGCTACACCCTTTCCGCCAACCTCGGTTATGACCATGAAGCAGCCACCGCCGGCAATATGCCAGGCTCCCTGAACGCCTCGCGCATCGCTCCTGACGCCTTGGTCGGCCCGGCTTGGCCTGCGATTTATACGGCGCTTGGCTCGGTTTACGTCCATGGCTATCCGGTTATCGAAGGCCTGTTGAACGCGGTGCACCTCGATCATCAGATGGAACTCGAGGTCACCGAGGATGAGCTTCTGGCCCACACCGGCGAGAAGATTGACCTGGCCAGCTGGGCCGATGCTTACGCCGAGTCCGCTTCTGGCCGCATCGTCACGATTCACGTCACCCACACTGCCATCGACGGCACCGTTCTGGCCCACGAGGTCGAGCGTTTCGCCGTTCGCGGCCGTTCCTATTCCGACGAGCTGCCGGTCGATGTGCCCGATTACGGCGATTACCTGAGCTATCGTGAAGCTCGTACCGGCGCGGGTACGCCGTTCGACAAGGACGAAGACAAGGGCCTTGACCCGGTAGTGGCCACCCCGCGTCGCATGCTGCGTCGCGTCACGTTGACCGCCCCCAGTGAAATGACCGCGTTCGCCCGTACTTCCGGCGATTTCAACCCGATCCACACCTCGCATCGTGGGGCCGCGGTCTCGGGCCTGAAGGCCCCGCTGGTGCACGGCATGTGGCTCTCCGCCGCCGCCCAGCACGTAGTGCAGGCGCGTGACGACAAGGGTGCGCATTATGAGATTGTCGGCTGGACCTACAACATGTATGGCATGGTGCAGCTGGGCGACAAGGTCGAGATCAGTGTCGAGCGCATCGGCAAGCTGCGTCACGGCGGCATGACTCTCGAGGTCACCTGCCGTATCGATGGCAACATCGTCTCCCGTGGCACCGCGGCCGTCCGCGCCCCGCGTTCCGCCTACGTCTACCCGGGCCAGGGCATCCAGCAGCAGGGCATGGTCCTCGACGAGCGCGCCAAGTCGGCAGCCGCCCGCGAGACCTGGGAGCGGGCCGATAAGCTCACCCGCGAAAAGCTCGGCTTCTCGATTCTCGCCATTGTTCGCGATAATCCTAAGACCTTGACCGCCAACGGCGTGACCTACCATCACCCCGACGGTCTGCTGAACCTGACCCAGTTCACCCAGGTGGCGCTCGCCACCGTCGCTTATGCCCAGACCTCCCGCTTGCGCGAGGCTGGAAGCGACATCTGGCCCGCCTACTTCGCCGGCCACTCGCTGGGTGAGTACAACGCGTTGAGTTCCTTCGCCGGCATCATCCCCTTCGAGACGGTGCTTGAGCTGGTCTTCCAGCGCGGTTCCGCGATGAACAGCCTCATCGAGCGTGATGAACAGGGCCGTTCCAACTACCGCATGGCCGCCCTGCGCCCGAACCAGTTCGGCGTGGGCGACGACGGCGTGGACGACTATGTCAAGTCGGTGAGCGAGGCGAGTGGCGAGTTCCTGCAGATCGTCAACTACAACCTCTCCGGCCAGCAGTATGTCATCGCCGGAACGATCAAGGGCCTCGAGGCTCTGAAGGCTGATTCCGCACGCCGTGTCAAGGAATACGGCGGCAAGCCCGCACTCATGTATGTGCCCGGCATTGACGTGCCGTTCCACTCCATGCTGCTGCGCAAGGGTGTGCCCGACTTCCGTAACAAGCTCGACACGCTGCTTCCTCCACATATCGACTACCAGCGCTTGGTTGGCCGTTACATCCCGAATTTGGTTGCGTCCCCGTTCGAGATGACCAAGGAATTCGCGCGTAAGATTGTCGCTGTCGTGCCGTCCACTCGCGTCCAGGAAGCGCTCGATAACCCCGAGATTTGGGATTCGTACGCCGCCGACGAGCAGAAGCTTGGTCGCTTGCTCTTCACGGAGCTTCTGGCCTGGCAGTTCGCCTCCCCGGTTCGTTGGATTGAGACACAGGCCATCATGTTCGGTGACCCGGCTCAGGGTGGCCTCGGCGTTGAGAACTACGTCGAAGTCGGCCTCGGCAACCAGCCGACGCTCGCCAACCTGGCCACCAAGACTTTGCGTTTGCCTGATTTCTCAGGCAGCGAGGTTGCGGTCTACAACCTCGGTCGCGACGAGCAGCGCGTCTATATGACCGATTCGGATTCGTTGGTTCTTGACGACGATGATGACACCGAAGAAGCTTCGGCGTCGGCTCAGCCTGCAGCTGCAGCTTCGGCTCCGGTAGCGCAAGCCGCCGTTCCCGCTGCAGCTTCGGCTCCTGCCGCAGCCCCCGCAGCTCCTGCTGCTCCGGTTGCCGCTTCCGGTGAACGCCCGGCTGACCTGCCTTTCAAGGCTTCCGACGGTATCGCGATGCTTCTGGCGTACGCGGCCAAGGTGCGTCCCGACCAAATCGGCGAAAGCGACACCACCGACACCCTGACCAACGGTGTCTCCTCGCGCCGTAACCAGCTGCTGATGGACATCAGCTCCGAGCTTGGTGTGGCATCGGTCGACGGTGCCGCCGAGGCGTCGATCACCGATCTCTACGCCTTGGTCAACAAGGTGGCCCCGAACTACAAGCCGTTCGGCCCGGTGCTTTCCGACATCGTGCGCGACCGCATCCGTGGCCTCTTTGGCGCTTCCGGCGTCAAGCAGGCTCAGGTCGTCAAGCGCGTCACCGACACTTGGCAGCTGGGCCAGGGTTGGGCTGATTACGTGCTCGGCACGCTGGTCCTCGAAACCCGTGAAGGCAGCTCCTCGCGCGGTGAGGATCTCGCAAGCCTCAGCACCGCCCAGGTCTCCAACGCCAACGATGCCAATGCGCTTATCGACGCGGCCGTACAGAAGGTCGCCGCCGATCACGGCGTTGCCGTGGCGCTTCCGAGCGCCGGTGGTGCCGGAGGTTCGGTGGTTGATTCCGCTGCGCTCGATGCTTTTGCGGAAAAGGTCACCGGTGCTGACGGTGTGCTTGCCAAGACCGCACGTTTCGTGCTCGATGAGCTCGACATCAAGGCTCCCGTAGTCGCACAAGACGAGGACGAGGATGCCGCCGTAGTCGAGGCCGTTGAAGCCGAGCTCGGCAGTGATTGGGTCGATCAGGTCGCCCCTCGCTTCGACGGGCACAAGGCCCTCCTGCTTGATGACCGTTGGGCCACCGCGCGTGAGGATCTCGCCCGTCTCTATTACAACCACGATCAGAAGGTCTCCGCGCTGAGCTTCATCGGTGCAGGCCATGAGGTCGCCGATCAGGCCACTTGGTTCGCTTCCAAGGCCGCCACCGACGGCAATAGCATTCTGGCCTCCACCTTCAACCGCATCGCGGTCGAGGCTCGTAGCAATGCCAAGAATGACCCGAAGGCATCCCGCTTTGCCGGCGATGTCGCCGTGGTCACCGGCGTGGCTCCGAACTCCATCGCAGGCCAGGTCGTCGAAGGCCTGTTGGCTGGGGGAGCCACGGTTATCGCCACCTCTCACAGCTTCAAGCAGTCCGTGAAAGCTTGGGCCGAGCAGGTCTACCGCGAGCACGCGGTCGGTGACGCCAAGCTCTGGCTGGTTCCGGCCAACCTCTCCAGCTATCGCGACGTCGATGCGCTAGTCAAGTGGGTCGGCGGCGTAAGCAAGAAGACCACCGGCGCCACCACCACGATCCTGAAGCCGGCCTACGAGCCCAGTCTCTTCTTCCCGTTCGCGGCACCTCCGGTGCACGGTACCATGTCCGACTCCGGTCAGCTCTTCGAGTCGCAGGCACGTCTGATGCTCTGGGGCGTCGAGCGTGCCATCACCGGCTTCGCAGCCATCGGCGGCGACACCGACGTGCAGCACAAGCTCCACGTCGTCCTGCCCGGTTCCCCGAACCGCGGCGTCTTCGGCGGCGACGGCGCGTACGGCGAGGTCAAGGCCTCGTTCGATGCCATCGTCACCCGTGCCCACGCGGAGAAAGATTGGTCCGGCAGGGTCACCTTCGCCCACCCGCTGATCGGTTGGGTGCGTGGCACCGGTCTGATGGGCGGCAACGACCCGCTGGTCGACGTCGTCGAACGCCACGGCATCCGCACCTATTCCACCGAAGAGATCGCGCGTCAGCTTCTTAATCTGGCCGACGCCGATGCCCGCAAGCAGGCCGAAAAGGCCCCGCTTCGCGCCGATCTGACTGGTGGCTTGGGCAACGAGCCCATCGATATCTCCGCGCTTCGTGCCGAAGCCGAGGCCGACAAGGCCAATTCGGCCGCGGCAAACGCAGACGAAGATGCACAAGCTGATAGCGACAAGAGCAAGGATGGAAAGGCGACGCTCATCAAGGCGCTGCCGACCCCGAATCCGCCGCGTCAGGCCGAGGTCAACCTCGCCGACTGGCGCAACGTCACCGTCAAGCCCGAGGATGAAATCGTCATCGTCTCCATCGGTGAGTTGGGTCCGTGGGGCTCTGGCCGCACCCGCAGCGAGGCCGAGCTCGGGATCCACCCCGACGGCAGCGTCGACCTCTCCGCAGGAGCGGTGCTCGAGCTGGCTTGGAACATGGGTCTGGTCACTTGGCAGGATAGCCCGAACGCCGGCTGGTACGACACCGATGGCAACCTCGTGCCTGAAGCGGACATCGCCGAGCGTTATCACGACGAGGTCGTGGCCCGTTCTGGCCTGCGTCCCTTCGACAACGGCATGGGCAGCGGCGACTATCAGGAAGGAACCGCCAGCGGTGAGGTGGAGATCTACCTCGACCATGAGGTCACCTTCGGCGTGCCGACCGAAGAGATCGCCCAGCAGTACGTCATCATGGACGCCGAGCACACCCAGATCGTGCAGGACGAAGAATCCGGCGAGTGGAGTGTCACCCGCCAGCCCGGTTCGATGATTCGCGTGCCCAAGCGTTTCGCGATGACCCGCACCGTCGGTGGCCAGTTCCCGAAGGGCTTCGACCCGGTCAAGTGGGGCATCCCCGCTTCCATGGTCGGTGAGGTCGACGAGATTGCGCTCTGGAATATCGTCACCACCGTTGACGCTTACCTCTCTGCCGGCTTCAGCCCCTCAGAGGTCTTGCAGACGATTCATCCCTCGATGGTCGCTTCCACGCAAGGCACCGGTTTCGGCGGTATGGCCAGCATGCGCAAGCTCTATCTCGATCGCTTCCTCGGCCACGAGATTCCGACCGACATTCTGCAGGAGGCCCTGCCGAACGTCGTCGCTGCGCACGTCATGCAGTCCTATATCGGCGGCTACGGCAACATGGTTCAGCCGGTTTCGGCCTGCGCCACCGCTGCGGTTTCGCTGGAAGAGGGCGTGGACAAGATTGCCCTGCACAAGGCGGACTTCGTGGTCACCGGTGCGATCGATGACATCGGCGTGGATTCGGTGATCGGCTTCGGCAACATGGGTGCCACCGCCGACGCGAACGTGATGTATGGCAAGGGTATCTCCGACCGCTTCTTCTCCCGTTCCAACGACCGTCGCCGCGACGGCTTCGTGGAATCCGAGGGCGGCGGCACGATGCTCGTCACCCGTGGCGACATCGCGTTGAAGATGGGTCTGCCGGTCGCGGCCGTGGTTGGTTACGTCCACAGCTTCGCTGACGGTGCACATACCTCGATTCCGGCTCCAGGCTTGGGTGCGCTCGCTGCGGCTCAGGGTGGCAAGGATTCTCAGCTGGTTCGCCAGTTGGCACGTCTTGGTGTTGCCCCCGACGACATCGCCGTGGTCTCTAAGCACGACACGTCCACCAACGCCAACGATTCCAACGAATCCGAGCTACACAATTCCATCCAGCACGCCATCGGCCGCAACGATGGAAACCCGCTGTTCGTCATCTCGCAGAAGTCTCTGACCGGTCACGCGATGGGCGGCGCCGCAATCTTCCAGATTGATGGCGTCACGCAGCTCTTCAAGTCCGGCGTCATCCCGGCCAACGCGGCTCTCGACTGCGTCGACCCGAAGATGCGCAAGGACGACCACATGGTCTGGCTCAGGCAGCCGCTCAACATCGGCTCCGTCAAGGCCGGCCTGGTTACCTCGCTCGGTTTTGGCCATGTCTCTGGCTTCGTCGCTCTCGTCAATCCAGGTGCCTTCGAGGCTTCGGTGGCCAACGAGTACGGCCAGGATGCGCTCGACAAGTGGCGTAAGCGTGCCAACGAGCGTCTGGCCCGTGGCGAGCGTCGCCGCTTGATGGGCATGATGGGCGAGGCCCCGCTCTACGAGGAGATCGACAACCGTCGCTTCCACGAAGACACGAAGATTTACGATTCCCACGAGGTCGAAAAGGCGATGCTCCTCAACCCGGACGCACGCCTCGGCTCCGACGGCTACTTCGCGTAACCGATAACTCAAACAAACAAGAGATTCCGTCGCCCTTGTTAAACGAATGGTGACGAAAAGCCCGCCGCTGGTATGCAATCCAGTGGCGGGCTTCTTGCTGTTATGACCGGTATTGGTTATTGAAGACAAGGGCATGATGATGAGAACGGTGACAATTTGGTGGCGTTGAACCATGAGCTGGTTATAGAAGTTGCGAGGGTTGTTCTGAGAAAAGCAAAACCTCAAAGTGAGCAAGACAGCTATGAGCAGTTTGCAGAATTATCGATACGCAAGCTGCTGCTGACGAAAGTGTCGAGATGTATGCCAGATTTGGTTATGCTGTGAGAAAAATTAGCTGATTTGATTTTTGTGTCGAAGGTTTTTACAATTTTATTATGTTACCTTTTGTTAGTTATAATCGCATTATTAAGAAAGGACAGGGGTTCCGGAACTCTTACTCCGACAAGGGTTGTAAGACGAGATATTAAATTTCGGCCTATTTTGTTGTCCTGAGATGGTCGATTTTGTTACTTTTGGTGCTGGGAAAATCGTCGAAAACCGCGTTTTTATAGAAACGTTTGTAGTAATGCATTGTTATACTAATAATTATTACTTGGGAATATTTTCGAGCTGTGTTGTAATAGCGATGGATGAGGTTCGCCGGTTGGAATGGGAACGGCGGATGGCATAAACCGCAGGGAGAGGAAGAGAAGCAATGAAGTCTTGGAACAAAGCGATTGTCGGTATGCTTGCCGCAGCCGCGATGATTGCCACGCCATTCGCTACAGCGTCCGCCAGCGAAAGCGAGCCGCAGTCTGCCGCTGCGCCGTCTGCTCAATCCGCTGAGTCGGCCACTCAAGGCGCCGCGCCGGCAACTTCTCCAGCCCAGCAGAGCAGCAATCCGGTCCAAGCTCCGGCTGCTGGTCAGGGTGCAACCGCAGGCCAGTCTGGTGCGCAATCCGGTACGGCCACACCGTCGTCCGGTGCAACGCAGCAGGGTGCCGCAGCTGGCAAGGAGACCTCGGGCGCTGCGCAGCAAGGCAACAACAACTCGACACAGTCGAAGGCCAGCGAAACCGCGCAGTCCCCTGATCACAAGGCGCAGCCAGCCCCCGCTCCGCAAATTCAGCAAACCCCTCAGATTCCGCAGGTTCAGGATGAGACTTGCCAGGGCAACGGCTCGTGGGGTGTTTACGGTGACTCCAGAGACTCGACATATACGTTCCAGAAAGACTCCGAGGGTGCTTGCACGGTCTATATCCATGGCGGGATTTTCGGTTTCTACAACGTCGCCCCGTTCCGCGACAACGACATGGTGACCCACATCGTCTTTGATGCGCCTGTCACTCCCGCCCAGCCCGATCTTTCTTCTATGTTCGGCGGTTTGCCGACTGTCACCAAAATCGAAGGCCTGCATTACATTTCAGGCGTTACGGGTGGGGCCATGATGTTTTATAAGGATCCCAACCTGGTGAGTGTCGATGCCGCTGGTCTCGATACCTCGGGGATTAAGAATATGACGCAGATGTTCGGCGCGGATCCCAACCTGAAAACCGTCAATGCCACTGGTTGGAACACGTCCAATACCACGAGCATGGCCAGCATGTTCCAAGGAACTTCGTCGCTTCAAGAAGTCATCGGCATTAATGATTGGAACACTTCTCGCGTGACCTCATTAGACAACACGTTTGCTTCTTCGGGCCTGCAGTCCTTGGATTTGTCCAATTGGGACACGGGCAATGTTACAGACATGGAATTGACGTTCAACCGCATGCTAAATCTGGAGAGTCTGGATGTCTCCAACTGGAATGTTTCAAAAGTAGAGGCAATGAGCGTAATGTTCGGCTATGATGCGAAGTTGCGGAATATTGATGTTCATCGATGGAGTACACCTGCGCTGCAGGATATGTCTTGGCTCTTCATCGGAGATGATTTGCTGACAACTCTCGATCTGTCGAATTGGTCTACGCATAATGTCACTGGTTATGTCACTGGGGAGACGGCATTCCCGAGGACGTTGAACAAGCTTATTCTGGGTAGGAAGGCCCTGATGTACCCGGAGTATTTCAGCTATAACACCGAACCGTCCGACGCCGGTGCCACTGACGAGAACGGTTACAGCGGTCATTGGACGAAGGACGACGACAGCTGGGTGAGCGTCAGCAGGGGTGGAGACGATGAATCGTTCTCTGCGATGACCCACGCTTCCACGTTTGCCGGCGGTACTTACGTTTGGCAGGAGTTCGCCGAAGTGAGCTTCGAAGGCAACGCTCCGAGCGATGCGAACCTCACCGGCACCACTGCCACTCAGCGTGTGGAAAAGGCTGACGCGACGCGCATCAGTATTCCGATTTCGCCTTCAGGGTTCTCTTCCACCAAGTACAACTTCAAGAGCTGGAACACGGATCCGAGGGGTAGTGGTAC
This sequence comes from Bifidobacterium sp. ESL0769, assembly GCF_029395495.1. Lineage (NCBI taxonomy): Bacteria > Bacillati > Actinomycetota > Actinomycetes > Bifidobacteriales > Bifidobacteriaceae > Bifidobacterium > Bifidobacterium sp. ESL0769. The sequence goes on along the minus strand of NZ_CP113918.1, from coordinate 1,949,251 downwards.
ACAATACGTAGGGGGCCAGATAGCCAGTGGCTTCACCCGTAGCAATCACAGCCTCAAGCTCTATGCCCAGTGGGAGCTCAAGTCTCAGCCGCAGACGTCTCAGCATTACGTCATTCGTTATATGGCGAACGCCCCTGAAGGTTCGACGGTCACCGGAACCGTTTCCGATGACAGCTTCAATGTCTCTCCCTCTGCCGGCGTCGATCTGAACAATTATCCGCGTGAAGTCGCGAAGAATGGATATACGATCGCTGGAGGAACTTATACGTTCACTTCTTGGCGCTCCAATCGCGGCGATTACAAGCCGGGAGACATCATCAAGGTGGCACCGGGCACGACTGTGCTCTACGCTCAGTGGAAGGCTTCTGACCCCGTTCCTGGACCTGCTCCGGCTCCGGTGATCCCGCCTGCTCAGCCGAACCCGCCGGTTACTCCTGCGCCTAAGTTGCCAGCTGCTAGGACCCCGTTGCCAGCCGCTAGGACCCCGTTGCCGTCCCCGGCTCCCGCAGCGCGTGCGGCTGCTCCCGCCCCGAGCAATAACGGTGCGGCGCCCACAGCCACTGCCCCTGCCGCTCCGGTCGAGCAGCAGCCCTTGCCGCAGCGCGCCCGTCCGAAGTGCATTCCCGATGACGTCTATCGTAAGATACAGGCTGCCAAGCGCAAAAACAACAGCAATGGCACCCAGCCCGTCGATTTGACCGATATGAGTGATGACACGGCAGATGCCGAGGCTGCGGCTTGGAAGCTCTCCGACTATAATGGTCTGTCGCGTTGTGAGGTTGAGGCTTCGGCCCCGAGCGCCATGGTACGCCACTTCAGCTTCTGGTGGTTGCTCCTCTTCCTGATTCCTCTCTTCCTGTTGCTCCTCGCTTACAGGAACGGCGGATACATCGTCGCGCGCCATCGTGATTTCGATTCCGCCACGATCAAGAAGTAGTTTCCAAAAGTAACGTGGATGGCGCATTAACCGCCTGAAAAGTTACGAAAGCAAAGTGCCTGTCACTGATTCGTTCGGTGACAGGCACTTTCGTTATCACAGTTGAAGAGAGCATTTACTGATTGCATGGCTAAAGTCATGCCCGCGTTTTCTTCACTTTTTACCAGAGGGGTCGAAGAGCGGATTATTTATATTGAGTTTGCTCGGTTTCAGCGCTAGCGTTCCCAAGACTTTCGCTGCTTTCGACGCCTTCGTCAGCATCGCTCGCACCATCGTTGTAGGTTTTGGCTTTGAAAGTAGAGAGACGTGCGTTCAGATGTTGGTTCATTCCTTCGGTGATCGCCCGCGAATAAAGCAAGATTACCAGCCAGGCACAGATATAAAGCACGATAAACAGGACGACGAAAACGAGCATCTCGTCGCTGAACAGATGCGATTTCCCGCCGGTGATATAGACCCACAACACCGAAAGCGCCAGAGTGGAGAACCCTTGCAGCGGAATGATGATGGACCAAGGCAGGTCGCTCCAAAACAGCGCCAACGTCAGCTCTCCCAAGATGACGTCGATGATGAGCATCGTGCCCATGCTCATTCGACCGATGGGCATCCATCCGGGCAGGAACAGTTCGATGACAGCCACCGTCAGTGAGCCGATCATCGGCCCCTTGATGGCGTAGTTCAAAATCATGGCAAACTTCGACTCATTGCGCGAAGGCCGCAACAAAGTGCTGAAACTACCGGCTGGGCTGTGCAATTTCTTCATCGTTATGCTCCAATCACTTCACGAAGACCCGGTACATAGCGTCGACCGACAATCTCTTCCTTGCCGCCGTCGAGGCTTGCGCTCATATTGCCGGAATAACTGAGTTTTAGGGAGCGCAGGTGGCGTATGTTAATCAGCGCCTGGCGCGATATGCGAACGAATTCGGTAGGCAGCCGCGTCATGAAATGGACGAGCGTGTCGTGGGTAGTCAGAGTGGTGATCAGCTGACCTTTTCGTGCGGTGTCGCCTTGGCTGACAAGAATCTGGATGTCGAGCATCTCGCCGTCGACCTCCACGGCGACGATGGCGGCGGTCGGTATGATTTCGTAGCTGCCGTCGGTTTCAATGGCGATGGTAGTCATGTTGCGCCGTTGCAGCGTTTTGATTGACTGCATCAGTTGGACGGTTTCCTCGGTTGCTTCGTTCGCTTCGACAATGATATTCACGCTGCCTTTAGGCAAATCAGGATTCGCGCGGAACGTGATGCTCATATGCTCCACCCAGTCTTTCTTCTGGTCAGTAGGAAGAATCAATCCGCTTATGAAAGGGCATACATTGCCATATCAAAGCTCTCACAAGTACCGTCTCTACAATAATACATAATATGTATGAATAGCTACACAATTTGTCGTAATAACATTGTTTTCACCACTTATTCAATACCGTTTAACCAATGAAACGTGTGATTGGCTTGAGACGATTGCGTGGTCCTCCGGTGTACCGTGGTATCTTTATTGATGGCATAGTTAGCAAGATCCTTGGACACGAAACGTAAGCGAAGAGGGTCTGAATAAAGGAAAGTGAGCTAGTCGAGGGAAACGATGAAGGCGTTGAAGAGGATTCTGATTGGTTTGTGCGTAGCGGCGACTATGGGTGTTGCGCCCGTCGCCGCGAACGCAGCCGTGAATTCCAACGCCGTCGATGCCTACCCGATTGTCGCTGCCGTTCAGGGCGATAGTTTGCACAACATTCCTTCAAATGATGCCGTTTTGCAGAATAATCCTTCTCAGGATGCCACTTCGAAGGTCACTACTTCGCAGCTTTCGCAACAGAATGCTCCCTCGCAGAACAATTCTGCACAGAATACTCCTTCACAGAGTGCTCCCACCACCCCGGTTCCACAAGGCCACAAGGTTCCCGTCACGCCTATCGAAGGCCCTAATGACGGCGATGCCGCGGGTGACAACGCGATTTGCGACCAGAATGAGCATATTGAGGTCCAGCAATGCACGACGGGCCAGGCTCGCAGCGCGATTTCCGCAGACACAGCCTTGCGTTTCAACTGGTCGGTGCTGGCGGTGTTTGCCGTCGTCGTTTTTGCGATTTTGGCCATGACCTACCATCACGAAACCAGCAAAGACAAGCGCAATATGTATGCGCATCATTGCAACGGCCGGTTCGTGGTCAGGTAAGCGGCCAGATTTTTTCAGTTCTTGCGGCGCATATGCTTTCTGTCACTCAAGCGTCTGTTGATGTTGCTGGCGATGAAATTGAAATAGAACAGTATGCCAGCCCAGATCACGACGTACACCACGATGAACCCGACCACGAAAAGGGTGAGCTCCTCGTGGAAGACGTGCCATTGCCAGCCGTTGATATAGATCCAGCCGATGCAGATTAGCAAGGTACAGATCAGGTGCGTGGGGATGATGACGAACAGCGGCAGGTCGGAACGCTGCAAGACGAGTGTGACGATGCCGATCAGTGCGTCGATCAGGAGCATCGTCAGCATTCCCAGCCTGGTGATCGGAATCCAGCCGGGAATGAATATCTCAATCAAGACCGCGCCCGCCGAGCCGAACAGTATGCCTTTGATGGCATAGCTCAGGATGGCGCGCGGCCATGATTCACCCCGCGTCGGCAATCGGTTGGAGTGGCTGTAATGTCCGTCGTGGTCGTTGCATTCGTTGAAATCGAAATCGATGTCGACGGATGGTTGTTTCGTACCGCTGATTCCGGTATCTCCGATATTTTTCGTATCACCATTCAAAAAGTTCTCGGCCGATTTTTCTTGGTATTGCAAGCCTATGCTCCTATTATTTTTCTCAGGTCGGCTACGTATCGTCGTCCTACGGTCTCATCTATCTCGGCGTCAAGGCTGGCTATCATATTGCCGGAATAGCTCAATTTTAATGATCGCAGATGATTGATGTTGATGACGCTCTGGCGCGAAATTCTCACGAATTCGTTGGGCAGACGCCGTAAGAAGTGGGCAAGTGTGTCGCGCGTGGCGATCGTGTTGCTCGGGGCTCGCGGATTTTGCGTCGCAGCTTTGTTCTGTATCAGCCGCAGCAGCAGCATGTCGTCATGTACTTCGACGGCGATGATTGACGCGATGGGTATGAGCTCCAACGATTCTTCGGTGTTGACCACGATTGTGGAGGTGTTCAGCCGGGTTATTTTTCTGATACCCTGCATAAGCTGCATTGCTTCGTCACTGGGCTTCGCCGCCTCGATGATGACGTTTAGTTCGTCGTCCGACAGGTCAGGATTTGCTCGGAACGTGATACTCATAAATGCCTGTTCTTTCCCCGTTATATGCCTGTGTATGAGAAGTCCCCGCTCTTGCTTTCCCCGATTCATACGTAAGACATGTTTATAAATATACACTTACCGGTTAATTAACTCATACTTTGTTTGTTTAAGTAGCCTGATAGGCAGTCCAGACATTCTTGTCATACTTGCGCAATATTTGGGGCCTAAATGCTCCATTGCTGAACAACCACTTCGTTGCTTCATTATATATGCTTTCGCCTCTGTCGGATATTTCCTTGTTGTAAATCGAGCAATAGTTCTTGAATCGTCTATCGTAATTAAAAGGATTGACATGTCTAATAAATAAGGAATCGCATACTTTGCTTATTAAAAATGATGACAGAAATGGCTTTATTGTCGGTAATCTTCGTGGTTTGGCGATGGTGTAATTCTTTTTGCTCATTGTAGTGGGAAGGATAAAGTTGCATGATGGATCTTCATTCATTCCGATACTTTTCGCCCTTATTTTTGTACCTTTTACCTGCAATTTTTGACCGTTTGGCTTGAGGATTTTTAAATACGAATCTGATTAATGTAGCGTTAAACGATGTACATGAATTTAAAGTCAGATTTATTGGCATGGTTTTAGTTTTGCCAATAAATCAGAGTCGTATCACGATGTATAAGAGAAAGAAGGAAATGATGAGATCGTGGAACAAGGCGGTGATTGGTCTGCTTGTCGCCTCGGCAATGGCTCTTGGTACCGGCGTGGTGGCATCTGCCGATGAGGCCAGCTCAAGTACTGCCGACGCACAACCGACCACTCAAGTGGTTCAAAAGTCTCAAAATGATAATGCCGGGCTTTCCACGAACAAGCCCGGTGAAGTGAATATCGAGGCGAAGCAACCGGCCGGTTCCCAGCCGGGAACGACTTCTGCGATGTCGCAGGCAAAGCAGGGCGATTCCGCGACGACGCCGCAGGCTGGCACCCAGCCTACTAAGGCGCAAACCTCGGCAAAGGCCGATACGCAGGCCAAGCAGGCTCCAGCTGTGCAAGCCAGACAGGATCCGGCTCCAGCGACGCAGGATGACCCGGATCCTTCCATTAAGATTCAAGGGGATTTCGGCGGTAACGCCGATGGCAGTCAAAAAGTGCACTGGTATGTAAAGGAAACAACGCCGAACCAGTATGTGATGCATATCGGTTCGGGTGTGCTTGGTGCTCACTATAGGGGTTCGCCTACTGACATATTGTGGTCTTATCAATCGAACAAGGTAATAAGGGACAATATCGTCCGCATTGTGTTTGATGATGCTCCCAACACGCATTTCGTGCCCGGAAGCCGATTCGACTGTGGCGGATATGATAATCTGGAGAGCATCGACAATGTCGGCGACCTTGATTTTAGCCTTCTTCAAGGGCAGACCGGTACTTTGGATTTGACCTCGTTCTTCGCTAATGATCCCAAGCTCCAGACTGTTGACCTGACCGGTTGGGGCGCTGGTCGTACCGCACCGGGTGCAGGTCTTCCTGGTGTCAAGGCTTCCAGTAAATGGAAGACTCATGTGTCCATCAATTTACGCGATTTGTTCGACGATGATACTGTATTGACTGCGGTAACCGGACTTGACGATTGGGATACCTCGGCTGTCACCGACACATCTATGATGTTTCGGACGGATACTGATTCTAATTCGAAGCTGACTTCTGTTGGCGATTTGTCTGGCTGGGATATGAGCAACAATACCAATACCCAGGATATGTTTGCATATAATTTCAAACTTACCAGTGTCGGCGATTTGTCGAATTGGAATCTCAGCAAAGACGAATGTGCGGAATGGATGTTCAGTGACACCGGCATCAGCTCTGTTGGCGATGTTTCCGGTTGGGGAATGGGCAACGTCACGAATATGCAGGGAATATTCTATGATATGCCCAATTTGACAGAATTACCAGGTCTTGAAAACTGGGACGTGAGCCAGAATAGGTGGTTTACGAGTATGTTCGACGAAGATTCTTCACTCACCTCCCTTGACCTGACCGGTTGGCATACCAATGCTGCTACGTCTATGCACTATATGTTCACTGGTGCTTATTCATTGACGGAGATCAAGGGCCTTGACGATTTCAATACCAGCAAGGTAACTGATATGACGATGATGTTCTACTCCGGTTTCAATCATTCCGGCTCGTTGAAATCTTTGGACCTGACTGGTTGGGATACCTCGAACGTCACTGGCATGAGTTACATGTTCGACGGTCAGCAGCAACTGACCGAAATCAAGGGGCTTTCACACTGGAATGTTTCCAAGGTCGCCGATATGACCTCCATGTTCAACGGTGATTTCGCTTTCACCACGATTGATCTTTCCGGTTGGGATACCCGTGCCGTAACTTCGGGCACAAATGTTTTCCCATATGGTGTGAAATCCCTGAAGCTTGGTCCGCATACCAGGATTCCGGGTTCGTCCTCCTTTGGCTTCCAGCCCGATGCTTCCGGTGCTGTTGAGGCCGACGGCTATACCAGTCGTTGGACGAAGAGCGATGGCAGCTGGGTGAGCGATTCTTCTGACGATAACGCCTCCTTGGCTGCGTTGACCCAGGCTTCTGGATTCGAAGGCGGCACCTATGTCTGGCAGGAATTCGCTGAGCTGAGCTTTGACGGAAACGCGCCTCAAGGCTCGACGCTCACTGGCTCTCTCGATACCATTCGTAAGGCTGGGCCTGATGCCTCGAAGATCGAGATCACGGCTCCTGATTCTGCATTCACTGTTGACGGATATGCCTTCAAGGGCTGGAATACCGACGCCAACGGCGGACAGAAGGCCTACAAGAAGGGCGATGTCGTCAAGGGCTTCACCCGTGGCCAGAACATCAAGCTCTATGCCCAGTGGAAGAAGTCTTCCGTCCCTGCCACCACGATTCAAAAGCAGCCGGCACATTATGGCATCCATTATGTGGCCAACGCACCCCAGGGGCTGACGGCAACGGGCTCTATGGCTGATGATGCCTTTGACGTGCAACCTGCCAATCAGGTGGGCAACTGGATTAATCAGGATCGTCAGGTTCTGGCCAGCGGCTACACGGTCGAAGGCTACACCTTTATCGGCTGGAGCACCGCTCGGGACGGTAGCCGAGGTATCTATCGGGTGGGCAACATTATCAGCGTCAAGCCTGGCAAGACCACGCTCTATGCCCAGTGGACGAAGACTCCTGCTCCTGCTCCTGCGCCCGCGCCCGCACCTGCGCCTAGCCCGGCACCGGAACCGCCAGCTCCTAGCCCGGCACCTGCTCCAGCTCCCGCACCGGCTCCAGGTCCGCAACCCGGTGGCAACAACAACGGTGGGAATAACGGAAACAATGGCAACAACGGCAATAACGGTGGAGCGGTCACTGTGCAACCCGCTGCGTTGGCTCCGCAGGCTTCTGTCGTCTACCGTTACGCTCCCTACCGTGTGACCGTAGGTGTATCCCCGAATGCAACCGCTCCGGTTCCTACCCAGCCCTCCCAGACTCCTGCACCTAAGGATCAGCAGGACAGCAAGGTGAAGACGAATGCCCCGAAGAAGGCTCGCCCGAAGTGCATGCCTGACGACGTGGCTCGTAGGCTGAACAACAAGAAGAAGAACGCCAACAAGGTCGCGTGGCTCGAGGCCGACGAGACGGCTTACGGCACGCCTGCTGAGTGGAGCGATTCGGATTACGAGGGCTTGCCGAGGTGCGCTTTCGCGAATCCTCCCGCCCCGGAGGTGAAGGCTCAGAACCATAACATCTTCAACTGGTGGTGGCTCCTGCTCCTGTTGCTTCTGATTGTGATTGTCGTCTCGACGTACATCTACGAGAAGAACAAGCGGAATGACAAGAAGAACGCCCAGTATTATAACGGCGCGACCGGCAACGGTGTCTCTGTCTGATTCGTCCTCTTCCCGGCAACGGGAAAGGCCCTGATGATTGAAGGAAGTGGCGGTTGGCATCACATTTGCCAACCGCCACTTCCTATATTTATGTGTTGCTCATGGTCGGTAGAACGGCCATGCGTTTTGTTCTCATCGCCGAGATCGATGTTTTTATACAGGTTTCATGTGATTAGCGATTTATTATAGACAAATCAAGAAACACCGTCTAATGCATTTCTTTCGATTGTGTTACAATTTGCTGCAAAGGAGAAATCTATATGGGGTGGTATATGGATATCGACCTGTTTCAAGCTGGTACCTGTAAATCTAGTTTGCCCTAAATCCATATAGGAAAGGGGAAATAGTGGAATCTTGGAACAAGGCGGCAATTGGGCTACTTGTAGCTGCCGCAATGGCACTCGGAACCGGTGTTGTGGCCTCTGCCGATAGTGCCAACACTCCTACAGGTTCGTCATCGACTGTTTCGCAAACATCCCAAAGCAGTGATGTAGCGTCGGCAGACACTAGCAAGAGTGCCGAAGCCAATACCGATCTCAAGCAGTCTGAAAGCCCGGTGGTTTCAGCGTCGTCACAGCCGGAGGCCGGGAAAGTGGCAGCGCCGAAGAAGACGGAGTCCGAGCAGGCGCAGCAGATTTCCGGAGCCAAAACCGAGCAGAAGACGCAGGCTCCTTTGACTCGTTCGCAGCAGCAGCCCGAGGCTCAGGGCGATCCTGATCCCTCGATTAAGGCCCAGGGCGATTGGGGCGGCAACGAGAATGGCACCGAAAAAGTGCATTGGTATGTTCAGGAAACCGCGCCGAATAAGGAAGTGCTGCATTTTGGTTCGGGTGTGCTCGGCTCTTATGTGAACGAGCCCTCCGTTGTGTTGGATCATAGTGAGAACGGCAAGCAATTGCACAATAATATTGTCCGTATCGTGTTTGATGACGCCACCAACACGCATTTTGTGCCCAAAACCGATTTCGACTGCCAAGGATATCCGAATCTGGAAAGCATCGACCATGTAGATGATCTTGATTTCAGCCGTCTCGAAGGCCAGACCGGCAACCTGAAGTTGGGGGCGTTCTTCGGAAGTGATCCTAAGCTGAAGAGCGTTGACCTGACAGGTTGGGGTACCAAGCGCACTGCACCGGGCGCAGGGCTGCCTGGCACCAAGGCTTCCAGCAAATGGAAGACGGGCGTATCCATCAATATGGGCGCTATGTTCGAACAAGACCTCGCGCTGACCACGATCAGCGGTCTCGACGATTGGGACACTTCAGCCGTTACTGATACTTCTTATATGTTCCGCACTGATTACCAAGGCGGTTCGGTGCTTGATTCCATCGGCGATTTGTCGCGCTGGGATATGAGCAACAACACCAATGTCCGAGATATGTTTGAAAGTAATCCCAAGCTTTTGAGCGTCGGTGATCTTTCCGGCTGGAATCTGAGCCACGCCAAGTGCGCGGAATGGATGTTCCTTGACACAGGCATCAGTTCTGTCGGCAATGTCTCTCATTGGGGTATGGGCCAGGTCACTGATATGCAGGGCATATTCGCGAACATGCCCAACTTGACGGAGGTGCCGGGTATCAAAAATTGGGACGTGAGCAAGAACACGTGGTTCACCTGCTTCTTCCAGGACGATTATGCGCTGAAGTCGCTTGACCTGACCGGTTGGAGCACCGATGCCGCCACGGATATGCTGAATATGTTCTTCGATGATTATTCTTTGACGCAGGTTTCAGGGCTTACAGGCTTCAAGACCGGCAAAGTGACCAGTATGGACGCGATGTTTTATATCGATTCCGATCATTCCGGTTTGTTGACCTCATTGGACATGTCCGGTTGGGACACCTCGAGTGTCAAAGATATGGATTCCATGTTCAGCCGCCAGGGGCAGCTGGCCCAAATCAAGGGACTCTCGGACTGGAACGTTTCCAGTGTCACCGATATAGACGATATATTCAATGGTGATTTCGCTTTCACCACGATTGATCTTTCCGGTTGGGATACCCATGCCGTGACTTCAGGCACGTACGCTTTCCCATATGGTATGAAATCGCTGAAGCTGGGACCGCGAACCAAGATCGCGGATTCGTTCTTCGGCTTCACGCCTGATGCCGGCGGTGCCACCGAGGACAACGGCTATACCGGCCGCTGGACGAAGAGCGACAACACCTGGACGAGCGACGCGAGCGACGACAACCATGCCCTGGCGGCGTTGACTCAGGATTCCGGATTCGAAGGCGGTACCTATGTCTGGCAGGAATTCGCCGAGGTGAGCTTTAGGAAGAACGCTCCGAAGCACGCGAAGGTCAGCGGGTCACCTGTCACGATTCGCAAGGTCGGGGCCAAGGCCGAGGATATCAAAATCAAGGTTCCTCGTCTGATGTTCCACGCCAAGAACTACAAGTTCCTCGGTTGGAATTCCGGCAAGCACGGCGGTCAGATGTCATTCAAGAGGGGCGACACCGTCACCAACTTCAATCGCGGCGAGAATATTCGTCTCTGGGCGCAGTGGCAGAGCAAGGGTGTGCCTTCCACGCCGCTTATTCCTTCGGCTTTGGAATACAGAATTCATTACGAAGCCAATGCACCGGAAGGTCTGACGGCTACCGGGAGTGTGCCTGATGACGTGTTCACCGTGAATCCCGCTTCAGGGGTCGACCTGCTTCATTATGGGCACCAGGTCACCAAAAAGGAGTTCAAGGTCGAGGGTTATAAGCTTCTGACCTGGGCGACGCGGAAGGATATGCATGGTGGCTTCTATGGCGCCGGCAGTACGATTAGGGTCGCGCCTGGCACGACCACGTTGTATGCGGTGTGGGCCAAAGATGCTACTGTGATTTCCACTCCGACGACATCTGCTAAGCCGGTGGCTCCTGCTACGCCGACGACTCCGACGAGTCCCGAAATGCCTACCAGGCCGACGAATCCTACGACACCGATACGTCCTACGGTTCCGACGACGCCTACGAATCCTACAACTCCAAGGGTCCCTACGGCACCAACTCAAAATCAGGCCTCGCAGAATGTCACCAATAATGGTAGGAATGCCGTCCCTCGGCAGTCTGCACTTGTTCCAGTGGTCGCGTTGCCCGTTGCCGCTCCGGCGTTTGCTCCGGCGCAGCGTGTGGCCGGTAACGCCGTGGCTCCGGCCCCTGCTGCCGGTTCTGACGGTGTGGCGTCTGTTCCGCAGCAGCAGCGTCCGCGTCCCAAGTGCATTCCCGAGGATGTCTACCAAAAGATGAAGTCCGGCAAGCGCGGCAACGAGCCCGTTTACTGGATCGAACCCGATGGCAGCGCCTATGTGCAGAGCTCTGCTTGGAGTCTTTCCGACTACAACGGTCTGCCTCAGTGCTCGATTGGAGCTTCGGCGCCCGCGCCAGGGATGCACACGAGCTTCAATTTCTGGTGGCTGCTGGTGTTCTTGGTCCCCCTGTTCCTGCTGCTGTTTGCATATAGGAATAACGACTACATTCTCGCGCGTCACCGTAACCTGGATTCAGCCAATATCTGAGCCGTAGGTTGTGGTTTGATTTCGTCTTGCGATTCTGATTGATTGCATGGCGGTTTCGGGCTCGTCCGAGCTATATCAAGAGGTTCTGCCGGAAGCATCCGTCTGGCAGGGCCTCTTTGGTTTCCAGGCAATCTGCAATCATCGAGTTCATGTCGGGCAGGTAGCATGAAACTGTGATAGACGCGAAAGTTGGCAGGGATGCGAGGCCGTATGGTTCGCTGGTGCTCGGGGTAGGGCACGACGTGGTGGATGTTGCAGCGTTTTCCGAACAGCTGCGTGAACCCGGTTCGCGTTTCAGGGCGCTGTTTTCCACGCGCGAATTGAGGCAGGCTGCGGCGCGTGCCAAAGTCAAGCATGATGATGAGGCCGCACATCTGGCCGTTCGTTGGGCTGGAAAGGAAGCAGTGCTCAAGGCGTGGTGCGAGGCGCTCGCTGATCGGCCGAACCCGTATACACTTGACGATTTTCCTTGGGGCCAGATCGAGATTCTCGACGATTCGCGCTCTCGGCCCCGTGTCGTGTTGGCCGATGTTTGCGAAGCCAGATTGAGGGAATCCTTGGGTGCGGATTTTCCGGCGTTGCGTTGGCATGTCTCATTGACTCATGATGGCCCCATCGCTTCGGCAGTGGTGTTGCTTGTCGGGTGATGAGTTCGTCCGGTGTCTTGTAGTAGATATCAGCATTCGGCTTTCGGCAAACCCCGCGAAACCGTATCATGCCATCGTTTGCAGAACAGATAAATCTGTCTGGGAACTGCATCTCATATAGATATTCAAAACCTGCCCATTTGTCTGTTATTGCGGACGACAGTTTATGCTAATATATAGCTACCTACCGGTCGGTAACTAAGTGGTTATCCTCCAATTCAGGAATGGCCGGATTGGCAATAACTGAACGGGATATAGCTATAACGCAGGACTCAGGGATGAGGTTTGCGGGAAATAAAAGAAAGGTTGCAAAATGACCAATCAGACAACAACGAGCGCCAAGGACCTTAGCGTCGAAGAGCAGGCGGCGCTGACGAGTGGCACCAACCCGTGGAGCATCGGTTCGGTGGTTGAAAAGGGACTTCCGAACTACACCATCACCGATGGCCCACACGGATTGCGTAAGGCGCAGAACCTCGAGGGTATGGACGTCGAGAAGGCCGTTCCTGCAACCTGTTTCCCGCCCGCTGCGGGCATGTCGTCAAGCTGGAACCCAGAACTGGTGAAGGAAACCGGCGAGGCAATGGGTGAGGAGTGTATCCAGGAGCAGGTCGCTGTCATTCTGGGCCCCGGTATCAACATCAAGCGCAATCCGCTGGGAGGGCGCTGCTTCGAATTCTGGAGTGAGGACCCGTATCTGGCCGGCCACGAGGCCTGCGGTGAGGTTGAGGGTATCCAGTCCAAAGGCGTCGGCACTTCGCTTAAGCACTTCGCGGCCAACAACCAGGAGACCGACCGCATGCGAGTGAGCGCCAACATGTCGCAGCGTACCTTGCGTGAAATCTATTTGCCTGGCTTCGAGCACATCGTCAAGACCGCCCAGCCCTGGACGATCATGTGCTCCTACAACAAGATCAATGGCGTTTATTCTTCGCAGAACAAGTGGCTGCTCACTGATTTGCTGCGTGGGGAGTGGGGCTTCAAGGGCATCGTCATGTCCGACTGGGGTGCTGTGCACGACCGTGCCGCTGCCTTGAACGCCGGCCTGAACCTTGAGATGCCGCCGACCGACACCGACAACAAGATTGTGCATGCCGTTCGCGACGGCGAGATCAAACCCGAACAGCTTGAGAAGATGGCGCAGGGCATGATCGATCTGGTCGCCAAGACCCGTCCGGCCATGGAAAAGGGCCAGGCCGGCTATCGCTACGACGTCGAAGCGCATGATGATGTCGCCCGCCGCGCCGCACGCGAGGCCATGGTTCTGCTGAAGAACGATGATGACTTGCTGCCGGTGAAGCCCGGCACCAAGCTGGCCGTGATCGGCGAATTCGCCCGTACCCCGCGCTATCAGGGCGCTGGCTCCTCGCTGATTAACCCGAACAAGCTCACCAGCTTCATGGATGCGCTTGAAAATCGTGGCATCAAGGCGGACTTCGCACCCGGCTTCACGCTTGAAGACAATCCGCAGGATCCGGCTCTGACCGACGAGGCTGTTGCCGCCGCCAAGGACGCCGACACCGTGTTGCTCTTCCTCGGCCTGCCTGCAGCCTATGAATCCGAAGGTTTCGACCGCACCTCGCTCAGTATCCCCGCCAAGCAGGTCGAGCTGTTGAAAGCCGTCGCTGCAGCCAACAAGAACGTCGCGGTCATCCTCTCCAACGGTTCCTCGGTCTCCATGCCGTGGGCCGGCGATGCCAAGTCCATCCTCGAAGCCTGGCTTTTGGGCCAGGCCGGCGGCGCCGCAACCGCCGATGTCGTCTTCGGTGATGTGAGTCCGTCCGGCAAGCTCGCCCAGACCATCATCAACGATTTGGACGACGATCCGACCATGATGAATTGGCCAGGGGAGGAAGGCCATGTCGACTACGGCGAAGGCGTTTTCGTCGGCTATCGCTACTATGACACCTTCCACAAGCCGGTCGTATATCCCTTCGGCTACGGACTTTCGTACACCACGTTCGAGGTCTCCGGGGCCAAGGCCGAGAAGACCGGCCCTCAGTCCGCACGCGTCACCGCGACTGTGAAGAACACCGGCTCCATGGCTGGCGCCGAGGTCGTGCAATTCTACGTCGTCCCGCCCAAGGAGTCTGTCGCGCGTCCTGTCCACGAGCTCAAGGGATTCAAGAAGGTCTATCTCGAGCCTGGCGAGTCTGCTGAGGTTTCCATCGACTTGGATTCGCGTGCATTCGCCTATTGGTCCGAGCGTTTCGAGGACTGGAAGGTCGAGGAAGGCACTTACGGCATCGAGGTCGCCACTTCGTCCCGCGACATCGTCGACACTGTCTTCGTCGATCTTGACGACGACGGCAAGGTCGCCAAGCTCACCAAGTGGTCCACTTTCAAGGAATGGAAGGACGATCCGGTCGGTGGCCCGATCGTTGAGAAGGTTGTGGCCAAGCTCAACAAGCAGTTCGGCCGCAATATCATGCCGGACAGCAGTCTGCTTGTGATGTTCGTCGACAGCTGCACCGTAGGCGGCATGGCCATGATGCTCGGCGCAGACGTTGCCGAAGAACTTACCAAGAACCTTCTGGCGGAATATGCCAAGGTTAGTAAGTAGTTCCCGATAGTCTTCAATATATTTGAATATTATTTGACACAAATCGGGCATGGAGTATTGAGAAATATATTCCATGCCCGATTTTTGTTATTGATACAGCCTTCATGTGTCGCAATGTCGCGTTGTGAAAGTGGTCAGGCTGCGCTTGACACGAAATTTGAAGGAACGTGTCGCCAATTCCGTGCCTCGTGTATACTTAAACTCGTTGTTTTACGGGACTTTCGAGTCGCGTATGAATGGCACGCGGATGTAGCTCAATGGTAGAGCCTCAGTCTTCCAAACTGATTACGCGGGTTCGATTCCCGTCATCCGCTCCACTCCGCAACGTCGCGGGTTGTGGCGGCTGCTTGGGCGTTACTGCTTTGGTGTCGGGTCTGCGTATGAAACGTTTTTATCCCAAGCTGCGGTATATGGTCTTAGCGTTCTGGTTTTCCTTTTGTTTTGTATATAAAGTCACTATATTCATTAACGTATTGCAAATTTTCTTCAATCGATATAATATAAAAAATAGTCTGATGTGTGCGGTTACGTGTGCAAAAGGTCGTGAGAATGTTGAAGAAGAAGAGCGCTAAGTTGTTGGGTGCCGTGGTTGCCACGGCGATGTTGTTCGGTCCGGTCATCGTTTTCGCGAGCGCGGATGAGACTCCAGCCCCCGAAACGCAGGAAGTGTCGCAGCATGCCCAGGTGCCGACTGGAACGCAGACGGGTTCGGCACAAGCGGGTAGTGACACATCATCGAGTGCTGAAAGCGCCAAAGACAAGCCTGTGAATCCTGGGCCCGGAACGGGTATGCCGACGCAAGCGGGTAAGAATCCGACAGCATCGGCTTCTGATACGCAAGCGGATAGCGCCGCCAACAGCGAGCGGCAAAGTGGTACACAGTCCGGAGAAACGCAAGTCCAACCCCAAGTCGGTCCGCAGGATGAAGGTCTTGAGCGCAGTTCCGAAGGCATGTGGGGCAACGCGCACTTCACTAAGGCTGTGGAAGATGGCGCCATCGTTTATAGGGTTGATGGCGGTAACGTTGGCGGTGTTGCCACTGCTCCGTGGCGTCAAGGTGTCAATCCTCCTGACTCGTACATTACCGTTCCGATGAAAATTATTTTCACGGATCCTGCGAATACGCATTTTCCTGCTGACAGCTCGAAAATATTCTGGGCTTTGGGCGGCTTGACGGAGATCGACGGCATCGGCGACGTGGACGTCAGCGGTGTCACCAATATGAGCGGCATGTTCGACAGTGATCCGAAGCTTGACGATTTGAGCTCGTTGAGCCATTGGGGCGCGAGTACCCATAACGTCACCGATATGTCGGATATGTTTTCTTCAGATATCTGGCACGATTCCTCGGATACTACAGGGCCTGGCGGTATTGCGAAAATCGGGGTCTCGGGCTGGGACACATCCAACGTCACGAATATGTACGATATGTTCCAATACGACGAGCGGGTGGAAACCCTTGACGTCGGCGGTTGGAACACTTCCAATGTGACGAATATGGGGCGTCTGTTCGTTAATTGCGTCAAACTGCGCAACCCGGACGTCTCTCATTGGAACACCTCCAAAGTCACGAACATGGAAGACATGTTCTCCAGTATGAATTCCGGGCGGCATGCCCCCGATGGCATCAACGAGGGCATCACGCGGCTCGACGTCACCAATTGGGACGTGAGCAACGTCAAGAACATGACGAATTTGTTTGCCTTTTCGGCCATCGGCAGCGTCGGTGGCGAGGGTTCTGACGTTAATATTTCGAAATGGGATGTCGGCAATGTCACCGAATTCACTGATATGTTCGGCACCATGCCGTTGGTCACCGACATCGATCTTTCCTACTGGGGTACGCGCAGCACCACAACCGGTCTGAACAAGACCCACAATGTCACGAACCTGCAGATGATGTTCTCGTTCGACCCGTTGGTGAAACATATCGACTTGCGCGGCTGGGACGTTGCCAATGTCGACGATATGCTCGGTATGTTCGATAACGAGGTCAACAACAGCACCCCAACCTCGCAATTGAAGACGATCGACGGCATCTCGGCGTGGAAGACCCCGAAACTGGGCTTCGACCTGACTTTTATGTTCGCAGGCAACGACAAGTTAGTCGGCGATCGAGCCACATCTGACGGCAAGATCGATCTTTCCGGTTGGGACACCAGCCACGTTCGCGGTATGGATGTCGTGTTCACCGGCACCAAGAGCCTAACTACAGTGGGCGATATCGGTAAGTGGGACACCAGTAACGTCAAGAAGAATGTCAACTGGACCAACGACGGCAGCATGTCTCGTATGTTCGAAAGTTCCGCCATTGAGAATCTTGACTTGAGCTATCGTACTGATGCGCAGGGCAACCGTATTCGTGGTTGGGACACTTCCGGTGTTTACGATATGAGCTATATGTTCCTGTACAACAAGGCGACGAACATCAACCTTGCTGGTTGGGACACCTCGAATGTCGAAAACATGATCGGCATGTTCTATGCTGCTTTCGATCTTTATAAGCTGGACCTTTCCGGGTGGGACCTGCGTAAGGCGACGACGGCGAACCAGATGTTCAACAGCACGGGTGCTTCATCCGGCTTGCTGCTCAACCTCAGCGATTGGAAGACATCAAGTAGCACGGATATGCGGTTCATGTTCTGTTGGAGCGGGCTGCTTTCTCTGGACCTGTCGGGGTGGACCGAGCAAAGCCTACAGGACATGTCCCCGCAATTCCCGTACACCTTGCAACGTCTGACCATCGGGCCGGACACGAAGCTTTCGACGGCCATGTTTGGTTGGAACGGAACCGTTCAAAAGACCGCTGGTGATCCCTATCAAGGCGTTATTGATGGAACCAATTGGTCTGAGGTTTATTCCGGCGAATGGGGCGAGATTACCGATGACGTGCATGCCTCGCTGACTTGCACCGTTTCCGGCGTAACCCACAGCGCCAAGGGTGAGGAGTGGAACAGCTGCGGGCGGCACGACGGCGCTTCATCGACGTCGGCTTTGGTGGCGCGTAGTAACGACTCGCATCCCGGAACCTACGTCTGGGAGTCGAAGGCCACGGTTCATTTCGCGGGTCTCAATCCCAGCGATGCGGCCAATGCCCAACCCGACGATACCACGATGCCTCCGCGGACCATCTATGGTGTGCGTGCCGATGGCAAGATCGACGGTGGAACTGAGGTCAAGCATATCAACAGCTTGCAGGCCAAAGTTCCGGCTTCGCGGCCGAACAAGGATCATAAGACCTTTGCCGGCTGGAAACTTGACGGCGAAAAGGACAGCCACGGCAAGCCGGTCAACACCGTTCACCAGCAGGGTGATTCAGTGACGCTTACCCCCGGCAGCAGCAACATCCTGCGCGGCCAGTGGAGGGATATCGATAAGTATCAGGTGACGCTTGAGCCCGGCAACCTAGGTCTCGGCGCCCATGCCACGTTGAATATTCCCAGCAATATCATCGTCGGTGGTTCCTCTGATTCCGTGCCGTTTGTGTGGTTGACGGTTCCCAAGAATGTGTATTCCGTGACCAGTGATGATTACGTCTATACTCTGACCGGTTGGAATACCAGGCCTGATGGCAGTGGCCCCAACTTCCCTGCGATGGATAGCGGAGTGGCGGTAGGATCCGGCGTCGGCCCCTACGTGGTGTATTTGTCCCAAGGCAAGCCGCAGGTAACTCTGTATGCGCAGTGGAAGCGCACGGGGAAGACCGCCTACAAGCTGTCGTTTGAAGCCAATGCAACTGATATAGATACCACGGTTTCAGGTATGCCTGGCCAGCAGGAAGTGAAGGATGCCGATAATTCGCATACATTTACGTTCGTTGGTACCAAACCCACGCGCGTGAGCAGCGACCCCGCCGATTACGAGTGGGAGTTCACTGGCTGGAGCACCGTCAGGGGTGACACGGGCGGTGATACGCCTGTGGTTTCTGGTAGCCAGCTCGCCTTCACCGTCGGTAAGGATCATCCTTCGGCCACGTTGTATGCGCACTGGAAGAAAGTTCACCAGTACACGTTGTCGTTCGACGCCAACGCACCTGCTGGTGAGATTACCGGTTCAACTTCCACAGGTGATATCAAGCAGCCCAGTGACAGCGACAATTCCTCTGTCAAAGTGCCCAACGACGCCAAGTTCGAGCGGAATGGCTATAAATTCATGGGCTGGAATGAGAAGCCCGATGGTACTGGCTCGGTCAATTACGCACCTGAGGGGAGTAATTCCTGGGTCGGCTTTGATGCCGGGGCCTCTCGTACCCGCGTCACGTTGTATGCGCAATGGTCCCGGTACCGTCACCATACACTCACATACGATTACCAAGCTGGTGGCGACTCCACGCTTGCGGCAAATTGCGAAGGCGTGACGTTGGCTCCCGGCCAGGTCTGCTCGCTGCCCACTGCTTCGGATTCCGGGGATTCTGACCTGAATGATTACACCAATGTGGCGATCACACCAATCACGCCTATGCGCAACGATTGGACGTTTATCGGCTGGACTCAGGATAAGGACGGGAAGACCCGTCTGTACAATTCCGGCGACTTGGTATCGGTGGGCTCTTCCACGAGTGATGCGGATTCCAACGTGCTGCTCTACGCGCAGTGGGTTCCCAAGGTCGATTACTCGCTGTCGTTCACGCCCGGAAAGACGGTCAACATTACCCAGGGCTTCGGGACCATGACGCAGAGGACGTCGACTGGTGGCGCAGCATTCGTCATTCCGTCAAATTACAAGTACACCGCTGAAGAGACGGGCTCTGTCTATCGCTTCGTCGGTTGGACGCAGCCTGGCGATAGTCATGTCTATCAGCCTGGCGAAACCGTCTATACCTTCCACGGGCATGAAAATATACTCATGACCGCCAAATGGCAATATACGTATAGTCTGACTTTCCAAGGCAAGAACAAGGGCATTGGCTCCAGCAAGAAAGTGGCAAAGGTCAGTCGCGGGCCGCTTGATGAGGCAAAGACCGAACTTACCGTTCCGAATGATTATAAGCTGGGCATGAAAGACGACAGCGGTAAATACCAGTTCACTGGTTGGCAGGATTCAAAGGATAAGCAGGTCTACAATCCCGGTCAAAAAGTGAAAATGGACTCCCATCGTGCAGAGATTTCGTTGGCTGCTCAATGGGCTCTTATTCCGGTAACACCGGCATCGCCTGACCAGCCCAAGCTTGCGACTGCCGGCCCTGCTCGCCTGACACCGACGCCTTCACCGGTGACTGCTGCTCCGGCGGTCTCGACGGCACAGGCCATGGCTCCGACGCCGCATGCCCGTGCTGGAGCCCCCGCTGTCGTTGGCTCGCAGCCTGCTGCTCAGGGACATGATGGTCAGGCCCCTGTCGCTGGGGCATCGCCCAAGAAGCGTATCTGGAAGTGCAACACCCGTACAGGCAAGATGGAGCCTGTTGCTTATCTGGCCGGAAATCTCGGCTACAACGTGTTCCCGGTGGCCGGTGGCCAGGGCAGGTGTGAGAGCACGGCCCAAAGTATGTCCGGTACGCAGGTTCACGCTGATTTCCCGTGGTGGATTATCCTGTTGGTGGTGGTCGCGTTGATGCTGACGTACGCACGGTATCATGACCGTTTCCAGGTCGCCCAGCATCGTGGCGAGGAAATCGACTGATTCTCGACGTTGCCTTGCAGCATCCATGAGATACCTATGGGATAGGTGTAATGAGTTTGTGCCTCATTCGTGCTTTGGTTGCTGACAGCCGAAGCCGTCATTAATGTCGCAAAGCCTGACGAGCCGGATTCGTTTTTGTTTTCGATCCAGCTCGTCTTCCTTCATCTCTCAGCCCAGCGGTAAAGTATTCACATATCTACTTTGGCAAAACGAAGGTGTGTCTGTGCATGCCTTCTAAAACCAGTGAGGCGTGGTTGATGAACGACGAAACGGAAAAGCCGGAACAGCGCAATGAAGCCGTTGAAATCGTGGAAGGCAAAGTCGAGAAAGTCAGCGTTTCCAAGCATCCCGAAGCCTCCATTCCGCAGACCGATCTTTCCTTGGCCGACATTCAGCGCAAGCAATTCCGGCCGGTGCGTTGGGTGGTGTATGTGGTCATCCTGCTGGCCGCCATCATTGTGCCGTATTGGCTCGGGCGCGTGCTCGCCGTGCAGCACACCAAGCAGATCATCAAGCTCTTGAGCCCGTTTGCCCCGCAAGGTGTGGCGCTGGTTTCGTGGGCGGTCACCGTGTTCGCGCTGGCCACGTTCGCGCTTTCCTTCGTGGAGGAACACGCGTGGCTCTGGCGCAACCTTTTCCTGCTTTTGCTGGCTTTCGAGCAGCTGATTGCCGGTGTTTCGCTCCTGAAATTCAAGTTCTGGTTTTCCACCTACGTCATGTATGGTTCCTCGTCGGCGCTGCCGAACGCGGCAAACTTGGGCATCATTGCGGCGCTGATTGCGGCCGGCGTTTATGTGATCCTCTTCGTAGGCCTCTTGATCGGCATCAAGAAGGACTCTCCGTTGAACGTCTTGACGCGCAGCTGGGCCTCGTTCCTTATGTACTTCGTCATTGAAGGCATCGCCATCTTAATCGTTCTCTTCAGCGGTCTGATCACCGCGGTGTGATGTGGCGTTCGTTGCCCATGCCGCTGTTTGGTGCGTGTACTGATTCCAGTGGGAAAAGCACCAAAATGTGCTCAAAATGGTGCTTTTCTCCTCAGTAAGTGGCATTTTCAGTGAGAAAAGCACTTTTTGAGGGTGTTTTTGGTGCTTTTCTCACTGAAAGTTGTACCCTACAACGGATGAGATTTCATTCATCCGTACCTCTTTCTATACTTAAAACTTGGCGTGTATTCGCCCGCGGATAGAGAGCGCTTCGGCATAACGCCGGCGGCACCGCGCAGCAACTATAAGGAGGATGCCGTGGCACTTACGGCTGAAGAAAAGCACGAGATCGTAACCAAGTATGCGACGCACGAAGGCGACACGGGTTCCCCCGAGGTTCAGGTTGCGCTGCTGAGCAAGCGTATCTCCGATCTGACCGAGCACCTGAAGACCCACCAGCACGATAACCACTCTCGTCGCGGCCTGCTGCTGATGGTCGGCGATCGTCGTCGTCTTCTCAACTATTTGAAGAAGGTCGACATCAACCGTTACCGCTCCTTGGTCGAGCGTCTTGGTCTTCGTCGATAGCTGTTTTATGCCCGGGCTTTGTGCTCGGGCTTTTTCAGAGGTTTGATTGGGCATAGACGGTAGATCCGTCTGTAAATGTTCGCGTGTGAAGAAAAACCGACGGCCCTAAGGTGAGGGTCGATAATTGAAATATCTGGATATGTGTTCCGGCGAGTTCGCCGCCAATGCTGCTTCAGACTGAGAAGTGAAAGTCAACGTGCCGTCCACCAGCGTTGGTGAGGCCAGGTAAGCCTTGCAAAATAACAGAGGTCGGACGTTGACAAAGCATTTTGCAGTATGTTGGAAATTAGGAATTAAACAAAGGAGGAACCCTTGGAGGGTCCCGAAATCAAGGCCGTAGAGGCCGTTATTGACAATGGTTCATTTGGTAAACGTACGTTGCGATTCGAGACGGGTCGTCTCGCGCAGCAGGCGGACGGCGCTGTAGCCGCCTACCTCGATGACGATTCGATGGTCCTTTCGACCACCACCGCCGGCTCAAGCCCGAAGGAAAATTACGATTTCTTCCCGCTCACCGTCGATGTGGAAGAGAAGATGTACGCCGCGGGCAAGATCCCGGGCTCGTTCTTCCGCCGCGAAGGCCGTCCCTCGAACGACGCCATCCTCGCCTGCCGCATCATCGATCGTCCGCTGCGTCCGCTCTTCCCGCATACGCTGCGCAACGAGGTTCAGGTCGTCGAGACCGTGCTCGCCTGCAACCCGGACGATGCCTACGACATGATTGCTTTGAACGCCGCCTCCGCGTCCACCATGATCTCCGGCCTGCCGTTTGAAGGTCCGGTCTCCGGTGTGCGTCTGGCGTTGGTCGACGGCCAGTGGGTCGCCTTCCCGCGCTGGAGCGAGCGCGACCGCGCGGTCTTCGAGATCGTCGTGGCCGGCCGCGTCATCGAAAACGGTGACGTCGCCATCGCCATGATCGAGGCCGGCGCCGGCAAGAACGCCTGGAACTTGATCTACGACGAGGGCCAGCAGAAGCCGGACGAGGAAGTCGTCGCCGGCGGCCTCGAGGCTGCCAAGCCGTTCATCAAGGTCATCTGCGAGGCTCAGAACGAGCTCAAGGAGAAGGCCGGCAAGGCCAACGACAAGGAATTCCAGCTCTTCCCGGAGTATACGGACGAGCTCTACAAGCGCATCGACGAGATTGCTCATAGCGACCTTAATGAGGCCCTGTCCATCGCTGCTAAGTTGCCGCGCCAGGAGCGCATCCACGAGATCAAGGAAGACGTCCGCGCCAAGCTCGCCGACGAATTCACCGATATGGATGACGCCGAGAAGGAAAAGGAACTCGGCAACGCCTTCAAGGAACTGCAGCGCCAGATCGTGCGTCGTCGCGTCTTGACCGAGGACTTCCGTATCGACGGTCGCGGCCTGCGCGATATCCGTACGCTTTCCGCCGAGGTCGGCATCGTGCCGCGCGTGCACGGTTCCGCACTCTTCCAGCGCGGCGAGACCCAGATCCTGGGCGTCACCACCCTCAACATGTTGAAGATGGAGCAGACGCTCGATTCCATTTCTGGCCCGCAAACCAAGCGTTACATGCACAACTATGAGATGCCGCCGTATTCCACCGGTGAGACCGGCCGCGTGGGCTCCCCGAAGCGCCGCGAAGTCGGCCACGGTGCGCTCGCCGAAAAGGCGCTCGTGCCGGTCCTGCCGAGCAAAGAAGACTTCCCTTACGCCATCCGTCAGGTCTCCGAGGCCATCGGCTCCAACGGTTCCACCTCTATGGGTTCCGTCTGCGCCTCCACGCTTTCGCTGCTCGACGCGGGCGTGCCTCTTAAGGCTCCTGTCGCGGGTATCGCGATGGGCCTTATCTCCGGTGACGTCGACGGCAAGCACATCTACAAGACCCTGACCGATATCCTGGGCGCCGAAGACGCGTTCGGCGACATGGACTTCAAAGTCGCTGGCACTTCCGAATTCATCACCGCGCTCCAGCTCGACACCAAGCTCGACGGCATCCCCGCCGACGTTCTGGCTGCCGCGCTGCAGCAGGCGAAGGAAGCCCGCACCACGATTCTCGAGGTGATCAACGAGTGCATCGACGCCCCGGCCGAGATGAGCCCGTATGCCCCGCGCATCATCACCACCTCTGTTCCTGTCGATAAGATCGGCGAGATCATCGGACCCAAGGGCAAGATGATCAACCAGATCCAGGAAGAGACCGGCGCTGACGTCAGCGTTGAGGACGATGGCACCATCTACATCGCTTCTGAAGGCGGCGAGGGCGCTGAAAAGGCCAAGGCCACCATCGACGCCATCGCGCATCCGCATGTGCCTGCTGTTGGCGAGAACTTCAACGGCAAGGTCGTCAAGACCACGAGCTTCGGCGCGTTCGTCAATTTGACCCCCGGCACCGACGGCTTGCTGCACATCTCGCAGATCCGCAACCTGACCAATGGCGAGCGCATCGACGCCGTCGAAGACGTGCTGAAGGAAGGCGACACCGTCGAGGTGACCGTCCAAGGCGTCGACGACCGCGGCAAGATTTCGCTGGCCATCCCCGGCTTCGAAGATCAGGAATCCGGCCCGCGCGGCGGTGGCCGTGGCGGACGTCGCGACCATGACGATCGTGGTGGGCGTGGCTACCGTGGCCACGGACGTGACCGCGAGGATCGTGATGACCGTCGTCGCCGTGATGACCGTGACGATCGTGATGATCGCCGTTCCAGCCGTGGACGTGAAGATCGCGAAGAACGCGACGATGTCGAGTTTGAGGATCGGCCGCGTCGCCGTCGTGAGGACCGTGAGGATCGTGACGACCGTCGTCGTTCCGAGCGTGGCGACCGTCGTGGCCATGATCGTGAGGATCGGGCCGAGCGTGATGACAACGATGATTTTGAGGATCGTCCGCGTCGCCGTCGTGATGACCGCGACGATTACCGTCGTTCCGACCGTCATGAGGGACGCCGTGGTGGCGGCTATCGGGGTGGTCGTCGCAACGACCGCAACCCGCGCTACGCGACCGACGATCACTATGATGAATATCGCGAGGACCGCGAAGAGCGCAGCGAGCGCCCGCGTCGCCGTGTCCGCCGCGACTTCGATCCGTTCGATGACTGATTGAATAGGTGATTGGTCGTTTCCATCGGCTAATCGCTAGATAATCGATAACTGGTCTGCAACCTACAAGTTTGGGTTGCAGACCAGTTTCTTTATTCAGTAGTACTCATTTTTTTAGGTAATTTTTATTCCTTTTGATGGTTTATTATTGCGTTGCGGTTATTCTTGATAATTTATGTTGATTTGAGACGCTTTTTGTGGATGAATGTGCATGGCTCGACGAGTCACCCTGCGACACGCCTCAAATGTGGATAACCCCTATCATTCGACCACAGTACCCGTTTCAGCTTGCGTTCCTGCCCTACAAGTGGATTGAATGGGTATATGGAAAATGTGCTTACGATTTCAAGACCAGGCCACGCGAATACTTCGTTCGCCAGACACAAAAGAATACTGCTTCCTGCCGAGGCGAAAGGCAGGCCAATCAGGAAGTCGCGGTCGCAGAAGCCGCCTTCCGGAATTTCAGTAGTTTCTACGATTCCGCCGCCGGCGAGGCTGCCGATGCGGTTGCCGACGTGCGTGAAACCACAGCCGCACCGGCCGCCAAGCCCGTCGCCTGTCCTCGAATTGCCGCGTTCGCCCCAAGCTTTAAATGCGCCTGACCTGCCTCTGAACGCGCCGGCGGTGCAATTGCAAGGCCGTGATTCGTTGCGGGCTTCCGACAGTATGCAGTCGGACGACCCAATGTCGCCTTCGGCTTTCAACGCCCCGATGCCGCGTCCTGCCATGACGCAGGAACTCATGGTTCGTCGACCTCAGACCACCGCGATGGCCGCATTGATGTTTACCGATCCGCCGATGCCCCAAGTGCACGTGGCGCGAGAGGCTTACGAAATCTCGGAGAAACACAAGAGAAATACCGGTCTAGCGCAGTTTGAGGAGTCGCCAAGCATTAAGGGCATGACCGCGCAAACATTCGCCAAGCATACGGCAATTTTCCTTTCGGCCAGCGGGGGAGTGGGGCTGAGCGCGCTCTGTTCACTTACCGCATTGCAGTTCGCGGATCAAGGTAGGCGAACGGCATTGGTGGATGCCGATTTCGGCGGCGGTGGACTTGACATCCTGCTTGGTCTCGAGAACGATAAAGGTCTGCGATTTGGCACATTGAACGCACCCTTGGGCAAGATCGACGGTGACGTCTTGTGCAAGCGGCTCCCGCATTGGGAAGGCATGCCCGTCCTCGCCTTTGACTCATGGAACAGCGAAGTCCCGGAATGGTGGGAGGTCAAGGCCGTGATGGCGGCCTTGGAACGTAGTGCGAGTGTGGACATGGTGTTGGTTGATGGCGCTCGTGGTCAGGTCATCGACATGGTCCCCGATCTTCGTGCAGCGCCGGTCGTCATCGTCTCCGAGCTTTCGGTGCTCGGTCTGGCCCGCGCCAAAGCCCTGCTCAATGCTCTCGCGTCAGGCCGTATCGGCTCAGCGGGCCGGCGAAACGCCGGTCTTTCGCACAATATCGGAGATTCCCCTGAATCGTCGATCCAGCTGTCCTCGCTATCCGGCAGCGATGGTTTTGAACAAGGCAGCGAGACTGAATATTCTGATTCGGAAAATCATGAAACCTCGCAACTTGCGGCGATTGTCGGCATCGAACCGAGAGGAACATCGCGGCGGCGCGGAGTCGTAAGTGTCAATGAGGCCAGCGAGTATCTGGGCCACCGTGTTCTGGGGCCGATGTGCCCCAACAGTGCGAGAGCCAGCGATGCGTTGGAAGGCCTGGGGCTCAAGCTCGCGAAAGCCGACCGAGCGGTAATGGATGAGCTGGCCCATGCCATCAGTGACGCGGTAGAAGGAGGTGAACGACATTGATGTTCGGCCCCCTTGAGGAACTGGCACATGAACCGGCATTGACCGATATCGCTGTGACCTGTGAGGGCCGGGTATGGGTCGATCGGGGTGGCAGAATGCGCGAATACCACCCCTCGGTGCCGTTCCGTTCGCCGCAGGTTGTGCGTGAATACGCCACCCAACTCTGTGCTCAGCTCGGCAAACGACTCGACGACGCCTGCCCGATTGCCGACGCCTCAAGCGTCGAAGGCATCCGCATTCATGCGGTCATCGCCCCGATTGTTCCCACCGGTGCAAGCATCTCCATACGTTTCCCAAGCCGTACGGTTCCAAGGCTGAGCGGGCTTGGCGCGGGAGGCATGTTTCCGCCCTCCTGGTTCCCTTTACTTTGCGGTTTGGTGAGCAAGCGTGCGACGATTCTCATCACTGGTGGCACTGGGGCCGGCAAAACCACATTATTGAAGGCGCTGCTTGCCCAAGCCGACCCTTCCGAACGCGTCGTCAGCGTCGAGGAAGTCCGGGAGTTGGGTACGCTCGGCCGTGGCAATCACGTTTCGCTGGTCGTCCGTGAGGCCAACGTCGAGGGTGCGGGCGCGATAGGGCTGCCGGAATTGGTGAAAGCGACGCTGCGTATGCGCCCCGACCGTATCATTCTGGGGGAGTGCCGCGGCGAGGAGATTGCCGACCTGCTGCGTGCCTTCAACTCCGGGCATCACGGCGGCATGGTCACCCTGCACGCCGACAGCGTCGACCGCGTACCCTCCCGTTTGGTATCGTTGGGATTGTTGGCCGGGCTCAACCAACCGGCTCTGACGATGCTTGCTGCCGGTGCTTTCGACGTAGTCCTGCATATCGAGCGAAGCAATGGCAAGCGACGAATCGCGCAGATTGGCCGGCTTTCCAAGGATACCGAGCATTTCGTCGGCGAGCCGATAGCGACTTGGAGCGGCTCGGGAATGCCGGTGCCGGGCCCAGGGTGGGACGGTTTTGTCAGTCGTTGGTCGGAGTGATTTCATGGATTGCTATGCGTTAATGGCCGGGCTTTTGCTGGTGGTCGCAGTACTTTGTTTCGCCTGGCCAAGCGAAACCGATAAACATGGAATGCTCGGTTCGGCTGCCGTTGCTGCTTCCGTTTCCGCTGCGAGTTCGAAGCATAAGTCGGGCATTCTTTCGTGTATCGATGCGTTGCGGGCGTCGGTAAAAGCGGGTGGTTCGCTTGAAGAGGCCTTCACCGAGCAGGCGCAGGGCGAACCGCTGTGTGAGACTGCCACCATGCCTGATCTTGCCGAATTGGAGGATATCATGCATGCGCAATTGAGCCCGAAGGAAACGCCGGCGCAGGCCGACCAAGCGGCGATTGAGCTGGATCTGGCCTGCAGGTTGAGCAAAAATCTCGGTTGTGAGGCCTCGCACTGTCTGGATGCCGTGGCTTCGTCCTATAAGCGCAATCGCATGATGAAAACCTTGAAAGACAACGCCTTCACCGTGCCGAAATCTACTGTGAAACTTCTTTCCCTGTTGCCGTTGGCCACGCTCGTTTTGGCCCAGCTGATGGGTGCTTCGCCCGTGACCTTCCTTTTCGGCAACGCTGCTGGTCGGGTCTGTTTGCTGCTGGGCGTGGGCACGTACGCATTGGGGATGATGTGGATGAAGGCGCTGATGGACGGCGTCGAGGCGGTTGAAGACAAAGTCGGCGACGAAAAGAAGTCTTGAGCCAAGAGACTGTATTTTCTGGGCAATCGGAAGTTTTGGACCGGCATTGCGGCAGGAAGGTGCAGGGAAATGACATAGGAATATCGCGTAAAACCGTTATTGGGAATGCTTCGTGAAATCGCAATGGGAGGCGCTGCGTAAAACCGTGATGGAAAGTGTCTATGGAACATCCGGTTTGAATGTATTGCAATGGCAGAGGTGATGAAAATGAATGCACTTATTTCAGGCTGTTTGGTGGCTGTTGCATGGGTTTTGTGGCGCTCGCCCGTGCAAGCGTCTTCGGGGCAGCTGCGTGCATTGGACAGAGGTTCTGCCGCTAAGCCGTCGCTTGGGGTCATTCTTGAGATGATGGCGGTGGCCATGCGCGAAGGTTCCTCAATTCCGCACGCGCTCGAGGTCATCGGCTCGATTGTGGGCGGAACGCTAGGCGGTGGGCTTTGCCGGGCTTCGCGTTCGTTGATGCTCGGATTCAGCTGGGAGGATGCGTGGTTTGCGGCTTCCCTGGCCTGTCAGAATACGGGGGAGCAGGGTAGACAGAAATCTGAGCCGAAGGGCAGGCACGTCCGAAAGCCTAAAGACAAAGACGATGATCCGCCTTCGGGTGACGTCGCTGCTGCACTCGATGCGTTGAGCGTTATCGACGGCGCTTTGAAAAGTACTTGGACTCGCGGCGTTTCACCCGTCGGCCCATTGGAAAGCGCGGTCGAACAGCTGGACGCCCGGGCCCGTGCTTCAATCGAGCAATCCGCTCAGAGGCTTTCGGTCAAGCTGCTTTTGCCTACTGGCCTTTGCTTCCTGCCTTCTTTCATGCTCATCGGTATCATTCCCGCCATAGGTTCGTTCATCGGTCATTGAGCCTGTTTCGTATATACGTATCAACGCGCTTGGGTTGCGGTCTGGAATTTTGCGCATATGGCTTTTCGTATTTCACTTTCGTATGTTTTTTGGTGTGGATAATTTTCCGACATTCCACATTTCTGTCAACATTTTTGGTGGACAAAAACCGCGACACGCCCGGGATGTGCATAACCCCGAGCATCCGACCACAGTGCCCGAAATCGTCACGGTAAACGACGAACTTCTGTCAGACTGAAGGTATCGCAATCGCAACGGTTGCGGTACCAAATTTCATAGAAATCAAAGGAGTAATCATGAGTAAAGAATTGATGACCATCGATCAGTCCGGCACCGGCGTCGTCACGAGTTTTGCCTCCCGTCTCTCCGAGCGCTCAAGGCAGATCAAAGGCCAGCTGTGCCTAATGGATGCTCGGCTGCGTACCGGGATGCTCGAACCTGATGAAGGCGCGGCGACGGCGGAATATTCGGTGGTTTTGGTCGCCGCCACAGGATTTGCAGCGGTGTTGGTTGCCCTGCTCAAATCCGGTGCCGTAAAGACATTACTGATGGACTTGGTCAAAAAGGCGCTCAAGGTGGTCTGAGTTTTCATATTTCTCGTTATGGAAACGAGAGCAATGAACGATGTGGATTGCGGAGAGGATGCAGTGCATGATGTCACTTCAAAAGATGCAATCGCATGGGCCGGCTGACCGCCGTTGCGGTGGAAGTCTCATCTCGACGGCGGCCAGTGCGGCTGGCAGCATTTCGGGTAGTACGCCGGCCAGTGTGACGACGAGCAATACGCCGTCCGGCATGTTTAGTGGCGCGTCAGTTAATGTGTCTGACAGTACAAGCTGGTCGCCGGTTACTTGGGTACGAAGCTTGTGTCAGCGGTTTCGTGGCCATGTTGCCGGTGACCGGCATCCTAGCTTCTGTCGGTTCGGCGCTCGCCGAGGGAAAGTCTGCGACGAAGGGGCTGTCACTGCCGAATTCGCCGTGGTGCTTCCCGCGGTGATGGTGATGGCTGTGCTGCTGATGATGCTGGCCCGGGCGGTCACGGTGGAGATGAACTGCCAGGATGCCGCCTCTGCCGCCGCCCGTGTGGCTGTGGTCTCCAACAGCGACGCCGAAGCTCGTCTGGCAGCGCACGATGCTGCCGGCGGCGATGCCAACGTTTCCATATCCCGTGGCTTCAAACAGGTCAAGGTGACGGTCAGTTGCCGCGTGGTGCCCGATCCCTTGCACGTGCTGCCCATGGCCGTGGTCGGCAAGGCGACAGGAGTCGTCCAATGAACGGTTGGAAGAAAAACTGCAAGACCAAGGAAAGCGCTGAATGCAACGATTCTGGCGATGACTGGCCGCGCTGGGCAAATCGTCGCCAGACCAAGGCGGGTATGGAATGCAGCGATTCTGGCGAGGCAATGCCTGGTTGGGCAAATCGTCCAATGGCTATAAAGGAATCGGGATATGCTTGTCGTGGCGGTTTTCGAGATTCCTGCCGAAAACGTAGTGGCGGGTTGATGTCACGGTGTTTCCGGCAGGTTGTGTCGAATCGGGTGAAGAGGTTTTTCGCTTCGTCCGTATTCGACAAGCCGGCTGCGACACAGGATTCAGTAATCGCGCGTCACCGGCTGCTGAAAGGCAGTACATACGATGAGGGTTCGGGAACCATGAACGGGGTTATGCTCATTGCCGTCGCGGCGATACTGATATCGGCGATTGCTCTCGGCGGCAATTTTCTGGTCTGTATCTCAGATGCACGGTCGGCCGCCGACCAGGCTGCCATCGCAGGAGCGGAGTCCGCGCGGGACGGTGATTTCGATCCATGCATCAAATCCAGGCTGGCCACCACGCTCAATAAAGCAGCGCTGGTCGCCTGCAAGGTGGATGAGGAGGACGTCACCGTCAAGGTCGCCGTGAAAACTGCGGTTCCGTTCGCGCCCATGGTCTCCCGTATGGCTCGGGCAGGTCCGGTAGAATGTTCGTAGGAGTATCAGTGTTGTTCAAGGTGCGGTCGGCATGGCTTCGGTTGTGCGCATAAGGTGAGTTG
Organism: Bifidobacterium sp. ESL0769; assembly: GCF_029395495.1. Taxonomy (NCBI): domain Bacteria; kingdom Bacillati; phylum Actinomycetota; class Actinomycetes; order Bifidobacteriales; family Bifidobacteriaceae; genus Bifidobacterium; species Bifidobacterium sp. ESL0769. The sequence goes on along the minus strand of NZ_CP113918.1, from coordinate 1,917,859 downwards.
TATTACATTTTATAAACAACTCTATAGGCTCGTGTGAATGCGGTTGGTGAAAAGGCCACGGCACGGTGAGACCTATCAGTGCTCTGACTCGCGCAAAACAGTGAAAACAGAATGATTTCGCTCGTGAAACATCACTGAAAATAGTCGGGTAAAGGTAGGTTATAGAGTATGGCACTTGCATTGTATCGACGGTATCGGCCAGACACATTTGACGGCATCATCGGGCAGGATCAGGTCACCGTCCCGCTTTCCCGCGCTTTGGACGAGGGCAAGCTGACGCACGCCTACCTGTTCAGCGGGCCGCGTGGTTGCGGCAAGACCAGTTCCGCACGAATACTGGCCCGATGCATCAACTGCGCCAAAGGCCCCACTTCGCATCCGTGCGGCGAATGCGAAAGCTGCAAGGACCTGGCCACCGGCGGCCCCGGCTCGATCGACGTGGTCGAGATCGACGCGGCCAGCCACAATGGCGTCGAGGACGCGCGTGAACTGCGTGAGCGCGCTGCCTTCGCCCCGGCCCGCGACCGCTACAAGATTTTCATCCTCGACGAGGCCCACATGGTCACACAGCAGGGGTTCAATGCCCTGTTGAAGATTGTGGAGGAGCCGCCTGAGCATGTGATGTTCATCTTCGCCACCACCGAGCCGGACAAGGTCATTTCGACCATTCGTTCGCGTACCCACCACTATCCGTTCCGCCTTGTGCCTCCCGAGATTATGGGTCCCTATCTGGAAGAGGTGTGCGAAAACGAGCACATCGACCTGGAGCCGGGTGTGTTGAAACTCACCATGCGTGCCGGTGGCGGGTCCGTGCGCGACACGCTTTCCGTGCTTGACCAGCTGATGGCCGGAGCCGTTGACAACGAAGTGTCATACGATTCTGCCGTGGCCCTGCTCGGCTTCACCCCCGACGAACTGATTGGCGAGGCGATTGATGCCGTCATCGACAAGGACGGCGAGAAGCTCTACGGCGTGGTCGAAAAAGTCGTTGTCGGTGGTTTCGAACCCCGTCGGTTTGTGGAGGACCTGCTCTCTCGCGTGCGCGACCTGCTTGTGCTCACCCTTGGCGGTGAGAAGGCCGAAAGCGTATTGAGTGACGACTCTGCGGTAGAAGATATGAGCGATTTGCATCGTCAGTCCTCGGCGCTGGGGCTTGCCACGCTTACTGCGATGGCCGAGACCATCAACGACACCTTGGGCGGCATGACCGGGGCGATTTCGCCTCGTATGCGTTTGGAACTTCTGGCTGCAAAACTGTTGGCCGGGAGGGAAAACGGCTTTGCGCCAAGCTTGGCTCAGGCCAGTTCCGTTCCCGTAGGTGCGGGCTCGGCAGGGTCTGCCGCCGGCAATAATAACGGATTCCGCCAAGGTAATAATGCGGCTCGTGGTCGGGGCGGTTTCATCGGTTCCAGCAGGAATACTGCAAACCAGCGGCAGGGCAACGCTCCGGCTGGTTCTGGATTTGCGCCCACGAACCAAGATTCTGCGCCAAATGCCAACGTCCAAGCTCAGCAGGCCAGCAATAATGCCAATATGCAGGCTTCCGGCGCTCAAACGGCAGGTGGTGCCGGTGCCTTGGCTTCCAACGGGCAGACTCCACAGTCTTCTTCGAATAGTGCTGAAGCCTACGGGGCTGGTGCAAACGCCGCACAACAGCAAGCTGCTCAGGCCGCTGCGCCCGCACGGGTGAATATCGATTCGAATGCCACCGTCGAGGAAAAGTGGGACGCGGTGCTGACGTCGTTGCCTGAAAATGTGCGCGAATACGTCGCTCACAACAAGGTGCCTACGGTTTCTTTGGCGACCAATAGTGCCGGCAAATCGCGTCTGTCGATGACCTTCGATTGCGCGCTGAGCCAGCATGCCTTTGCGCTGGCGCTCGCCTCCGATGCCGAGCACAACGGCCAGAAGGCCGCAAACGTGGTACTGGATGGCGTGCGTTCCGTCTTCGGCCCGCATACGATGATTGCTCCCACCGGTGTGGCCGCGAACGGCGAAAAAGTAATCTCCACCAAGCGCATGAAACCAGAGGAACTGGCCAAAGTCAAGCGCGATATCGCGGTCGCCAAGGTATCGGCGACCGGCGGTTTGGGCATGGCTGCCGGGCCGGGTGGGCATAGCGCCTCGAGTCCCAAGGAACAGAAGAAAGCCGACGCCGATGCCGCCGGTGAATCCGATGATTCCTCCCATCGAGCCGGCCTGGCGAATCCGGCAGCATTGGTCCAAGGCTCGCAGAATCCTATGGACGACGATTACGATCCTTGGATGAATCCGTTGCCTGTCCCTGGTTCCCGAAGCGGCTCGGATGCTAAGCAGACGGCCAAACAAGCCGGCGAGAAGCAATCCGCCAATACTGTGCAGCCCGTTGGCGGCAGTGGCTCAGGTCAGCCTGCATACGTTGATACGTCCGAGAATCATCCTCCGGAACATCACAAGAAGCATATTGCTGTTCCGGATTTGAGCGACGGCATCGACCCTTGGGCCACGCCTCCGTCGCAGGAAGAGACGGCCGATTCCAGCTCTGAAGCTTCAAATGTGGGCGATAATCCGGGTACATCGCAACCGGCACGCAATAATAACGCGACGCATGGTTCGTCGTTCGCGGCCAATGTCGATAATTGGCAGACCAGACCGCCGGATTCCTCTGGCAATGGCTCTCCGGTTTCGCCAAACGCTGCCAATGGCTCCACAAATCTGGCTTCCGCAGCAGTCGGTAATTCCCAGCCGAAATCCGCAGCCACGAACGGCACTTCAGCCGTAAAACTGGATGACAGGGGAGACGTTGCCGCGCGCTTCCAGAATGTCGACATGGCCGATGAGACGGAGCAGCATCCGCAAGTGGCAGCCGAGGACGATGACTATTCCCTGAACGATCAGTCGTTGGGCGATGCCACAGCGGTAAGCATGGATGAGCTTTCGAAACTCTTCGAAGTCAAGCAGGTCGAGGACTTCAAGGCGGACGACCCGAAGAACCCGAAGAACATCAAACCGGTGGAAAAACACACGGACGAGGAGAGACGATAGCGGATGGCTTTGGCGTATGATGGCGCGATTCAGCGTCTTATCGATGGTTTTGCGCGCCTGCCGGGCATTGGCCCCAAAGGTGCCCAACGCATAGCCTTCTACCTGCTTTCGGCCAGTGACGAGGAAGCGCAGGACCTGGCCGATGCCATTCGCGAAGTCAAGGAGAAGGTGCGGTTCTGCGAGATTTGCGGCAACGTGTGCGAGACGAGTCCGTGCCCGATCTGTTCTGACCCGCGACGCGACCATTCCATCATTTGCGTGGTCGAGGAACCGAAAGACGTCATGAGCATTGAGCGCACCCGCGAATTCCATGGCGTCTACCATGTTCTCGGCGGTGCGATTAATCCGATGGCCAATGTCGGGCCCGGCGATTTGGCCATTCCGAAGCTTCTGGATCGGCTCAAAACCGACGAGGTCAAGGAAATAATCCTGGCGCTCGACCCCAATATCGAAGGCGAGGCCACGGTGACCTACCTGAGCCGTCTGCTTTCCCCGTTGGGGCTCAAAGTCACGCGGCTTGCCAGTGGTCTGCCGGTGGGCAGTGACTTGGAATACGCCGATGAAATTACTCTTGGCCGTGCCTTGGAAGGTCGTCAGGAAGCCTGAACGTTCGTTTGTGCCGATTGCCGGTAACTGGCTTAATGGGCTGGGCTTTGAGTTGCGTTTGCCGATCCAAACGTCTAGCAAGTGCAAACGTATGCCCGCATGGTGGTAAGCAGCACAGTCGGGCGCGGGACTGGCATATAATTCAATCATTACTGTCGAAAGCCGACCACAAGACCGGTTTGCGTTGTGTTGCTTCGCATCGTGTCGTCTGCCGGTCGGCGTTGAGATTTGGCTGGGTACGTTTGGAAAAATGTGCATCCGTCAGGGGAGAAAAGGAAAATCGTGGCGCTTATCGTGCAGAAGTACGGCGGGTCATCTGTGGCCGACGCCGAGTCCATCAAGCGCGTTGCCAAGCGGATTGTGGAGACGAAACGCAAGGGCAACAATGTCGCCGTCGTGGTTTCGGCGATGGGCGACACCACCGACGATCTGATCGACCAGGCCATGAGTATTGATTCCAACCCTCCGGCCCGCGAGATGGATATGCTGATGACCGCAGGCGAACGTATCTCGATGAGCCTTCTGGCCATGGCCATCCACGCGGCCGGCGAACGCGCATACTCCTTTACCGGTTCGCAGGCCGGTTTCATGACCGATGCCCAATTCGGCGCGGCGCACATCAAAGCGGTGAAGCCCGAGCGCGTGGCCCATGTCGTGCATGACGGCAAGATCGCCATCGTAGCCGGTTTCCAAGGCATCAATGCGGACGGCGATTACACCACGCTCGGCCGTGGCGGTTCCGACACTTCGGCTGTCGCGCTTGCGGTGGCGCTGGGTGCCGATATCTGCGAAATCTATACAGACGTCGATGGCATTTTCACCGCTGACCCGCGCATCGTTCCCAGTGCGCGACGTATCCCCTCCATCAGTTACGACGCCATTCTCGAAATGGCTTCCTGCGGCTCGAAGGTTCTCGCCCTGCGTTGCGTGGAATACGCTCAGCGTTTCAACATGCCATTGCATGTGCGCAGCTCGTTCTCGCACCGAATGGGCACATTGGTGGTCCCGGAAGGTGTGGATGCACGCAAGTTGCCGAACCTGGAGTGAACAAGCTGGAAGCAAGACGTCAGCACAAAATACAGAAATATAGCGGAACAGACTTGAACGTAACGAGAGCAAAGGAAACACAATGAGCAGCGATAGCACGAAAGACGATGACGTGAATCTGGCTGGAAACAGCAAAACCAGCGAGTCCGGTAAGACCGAAAACAAGTCGATGGGCGACATTTTCCCCGACCTTGGCCCGGAGACCCCGGTAATTTCCGGCGTGGCCCACGACCGTACCGAATCCCTGGTTACCGTGCGCGGCGTTCCCGACGAGCCGGGCATGGCCGCCCGCGTGTTCACCGAGCTTGCCAAAAGCGGCATCAACATCGACATGATCGTACAGGCCGGCGCGTCCACCGGCAAGGCTGACATCTCCTTCACCGTCCCCGATGCCACGGTCAAGACCGTTGAGAAGGCGCTTGACGGCAAGAAGACGAAGCTTGGTTACGACTCCTATTTCGTCAATACGAACGTCGGCAAAGTCGCCGTAGTGGGCGTGGGCATGAAAACCCATTCCGGCCTCGCCGCAAAGTTCTTCGAGGCCCTGAGCGCCGAACATATCAACGTGATGATGATTTCGACTTCCGAAATCCGCATCGCCGCCCTTGTTCCGCTCGATCAGCTCGACGACGCGGTGCGTGCGCTGCATACGGCGTACGGCCTTGACGCCGACCAGGTGGAGGCCGTGGTCTACGGCGGCACCGGCCGCTAAGTGTGGTATGAAGCCGTTTGCCGTATTTTATCGAGGTAATTACGAATGTGCCTCGCATCGTTGTCCAAGGCTAGGTGCTGGATTTCCGTGAATGACAAAAAGTCGACATGGACGGATAAGCGAGACGAGCTTATTCGGGTGAAGTACGTTCTCAGCGGTTTGGTTTGATTACTGTGATCTGTTGGCATTATGCGTTTTTAGCTTATCTCATATAGTCGCATGCTGCGGTTGGCAGTGTGGCACCTCGCGCTATGATGTGGCACATAACGTCTAGAGGCATTTGCGCGTCCAGGCGATGAACATTTTACGAGAAGCGGCGGCGCAAACAGGGATTGAACGGCCGTCAGCAAACGGGAGGGAAACAGATGACCGAATCAAATGGACAACAGCGCAAAGTCAACGTCGCGGTGCTGGGGGCCACCGGCCAGGTCGGCATGGTGATGCGTCGCGTGCTTGACGAACGGAATTTCCCCATCAATAACCTGCGTTTCCTCGCTTCCTCGCATTCCGCTGGTACCGTGCTCAAATGGCGCGACCGCGACATTGTGGTCGAGGACGTGGCCAAGGCCGACTTGAGCGGCATCGACATCGCCATCTTCTCAGCCGGCGGCGGCACCTCCAAGGTTTGGGCGCCGAAGTTCGCCGAAGCCGGAGCGTATGTCATCGACAACTCCTCGCAATGGCGTATGCATGATGATGTTCCGCTGGTCGTGGCCGAGGCCAACCCCGATGATCTCGACGACATTCCCCGTCGTATTGTTGCCAACCCGAACTGCACCACCATGGCTTGCATCCCCGTGCTCAAGGCGCTGGACACTCATTTCGGCCTGAAGCGCCTGATTGTCAGCTCCTATCAGGCGGTTTCCGGAGCCGGACGCGCCGGAGTCGAGCAGCTGATGAACGAGGCCAAGGCCGCCGTCGATCAGGGGGCCGACAAGCTCGTTTTCGACGGTTCCGCCATCGATTTCCCCAAGCCCACCAAGGTCGTGCGCACTATCGCCTTCAATGCTGTGCCGTTCATCGGTGCCATCGTCGACGACGGCAGCGAAGAGACCGACGAGGAGCAGAAGTTGCGCAACGAAAGCCGCAAGATCCTGCATCTGCCGAATCTCGCTGCCTCCTGCACCTGCGTGCGCGTCGGCGTCTTCACCGCCCACGGCATGTCGGTCAACGCTGAGTTCGAACGCGACGTCACACCCGATATGGCCCGCGAAGTACTGAAGGACGCTCCGGGTGTCGAACTCAACGACATCCCGACCCCGCAGCTGGCTGCCGGCAAGGACCCGAGCTTCGTCGGCCGCATCCGCCAGGACCAGGCTGTCGACGGCAAGAAGGGCCTCGCCTTCTTCATCGCCAACGATAACCTGCGCAAGGGTGCCGCCTTGAACGCCGTCGAGCTCGCCGAAATCGTCGCCCGCAAGCATTTCGGTGCGTGAGGCTTTCCGGCTTTCGCTTTTATTCTCTCTAATGCGGCTGCAAGCACGAAACGGAAACAGGGTTGAGCATCGTGCTTGTGGCCGCATTATCGGTTTTGCTGTGGTCGAATCCGCGCTTCATCATGAGCAGGTGACATACTGGAACCATGTCGAAGGCATCTAAAGAAGCGCAAAAACAACTGGACCGCATCGTGGCGTTGGGCTATCCCGACGTGGCCGATATGAGCGCGGCGGCGTTCCGTGCGCTCGCGCATCCGCTGATCGATGCTCTGAAAGACAGCGATTTGGGCGAGAACATTCTTCTCGTTCCCACCCACGAACTGGTGAGCCCGGAGTCGCTGATTGCCCGAACCAGCATCAACCGCATGGCCGGCTTTACCACCATGCCCCCGCGTGATGTCGCCAGTTTCCTGCCGCAAGACGGCTTCGAGCCCCCGGAAGGCCCGTTCTACTTGGTTGTCGACCCGCACACCGGCACCGCCTACGTCAACCGCGAGCCCGATGTGGCCCGCAAGCTCATCGATTCCGACGAGCGCATGCCGTTGACCCTTGAGGAAGGCCTCGCCATCGCCACCCAGCACCCTGATTGGCTGGTCAAAAAGAACGGTTTCAACCTGCTTGGTTCCCGCAGCGCCGACGGCCGCGTGCCCAGCATCTGGATGAGCCAGAATGCTCCGCGCCTCGGTTCTGTGTGGCCCACCTCCCGTCACACCTGGCTCGGCAACGCATACTGCCAGGCCCGTCGTGGCGTCTCGCTTTTCCGCTGAATTTCTTTTTTCTCGTCAAATCTTGGAATATAGGCGGTTTGAATGTGTCGAACCGTCTATCATTATCATTTATATGTTTCTGAAAGGTAATAAACCTATCGAAACATATAATATTTGGTTACTTCGCGTCGCAACCTGCGGTGCGTAATACAAAGAAAAGGAGGAGTGATGGGTCAGGATCAAGCATCATCGGTATTTGATCTCGCGGCGGTCGCCGCACAATCCAATGGAGGTAACAACGACCTGCTGCTGCCTCCACCGCGTTTCATCGGGGAACCGCAAAAGCCGAGCTCGATGCCGTATACCAAGTACGTGGCCTACGACAAGCAGATTCCGTTCGATTACCCCGAACGCACTTGGCCGTCGAAGAAGCTGCGCCGCGCCCCGCGTTGGTGCTCGGTCGATTTGCGCGACGGCAACCAGGCTCTGGTGAACCCGATGGATTCCGAGCGCAAGCTGCGTTTCTGGAACCTTTTGATTTCCATGGGCTTCAAGGAGATCGAGGTCGGCTTCCCGTCGGCTTCCGACACGGATTACGATTTCGTCCGCCTGTTGATCGAGCGTGAGCTCATTCCCGACGATGTCACCATCGTCGTGCTGACGCAGGCCCGCGAGCACCTGATTCGCAAGACCTACGAGTGCCTGCGTGGCGCCAAGCGTGCCGTGGTGCATTTCTACAATTCCGTCTCCGTCCTGCAACGCGAAGTCGTCTTCCGCAAGGACAAAGAGGGCATCAAGAAGCTGGCGACCGACGCGGCCGAGCTTTGCAAAGACCTCGAAAGCGCAGCCGGTGGCACCGACCTCTATTACGAGTATTCGCCGGAGTCCTTCACTGGAACCGAGCCGGATTATGCGGTCGAAGTCTGCAACGCCGTCATCGACGTCATCAAGCCGACGCCGGATCACAAGATGATCATCAACCTGCCGGCCACTGTCGAAATGACCACGCCGAACGTCTTTGCCGACGAGGTCGAGTACGTTTCCAACAACCTGAAAGACCGCGATTCCGTTGTCCTTTCGCTGCATCCGCACAATGACGAAGGCATGGGCGTCGCCGCCACGGAGCTGGCTGTGCTCGCCGGTGCTGACCGCGTTGAAGGCTGCCTGCTGGGCAACGGCGAACGCACCGGCAACGTTGACCTGGTCACGCTGGGTCTCAATATGCTCACGCAGGGCGTCGATCCGCAGATCGATTATTCCGATGTGCCGAAGATTCGCAAGACCGTCGAATACTGCAACCAGCTCACCATTTCCGAGCGCCACCCGTATGCAGGCAACTTCGTGTTCACCGCCTTCTCCGGCTCCCATCAGGACGCCATCAAGAAGGGTCTCGAGGCTCGTGAAGCCGCGGCCGAACGCGCTGGAGCCAACCTCGACGATTTCGTCTGGCTCGTGCCCTACCTGCCCATCGACCCGAAGGATATCGGCCGCAGCTACAAGGCCATCATCCGCGTCAACTCGCAGTCTGGCAAGGGCGGCATGGCCTACTTGCTCAAGACCAACCACAACCTCGATCTCCCGAAGCGCTTGCAGATTGAGTTCGAGAAGGTCGTTCAGGATTACGCCGACAAGACCGATAAAGAGGTCAAGGACGACGAGATCTGGCGTCTCTTCAAGGACGAGTACCTTCCGGTCGAGGAGAACGGTGCGTTCGCGGCCAGCGAGGCAGTGGGCGATGAGGGCGACGAGAACCTCGAATCGTGGGGCCGCCTGAAGCTGCTCAATGTTTCGGTGACTTCTGGCGCGGACGGTTCCGACACCGTCTTGAAGGCCAAGCTGCTCGACCGCGGCGCCGAATATGGTGCCGACCCGATTGAGCGTGAGGTTTCGGGAGCCGGCAACGGCCCGCTCGACGCCTTCCTCAATGCGCTTTCCACGATTGGCCTTACGGTCAGCGTCATGGATTATGCAGAGCACGCCATGACCGCCGGCACCGACGCAATGGCCGCCTCGTACATCGAGTGCCAGATCGGCGGCGAGGCCAACGCGAAGATCATTTGGGGCGTCGGCATCGATTCGTCGATCACCACCAGCTCGCTGAAGGCAATCATCTCCGCGATTAACCGCTCGATGCGTTAGATTTCGCGGTTTGTTTCCGGTTGTTTCCTTTCGTTTCCGCTGTTGATGAGCGGAGACGAAAGGAAAATGAAACGGCGTAAAGAACGATAACGTTAAAACAATAAAGATGTGGGCTTGCTCCTTTGAGGATACAAGCCCACATCTTTATTGCTTTGCCTAAGTAACGGCATCAATCAGCGTTCGTGATTAAACCGCCAAATCCCCTAAATCACTGCTGCCCCTGGGAGTTCTGCGGCGTCTCGGTGCCGCCGGTCGAACCCTCGGATGGTTTCTGCGCCGGCTGTGTACCACTGTTTGCATTGCCTTCGCTTGGGGTGTTTGAGCTTCCAGGATTGCTGGTCTCGCCATTGGTTGTGGTGCCGGCACCAGTGTTGCCATTGGTCTCGGTGCCGGTGCTGCCGCCGCTGGTAGTGCCGCTGCCTCCATAGTTCTCATAATTCCTGCGGGTTCCCCAGCCGGAATACGATGACCTGGCGCCCGTGCCCCACGTGCCGTCGGGACCGCCGATCTTGCCCTCGTCCTTGGCCACCGGGAACGTCTCGTTCGGTGTGTTGGCCAACGCCTGTCTCATGTATTCGGTGAAGAGATGCACCGGATAGTCGCTGCCGTTTCCGAAGTACTTGATATTCGGCATCTCCTGTGGTTTGCCGTTCTGGTCGGGGTTCCACATGGCGAATACGGTGACCGTACTTGGTGAGAACCCGGCGAAACTGCCTGCGGTCGAGTCGTTCGCGGTGCCAGATTTGCCGGCCACGGTCTTGCCGATCTTGCGCGCTTCCGTCGCGGTGCCATACTGCACGGTTCCCGTCATTGCCTTGGTGACCAGCGCCGTGTCGTTCGGGTTGAAGATACGCGTGGTGTCCGTCGGGGAGCGGTACATGTCTTTGCCGTGCGAGTCCTTCATGCTCGCCACGATGTGCAGCGTCGGCTTGTTGCCCTGGTTGGCGATGGTGGAGTAGGCCTGGGCAATGTCCTCCACGTGCACGCCGTCGTTGCCTAGCACAGTGAACGGGTTGTCGCCCGTCACGAGTTTCGGGTCCATGCCCGCGGCCTGCGCGGTCTGCGCCACTTTCTTGGCCCCCAGATGCTGCTGGAGGTCCATATAGATGGTGTTGACTGAATTTGCCGTGGCGTTGTAAAGGTTGGTATAGCCGAAGCTTTCGTTGCCGAAGTTCTGCACGGGCGCGGTGATATTGGTGAACGTTCGCGGGGAATTGCCGTTGAAGGTCGTGCTGAGGTTGACCCCGGCTTCGACCGACGCCAACAGCGCGAACGGTTTCATCGTCGACCCCGGTTCGTAGATGGCTTGGGTCGCGTTGTTGAGCGGTTTGGCAAGGTAATCGTCGCCTCCGTAAATCGAGATGATTGACCCGTCCTTCGGATTGACGCTCATACCGCCGATCTGTACGCCGGCAGGAACTAACCCGTTGCCGTCCTGTGAGGGGCTGGCGACTTTGAACATCAGATCCTGCTTGTTTTTATCGATAGTGGTGACGATGGTATAGCCGCCGGTGTCAAGGTCGTCGCGGGTGAACGCCCCACTGCCGGTCAGTTCGTCGCGCACCATCTGCAGAATATAGCCGTTCGTGCCTTTATACGAGCTTTCCTGAGATTGCGGAGGTATGGTCGACGGCATCTGCGGGTTGGCCGCCGCGTCCTTGGCGCTGATATACCCCCGCTTTTCCATGATTCCGATGACGCGGGTGTAGCGTTGCTGCGCACGTTTCGGGTTTATCGCCGGGTCCCAGGTCGAAGGAGCCGGGATGATGCCGGAAAGCAACGCCGCCTCGGGCATGGTCATGTCTTTGGCGTCTTTGTTGAAATAGGCCTTCGACGCTGCCTCAATGCCGTACGCCCCGCGGCCCAGGTAAATCGTGTTCATGTAATTGCACAGAACCTTGTCCTTGTCCTGCGACTTGGTGATTTTCATCGCGAGAATCGCTTCGCGCACTTTGCCGGAGTAGGAGTGGGTGTCGCCCATATAATAGCGTTCCGCGTATTGTTGCGTAATGGTGGACGCGCCTTGCCGCGCCCCGCCGCTCACATTGTTGAGCAGGGCTCGTGCGATGCCTTTGAAATCGACACCCGTGTCTTTGTAGAACGTCTGGTTCTCGCTGGCCACCATGGATTGTCCGATGTATTTGGGCAGGGCATCGCAGCTGATGATTTCGCGGTTTTGCGTGGCGAAATCGCCCACCGGAGTGGTGCCGTCAGCGTAATAGACCTTGGTTTTTTCGGCCATGGCGATTTTTTCCGGCTGCGGGATTTCGGTGGTGGCGTAAAGATAGGCGAATGTGCCGATGCCGGCGAGGATAAGGGCTGCAATGATGCCCAGCATCCACTTGAGAATGAGATGCTTATGTTTTTTGGGCGCCTTGCGCTGTGGACCATGTCCGTTCGGTCGGTTGTAGCCGTTTGAACGTTTGTGCGTGGTAGTCGTGCTGTGGCGCGAATGCTGGTTGCGCGGTTTCTGAGCGCTTTTATAAGCACGTTTGGGCTTGGCTCTGCCTGAGCCGCCGGAACGCGCCGAAACTGTGAGAAACTCTGTGACCATGCCAACTACCGTAACGGTTGCCCCTGAAAAACTACTGGGATTGGCGGGCAGAAATGGTTTTTATGTGTAGTTTCGGTGTTAAAAAATCGAAGAGTGATGTAATTCATATCGGATTTTCCGCAAATCCTGTTCGTCGCGGTCGCTCAATATATCGTATGGTTGATTTGTACTAGACTTATATAATTGCTGTTACATTGTTGTGTGTGCACTGCGTGTACTGATGCCCTTCTCGTTATGAGGGGCTAAACTTACAAGTGGAATTTTGCACGTGAAATAAAGGAGTCGATATGAGTATTCGCGTGGCAGTGGCAGGTATTGGTAACTGCGCCTCGTCCCTGATTCAGGGTGTCGAGTATTACAAGGACGCGAAGGACGATGAAAAGATCCCCGGCCTGATGCACAACAACTTCGGTGGCTACCGGGTTCGCGATATTGAGTTTGTGACGGCGTTCGACGTCGATGCCCTCAAGGTGGGCAAAGATATTTCCGAGGCCATCGGAGCCTCCCAGAACAACACCTACAAGTTCTGCGACGTGCCGAACAAGGGCGTCGAGGTGCTGCGTGGACCGACCTATGATGGCCTGGGCGAGTATTACCGCCAGATGATCACCGAGTCCGATGCCGAGCCGGTCGACGTGGCCCAGGTCCTGCGCGACAAGAAGGTCGACGTGCTGGTCAGCTACATGCCCGTCGGCTCGGAACAGGCCGACAAGGCTTACGCACAGGCTGCGATGGACGCCGGTTGCGCCTTCGTCAACTGCCTGCCTGTCTTCATCGCCTCCGACCCTGAGTGGGCTCAGAAGTTCCGCGATGCCGGCGTGCCGATCATCGGCGACGACATCAAGAGCCAGGTCGGTGCCACCATCACCCACCGTGTGATGGCCCGCCTCTTCGAGGATCGCGGTGTGCGTCTCGACCGCACCTATCAGCTCAATGTCGGCGGCAACATGGACTTCATGAACATGCTGCAGCGTTCGCGCCTCGAATCCAAGAAGGTCTCCAAGACCCGCGCCGTCACCTCGATCGTGCCGCACGAGATGGATCCGCACAACGTGCACATCGGTCCATCCGATTACGTGGCTTGGCTCGACGACCGCAAGCTCGCGTTCGTCCGCTTGGAAGGCACCACCTTCGGCGACGTGCCGATTAGCCTCGAATACAAGCTTGAGGATTGGGATTCCCCGAACTCCGCCGGCATCGTCATCGACGCCGTCCGTGCCGCCAAGATCGCGCTCGACCGTCACCTCTCCGGCCCGATTCTCGCGCCGAGCTCCTACTTCATGAAGTCCCCGGCCGTCCAGCACGAGGACTCCGAGGCCCGTCAGCTGGTCGAGAAGTATATCAAGGGCGAGGTCGAGGCCGACGAGTCCGAACTCGATGCCGATGTAAAGGCCGCGAAGGATAGCGGCAAGGACGTCTGGCACGCCTGATTCGCTTCAGTGCTAACTGATTGACCAATGCTTTTTAGCATCGCAATCGTAATGATGGCCGTCATCTGCAAAATGTGGATGACGGCCATCATTGTATATCTGAATTTACTGTTGGATGGCAGATTCAATTGGCAAAATGCGTTTTTTCCCGCGCTTCACACAGATTTATGCTGGAAAAGACGCATTCTGAACGTCTAAATAGGTCTTTTCCCGCATAAGTGGTGGTGTTACTGCGGGGAAAGACCTATTTTGTGTTTCCGAATACTTGTTTTCTGGCATAGGCATGCAATTGTAGTCGGTTAATGCCTTTCCAACAGTTGTCTACGCGCAGAAGGTTTTGCGGATTTGGCGGCTATCACTTTCCTAGCAGCGGGCTGACCTGCTTTTCGTAGGCGATGAGGGCGCTGTTGATGACCTGGTGCATGTCGTAGTAGGCGTAGGTGCCGAGGCGTCCACCGAAGATGACCTGCGGCTCTTGCGCCGCCAAATCCTTGTACTGCTGGTAGAGCTTCTGGTCGGCGGCGGTGTTGATGGGGTAGTAGGGTTCATCGTCGCGTCCGGCCGAGCGGCTGTATTCCTCCCAGACCACGGTCTTGTCCGGGTTTTGGGAGTCCTTGCGCTCCGGATTGAAGTTCTTGAACTCGATGGCGCGGGTGTAAGGTACGTCGGCGTCCACGAAGTTCATCACCGGGCAGCCGAAGTGGTCGCCCTCGTCGTAGCGCTGCTCCTTGAAATCGACGGTGCGCCACTTGAGGTCGCCGAGCGAGTAGTCGAAGTACTTGTCGACCGGGCCTGTGTAGACGATTGGCACGCGGCCGAGCAGCGCCTTCTTGTTCAGGGGCTGGCTTTCGTCGAAGAAGTCGGTGCTGAGGGTGACGTGGATCTTCGGGTCATCGATCATGCGCTGCATCCACGCGGTGTAGCCGTCCTTGGGCAGACCCTCCCACGTATCCTTGAAATAGTGGTTGTCATAGGTGAAGCGCACCGGAAGGCGCTTGATGATGGAAGCCGGCAGCTCGGCCGGATCGGTCTGCCACTGCTTGCCCGTGTAGTTCTTGATGAACGCCTCATACAATGGACGGCCGATGAGCTGGATGCCCTTGTCGTTCAGATTGCTGGGGTCGGTGCCGGCCAGTTCGCCCGCCTGCTCCTTGATGATTTCCTGCGCCTGTGCGGGCGTGTAGTGCGCATGGAAGAACTGGTTGATGGTCCCCAGGTTGATCGGCATGGGGTAGACCTCGCCGTCGTGCGTGGCATAGACGCGGTGCTGGTAATCGGTGAATTCGGTGAAGCGGTTGACATAGTCCCACACGCGCTTGTTGGAGGTGTGGAAGAGATGCGCGCCGTACTGGTGGATTTCCGCACCGGTCTCTTCATCCATATAGGAGTAAGCGTTGCCGCCGATATGCGGACGGATATCGATGATCTCGACGCTGTGCCCGTTCTCCGCCGCCTGCTGCGCGACCGTAAGCCCAAAGAGCCCCGCACCCACCACGAAAAGATCGGGTAGATTCTTGTTTTCGTCGTTGGCCATTGCGTTTCCTTTTCTTGTCGTTCGTCACGTCGTTACTCGCTGCACGCGTTTGTACATGTCTGCGGTGATTGTTGTTTCCATGGTACTCGCCGGGTTGGTGTTACCTCCCGTTCCCCCTCTGCAGTGTCCGTTTGCTGAAGAAATCAGCTTTTTCGAGTATAGGGAAATCGATTTTCCTGCCTACTCGAATTTGCCGGTTGTCTTGGGCAGTGAGAATTTTCGTCCTGATCGTTTTGTCTCGGCAAGGTTCCGACGCACGGTCCGGGCATGGGGTATACTGGTTAAGCCTTCACGTGGCGTTATGTCACCCAAACCCCCCAGGGCAGGAATGCAGCAAGGGTAAGTGGCCTCTGTCGGGTGCGTGAAGGTTTTCTTTTTCGATGACGAAAGGGATTGCCGAATCTGGTCATTCAGTGTGATGCTTCAAGAATCGTGATTTATAAGCCGGAATATTTGATTTTAGGATTCGATGGTCATGTGCTTGTCTTGGCCCAATCCGTGTTGGTTTAAAGGTCAGGATTGTTGTGTCGTTGGTGCATTAAAAGGTCTAGAAGTCATTCGGCGCGTTGTTTTTATGGCGTGGCGCAGTTTATCTATTGAGTCACACTTTTTAATGATAATTAGTAATAGCTGTTTTATTTGAATATACTGGTCATTGTTTTCAACAAATGAGCGGTGGGTTTCTTGATGAAACTCGATGAAGCCTTGTCGATTCGTCGTTCATGGAATGGGTGTGGATATGTACAAGACGCAGTCGTCTGGTGTGATATCGGGTGTCCAGATACCGTATGGGGGACTGCAGCCTAGGAAGCGGAGGTTGCCAGCGGCGGTCAGGGTGATTCTTTGCATTCTCGCAGCGTTTGTGGCGATAGGAGGGGTTTTGGTGGCGATTCCGGTGGGGTCTAACGCATATATGAGGCACGTCGTTCACAGCAAAGAGGCGGATACGGCATTCAGGGAGACTATGAGGGGGGAGGACCCTCATGCCTTTACGAAGGAGGGCGTCATCCATTCATATACCATCGATGATAGCAAGACTCAGCATGACCCTATGGGCGGTATCATGGTGACGCTTTATGCCAATGGAGACCCCAGTTTGGAAGTGCTGGTAACCATTGATAAGCCTCTTAATGAGGATGGCAGCAGAAAGCCTTTGATTGGTCAAGGTGGAGGATCCTCAGCAAAGTTGGGAAATCTCGTGGATGAGAATGAGAAGAGGCTTGGTGGCAAGCCGGCTGCGTGGTCATCTGAAGATGATGGTGTGCTGGTTTGGGCGACGGAGTTCGGATTGGATGCCGGTATTGGAGAGGAACGTTTAGGGGGAATATGAGATGCGGCTATCTGGTGTGAGGCCTGATGCCCGGATGCCTGGTGTCGTTGCGCGGCCCAGGGAGCGTAGGTTGCCGGCGGTGGTCAGGGTGGTTCTTTGTGTTCTCGCGGTGTTTGTGGCGATAGGAGGGGTTTTGGTGGCGATTCCGGTTGGATATGACGCGTATATGAGGCATGTTGTACATAGTAAAGAAGGAGAGACGGCATTGAGGGACACGATGAAGGGTATCGATCCTCATGCCTTTACGAAGGAGGGCGTCATCCATTCTTATACGATTGATGATAGCAAGACTCAGCATGATCCCATGGGCGGTATCCTGGTTACGCTTTATGCCAACGGTGACTTTAGCCTCGATGTGCAAGTAACTCTCGATAAGCCCCTTAAGGAGGATGGCAGTAGGGGGCCTTTGATAGGTGAAGGCGGGGGATGGTCGGCAAAGTTGGGAAATCTTGTGGATGAGAATGAGAAGAGGCTTGGTGACAAGCCGTCTGCTTGGATGTTGATGGATAATAAGGTGTCGATTCAGCAGGCGAAGTTGCGACTGCTGGACGCGGTTTAAAAATGTTCGGTTGCCGCTCGGGCGGAGGATGCGTCCGGAGGGGGCGGAATTTTAGGGGATAATGGATTGTGTAGATTCCTGTCGTATCTCAGGTTTGATTTTCTGGTCGGTGGTGTGGGGAATCTGACATTGGAGCGGAGCTTCTTGTGGTTGGTGTCGTTGTCTTTTGCTTGTCTGCGGTAAAGCAGTGGTTGTTTTGTGTTTGCTGGCCTTTGCTTATATCTTCGGGATTACTAGGGGAAACAAGGGTTTTACGAGCTCGAAAAGCAACAGTGTAAAAAACATTTATTTCGCCGATGTTGAATTTTGGGGACCTATCGCGTGTGCCGGTTGATGTCTTAAACGTGCTTGATAAAGGTAATGCGGTTTCTGTTGCAGGGGCTATTGCTTCTTGATGATTATTGACAATACATGCACTTTGAAATATGATGATTGCTGCTTTTGCGAATCTGGCAGGGGCTGCTCTCGATGAGATTTGGTTGGAAGCAACAAGGGGAAAGATTGTGGGGCGTATGAATGCGGTCGTATGGCATGGCAACGGCTGATCAGATGCCGTATAACGGTCTGCAGCCTAGGAAGCGTAGGTTGCCAGCGGCGGTCAGGGTGGTTCTTTGTGTTCTCGCGGTGTTTGTGGCGATAGGAGGGGTTTTGGTGGCGATTCCGGTGGGATATGACGCGTATATGAGGCACGTCGTCCACAGTGAAGAGGCGGATGCCGTGTTTAGACGTGGTATGAGGAATATAGATCCTCATGCTTTTACGAAAGAGGGGATTATTCATTCGTATACCATTGATGACGATAAAATTGAACATAGCCCTATGGGCGGTATCATGGTGACGCTTTATGCCAACGGTGACCGGAGCCTGGAAGTAATGGTAACCCTGGACAGGCCACTCAATGAGGATGGCAGTAGAGAGCCTTTGGAGGGTCAGGGCGGAGGCTACTCCCGAAAGCTGTACGATCTCGTAGCGGAGAACGAACGGAAACTCGCGCAGCGGCCAAGTGCAATGGTCAGCAGCGATAAGCGGATTCAGTTAGAACAGCCAGAATTAAGGAATGAGGAGTGATAACTGATGGCGGAGCAATGTGACTGGTCGAAGCTGACTGATAAACAGCGTAAAGAGATTGCCAATGACGGTTATAGCGATTATTCTTCTGGCGCTCCCGTAACGGTAAATGACAACCGTACAATTGTTGGTTGGGCGGTTGGAGGGACGACTGACCCGGGGCACAATGGCGGTCAGGTGACGATTGTCGCGAATAATCCAGATCCGAACAAAGCCACGAATATAGCGGTGCTGTATCGTGGATCCAGCAGTCCCCTCAAGCTTACTGATGATCATTTTGCTTCTGATTTGAAACAGGATTGGATTGATAATGATCTTCCTGAAGGGTTGAACATCCTTGGAAGTAAGCAGAGCGCGTCGTCCGTGCCTCAACTGGCATCCGCTTCAAAAACGCTGAAGGATGTGATTCGCAAATATCCCAATGCCAAGATTGATGTGTATGGTCATTCGCTGGGCTCGATGGCAGGTCAGTATGCCCTAGCTGATTTGACTCCTGAAGAAGCGGCCAGAATCAATGGCGGTTATCTCTATGAGGGGCCTAATGTTTACAACTCACTTAATGACCGACAAAAGCATATGGCCGATTCATATGCGGGAACCGGGAAGGTTTTCAATTATATTGATTACCTCGATATCATTGGTGATGTCGGCAACTTTGGCGATTACAAAATGGTCGGTGACCGTGTTTACGTAGATCCGTCTTCATCAAGTAAGTTCTGGATGGGTTCTACCGGGCTGATTGTACGGTTCTTGTATTCGGTGGCTCATGAGCATGGTTGGGGCGGATATCAGTTCAAGGACGGCAAGTTTGTAAAAACCGATCAGGTATCGCTTGCGCGTACCTGGCAAATGGTCGACCATAATATGGAGCATTTCGGCGACATCCGCAAAGCGTTGCAGAGTAGCGGTGGCGGTTTGTCCGATGGCGAGAAGATTTGGCTCGATTGCGATGAGGCTGGCATTTTTGTACAGGGTATGCTTGCCCTTATCGCCCAAGGTGATGTCCAGTTCAAGGACTGGCTTGACGAGTCATGCTCGAAGGCGGATGAGGAATGGAAAGGCACGTTGGCTGATGCCAGCGGTGTCGGCGGTAGTCTTTCCGGTCAGGAGGTGCTCGATGCCTTGGCCCAGGGTGGAGCCACTGAAACCGTTATCTGCGAACAGCCCAAAGGCCGTTACCATGAATCGTTTACTAAGTTCACAGCTGTCGGAGAGGATTTCACTGACCTGGCCGGTCGGATTCAGAATGCGGCCAAGTCCGTTGTCTCCACCGATCAGGATCTTGCCGGACAATTGGCGGCGATGGCATGAAAGATTCCCGAGATTCCAAGGATTCCGAGGGCGACGAATATGCGCAGCGCCGGCGCCGGGAACTTTTGGATCACATTGACGGTCAACTTGACGATGAGCGAAGCTCTCATCGTCGGCGTATGCAGTTTCTGGATGAGGCCGCCGATGCCATTGCGCAGTCGCGTACCAATTACGAATTGCGCTTGCAGGACTTGGGAAGCACGACGATGAGCATCGTGAACCGCCGGGAACGACCGCAAGACATGGCCGATCCGATGCATGCGGCCACCATTGATATAGAACGTTATCGGCAGGAAGGCTTGCAAATGGCTGATCGGCGGTTGCGTCGCATAGAGGAACTCCGCGGCCAGATCGACGAGGAACATCGCAGGTATATGCGCGAGTTGGAAGAGTCCAGAGAACAGGCCGGAAGGAAGGGGAATCGTTGAGTATCAATATCGGGCAGTTATGGGACCAGGCCAAAGACGAAGCTGGAAAACTTAAGGACGATGCTGAAAACGAATTCAACTCCCTTCTGAAAAGCGCCGAGAAAACGATGATTGCCGATGTCATCGCGCCGTTTCATACTGAACTGTCAAAGGCCGGCGAACAGAACAGGAACAATCAAAAGCAGCAGTGCCTGGCAACGGATAAACAGGCATGGAATGATTATGCGAGCAAATTCGACACCAGCGCGAAGGGGCATTGGGTCGATACGGCCAGAAAATCGATTAACGACCATGCCGACAAGCTTGATGGCATTTAATTGTTGCAAGTCGGTCATGTAGATACCCGATCAACTCCCTTTTGTGCGTCAATGATTAGGTTTCAATGGATTAAGGGTTAGCGCATAAACGCCTACATATGCGACCACACCGGCCTTTAGACTTTGAACTATGGCTATGAGTGGGAACGACGTATTGGATTTCAACGATAATGCCGCAATGTGTGCGGTAAGAGCGATGCTGGATGATAACTCCGAGACGACCTCACACACATTGCTTGTGGCCGGGGCGCCAAGCTCCGGGAAGACCGAGTTCGCGCTCGCAGCGACGCTTGAGGGCATTTCGCGATTCGGCGATTCCAAGGTTTTCATGGCGGTTTCGGGGCGTCAGGCGGCAGACAAGCTCTCTGACCGGATCATTCGCGCCGTTGGTTCCGTTTCCAGCGCTCGGCCGGTGACCACGCTTTCGGCGATTGCGTTTCGACTGCTTTCCGAGGTCCGTGAAAACAGACAGGAGCCGTTGCCGAAACTGTTGAACGGAGCGGAGCAGGATGCGTTGTTGCGTCAGGTGGTTGCGGTTCATGTCGGTCATGCCCGAAGCGGCGAATTATGTGATACCTGCGAGTTGATGCGGCAATATTTTGCTGCCGATGACTGGGTGAATACCGTTTATGGCGATGACGGAAGCGAAACGGGTGGCAGGCTCCGTGGAGCGAATGACGGGGCGCGCGGGCCCATGTCAGGTCAGCAAGTCGCGAACGTTTCGGGTACCGATGGCCAGGTTCGCCCAACTTTCGAGGTCCAGCCTCGTTCAACCTCGAAAGGCATCGGTTCCAGCGACGTTCTGTTTGCTCGTGGTATCAACGACGCTTTTGTAATGCAATTGCGTGACATGCTGGCTCGCATGGATGAGCTTGGTTTGGGTCCCGAGCGCGAGGACGAGGTTCTCCAGATGCTTGCCGATTCGCAGGACTCCGGTGAAGGGTACAGTCTGCGAATCGAGCGACTTGGCGTTCAATGGAGGCTCGCATTTGCGCTGCGACGTGAGTATGCGCAGGCCACGATTGACGCCTATCCGGGGGAGTTCCGGCTTGATTCCTCGCGTTTGCTTGTTGAAGGCGCGCAGGCGGCCGCACAGATTGCCGAGGCCGAGCTTCCGAAATTTGTGGTGGTCGATGACTTTCAGGATTTGACACTTGCGGGGCTATCGTTCCTCGAGGCGTTGGTGCGGCGCGACGTGAAGCTGTTGCTGGTCGGCAACCCCGACGAGTCCGTGCAGACCTTCCGCGGGTCCTACCCGGAATATCTGTTCACACGTGCGCAGCAGCCACCGCTTTCGGCCGAGTTGATGACCTTGCCAGCTCGTCGGATTCGTAAGGTAGAGGATATATCGGATAAATCTGAGACATCGCCGTCATATCTCGACCTGCTGGCTTCGCGCGTCTCGCTTTCCATCGCGGCGAACGAGGATACTTCTGTAGCATTGCCGAATCGTCCCGGGAAACTGCCGCGTTTGACTGCAAGCCTACCAATTGAGACGTTGAACGCAAACAATCCTAAATTGCAGGATGGCAGTGTCAAAACCGCGCTGTACCGTACCTCGCGCGAGGAGCTGGACGATGTGGTCTGGCGCATCAAGGAAGCGCATCTTGGTGCCGGCCGCGATTGGAACAGCATGGCCGTCATCGCCCACGACAATGACACGGTGCGTGCTTTCGGCGAGCGGCTGCGCAGCGATGGGGTGCCGGTGCGTTATTCCGCGGTCACCAAGCCGCTGAAGGACGACCCGAGTGTACAAGGGCTGTTTGCGCTGCTGGAGCTGGCGAAACTGCGTCACGACGGCATCGACGCTTCCGATATGTCGTTGAGCGAAACTGCAAGGTATGTGCGTAGTCGCGTGCAGACCGTGCTGGAAAGCCCGTTGGTGAGCCTGCGTTCGTCTTCAACCTCTAACGGCCCGTCCTCGCCCGCGCGCTTGGCTCCTGTGGAATCGGTGATGAAAGCCATCGCATCGCTGGCGCAGGTTGCCGGAAATGAAACGGACAGGGTGGTCGAGGCCGATAATACAGGTGAGATAGAGGAAACGGCTAAACCAGACGAAGCGGATGGATCAAGCAATATAGATAAGGCCGATAATGCCGACACGACGAGCAATCAGAACACCCCGGGCACCCCGAACGTTGTGGCGAATTTGCCGAAAATCGATGCCGCTTGGCAGGCTTGGCGGCAGCAGGCGATCACACGTCGCCCAGCATCCAGCGTTGAGGTGGACGAGACGCTTGTGGGTGGCGCAAATCAAAAAGATGAAAATTCAATGCCTTTCGGGCTGGACGCTATGTATATTCTGCTGGCGTTCAACGATGATGAGGCTAAAGATGCGGGTGCCGATGAGGTAGTGGAGCTGATTTCCAACGTGGGCGGTGATGCCTCGGTACGCGCCTTCGCGCACGTCTGGGACTTGGTGAGCCAGGTCGAGCAGGGATTGTCGGCTTTGCCGAGCCGTGAGCCGCAATATGCGCTTTCCGTGGCTTGGGACGCGTGCCATGTGGCGAATACCTGGCAGGTTCAGGCGCTCGCGAACAACGCCGATGGCCGCGCCGCCAACGACAGGCTTGACGTGATGATGCGGCTTTTCGCCTATGCTTCGGGTTCCGGCGCGAAGCAGAGCGTCGAGGATTTCATTGCCAGCGTGCGTTCGATGCGCATTGAAGCGGATTCATTGGCGAAGGTTGCGCCCATCGATGAGGCGGTGACGCTGACCACTCCGGCTGGTGCGGCGGGTGGTCATTGGCGTTTCGTGTTCATTACCGAGATCCAGCAGGACGTCTGGCCGAATCTCGCCGCTCGCAACACCATGTTCGGTGGCGAAAACCTTGCCGATATTGTATTGCATAACGGAATGCGCGACGAGCGCGAATCGGGTATGGCTGGGGGAGACCCGGAACTCGCTCAGGTGCTTTCGGCCGAGCAGAAAAGCTTCCTGGTGGCTCTGACGAGGGCGAGCGAACAGGTGACATTGAGCGCCGTGCTGAGCGATGACACCGTGCCGTCCGATTTTCTCTATACCTACGTTCCGGAGCGGTTCGACCGCGTGCGCGATGCTGATTTGCAGACCCGTGACTACACACAATTGGCGGATTCCGGCCGTTTTGCAGGACTTGATACCGACCCGCGCGGGCTCGTCACCGCTTCGCGTATCGAATTGATGCGCCAAGCTGATAGCAGCGAAAGTGGGAAGGGTAAAACCACTCGAGCTGCTGGTGGTGAGGTCGACAAGAATGAGGATATGGCTGGTGTTGCCGGTGTCGAAAACAATTCCTCACATTCGGCTGTCGGACTTGATGCTGAATCTTCCGCGCGTGTTCGCGACGCTGCCGTGTCGCTGGCGCTGCTTGACGATGTCGGACTCGAGGCGGCCAATCCCAATAGTTGGCCGTATACCTTCGATACGCAAGACAAAACTGGTGCAAGACCGGGGGATGTACAAGACGAAACCAGTGTGCAATCCCGAGCTATGCAGAATGTAAGTGCCCAGGGATCGTCACATCGTGATGAATCGATTTCGACATCGGTTGTGCCGAGTTCGCAAGCCTTGAAGAGCGCCCCACAAGGCAATGGGCCATCGTCTTCGGTTCCAACGGTAACGCTTTCGCCCTCGCAGGTCGACCGCATCTGGGCCTGCCCGGTCTGCTGGATGTTGGAAAGCCAGTTCGCCGGCCCGCGTCCGTCAAATGCGGCTACGAGTTTCGGAACGTTGATTCACAAGGTCGCCCAGCTTGCCAGCGAGGCGGGCTTGGATGCCCCCGATTTCATGGCAGGCAGTTCCGAAGACGAGCGTATAGCAGCAATTTCCGTTCAGATGATGGATATGTACCACGAGCTTGCCGATGACCCTGACGCGATTGACGATCCCGAACAGCGTTATCGTGCCGAAAGCAAGGACGAAGGCGCGCAGCAGACGCTTACCGATATCGCGACCTACTTCGTGACCTCAAACGATAAGGATTATCCCTACGGAAATCTCAAGAACTTTGCCGTAGGTCGCTTGCAACGTGCCGATAGCGAGTATGAATTCGCGGCAAAATTCGGTCTGGACGATATTCGCGCGGCCTATAACGCCATCGACGGCATCGATCCGATTGGAACAAATGAGCTGGTTGCCATCATGGGTGTGCTCAATGGCGGATGGCCGGAAGGTATAAGCCTTGATTTGCAGATACGTTTGACCGGGCGTATCGACCGCATGGAATGGCGGGATCTGGGCGATGGCAAGCAGCACGTGCGTCTGATCGATTGGAAAACCGGACATGCGCATAACGGCAAGCAGATGTTCAACGACCTGCAGCTGGTCTGCTATCAGCTTGGCCTTGCCTTCCCCGAGGCGAATCGACCGGATGAGAACGGTGATGGAATCGGCACTTCCGCGGTTCTGCCCAATGCCGGATTGCATGGTGCCGAAGCGCTCAAAGTCATGCCCGATATCACTCAAAGCGCCCTGTTCGATGTGGATTCCGCCACGGCTCCAGCACTTGGTTATCGGGTTCCGGAAACGCTTTTCCAGCCGCCGCTTTTTTATGCCGGTGCGTTGAACAGTACCGGTTTTACGCCTCGCAGTCACTATTCCGATTTGCAAAAACTTGCTGATTTGCCTGACCTGCCAGCCGAAGCGCCAGCGGGTGTAAGCGCTCATGCCTGGCAGCAGTTCCTTTCGTTGCGCGGCACCCAGGCAGTGTGGGCGTTGACCATGATTTCGCGTATCTTCTATGCCGCCGCGGCCTCGCGTTCCAGCGTTTTGGCCGCCCGTCCGCAACCCGACCACGTAGCGTGGTGCAGGATGAAAACGGTATGCCCGGCCTGCGCCGGCGAAGTGGATACGGTCTACGAAGTCAGGAGGGGCTGAAATGACGAATGACGATAAATTCTCCCGATTCAATGGCATCGACGGCGTACGTGTCGGCATGGGGTTATCGGATAGTGATAACCGTGGTGGTAACGAGGTGGCCGGAAACGGGAACAAAACTGATGGCATTGGCAGGAACCCTGTAAAATCACCGATGCCAACGCAGGCATCAATCCACGAACCGGCTCGCGATTCCGGCGTTGCGCATCAAGCTCCGACCGACAGCCCCGAGCAGGCCGCAGTCATCAACGCGCCTGAAGACGCCGACGTGCTGGTGGTCGCAGGTGCCGGGTCCGGCAAGACCTACACCATGACCCGCCGCATCATCAACCTGATCAAGGTCGGTGTACCGCCCGAGAAAATCCTCGGTTTGACATTCACGCGCAAAGCCGCCTCCGAGCTCCTAAGCCGCGTATCGAGCGCTGTGGCCGAAAACGCCCGAATGGCCGAACTCGATGCGAATATCGCTGGTACGAATGTAGCCGGCAATCCGCGTCGTGTCAATGTTTTCCTCAAGCCGCAGGTTTCCACCTACGACGCGTTCTTCCAGTCCATCGTGCGTCAGTACGGCCTTCTGGTCGGCTTCGATCAGAACACCCAGCCGTTGAGCGAGGCGGGGGCCCACCAGCTCGCCGTCACGGTCATCGACGAAAACATGGACATCCTGCGTGGGCAGGGATTTGGGAGTTTTTCGGATATTGTTTCGAAGGTTCTGAGCCTTTCCAACGCCATCAGCGGCTCGATGATCGGCGAACATTGCGCCAGCGTGCCCGAGGCTATTGCCCGGATCCGTCAATGGGATCAGGCGTTCATCGCGCAGATGGATGCCGCCATCGGCGACGAAACGGTGCCTGAAGATGAGCCTAAAGCCAAGCCGCCGAAACGTAGAAAAAAGGATACCGACGAGCAATTTGCGGACCGCATCGCCGAATACCATGAATCGTGCCATCAGCTGGCCGTCTATCGCAGTGCAGGTTTGCGCGATGTCGCCCAAAAACGCGAGATTTTGCTGACCTTGGTCGAGCGATACCATGAACGCAAGCAGCAGCTCAATATGGCGGAATTCAACGATTTCACGGTGGCCGCCTACGCGCTGATCACCCGTTTTCCGTCGATAGGGGAACGGCTTCGTCATCGCTATACGCACGTCCTGCTCGACGAATATCAGGACACGTCCACCACGCAGGCCGCACTGATTGCTGCTTTGTTCCATCCCGATGATTCTCAGTTGGGAACGATAGGTGATTCGGGTTCGCAGGGAAGCCTTTCTTCGACGCATTCTCAGCGACGAAACCCGGCATCAGCCAGTTCCGCGGTCAATGCCGTGGGCGACCCCTTCCAGTCCATTTACGCCTGGCGTGGTGCAAGCCCGGGCGCCTTCCGTATGTTCCAGCGCGATTTCGGTATGGATGAAACTGATAGGCCCTATTCGCTGAGCGTCACCCGCCGCAACTCCCGCGTGGTGTTGGAGGCCGCCAACGACCTGACCCAGCCGCTGCGCACCCCGGACCGCATTCCCTCAAGCTCGCCAATGCGCGAGGTGCCGGTGCCGGCGTTGACCACGATCGACGACGCCAAAGAGGGGACGTTGGGCGTGCTCGGTTTCGATACGCTCGGCCAGGAAATCGATGCCGTGGCACGTTTCGCCAAGGCTTCCATCGCAAGGCATACCCCGACTGACCCGGACCAGAAAGACGTTCGCCCGCACGTTGCCGTTCTCTTCCGAGGCAAGCAGAACATGCCCCAATTCGCCGAAGGCCTGCAAAAAGCGGGATTGACCACGCTGACCGTGGGGTATTCGGCACTGCTGGACCGCCCTGAAATCCGCGACGTGCTGGCCTTGCTCCACGTTGTCGCCGATCATGCCGATTCCGGTGCCCTGATGCGGCTTCTGGCCACACCGCGGTTCGGCTTAGGCAGCAGCGATTTGAGCGCTTTGGCTAAGCTTGCCAGCCGTCGCAACGACGAATACCGCTTCCGTGCGCTGGTCGAAGCCGGTCTTGTTCCAGCCGATGCCAAGCCTAGCGAGCAGCCGAAACTGGTCGCCGAGTATCGCGACCAGGTGCCCAATATGGTCTTCCTTGCTGACGTTCTGATGGACGATAAGCTCGAGTCTTCGCTGGATTCGCCTCGCACCGCTTCGCTTTTCAGTGCTTCCGGGCTTGCGGCCATCCGCCACGCCTCGCAGGTCTTGCGGCAGGTCAACGCCGTCATGAACCATTCGCTCACCGAAATCATCGAAACGGCAATAGAATCGCTCGACCTTGATATCGACACGGTCGTCTCGCTTGCGTTGCAGGAGTCCGACAGGCCGGTAGAGCCGGCGTTGGCGCGCTCGCCGATGAACGCTTTGGCGGATTTGGTCAATACCTATACGCAGGAAATCACGGAAGGCGCCACGCCCACGTTGCGCGGGTTTGTCTCCTGGGTGGATTCGCTGAGCAGTATTCCCGATGAGATGGCCGCGGTCCCGAGCGATCCGGTCGACGTGGTGCTGATGACCATTCACCAGTCGAAAGGCCTTGAATGGGATTCGGTGGCCATCGTCGGTATGAAAGCCACGAGTTTCCCTTCCAATCAGGGCGACAGGCTCAAGGTCGAGTTGGACGAGGACCATATCGGCGGGTTGCGCGACGGCGTCTGGCAGTCGCCGCAATATCGCGAGACGGCCAATACCTGGCTTGACAATCCGGCCGCCGTGCCCGTTCCGGTACGTGCCGACGCCGATATTTTGCCGCGATTCCCGCACGATGCTGGGATCGGCGAAGATCCGCTTAGCGCTTTGCGGGAACTTTCCAGCGTTGAAAGAACGGCAAATGAGTCCGAAGGGCTGATGCGCTCTTTCGATGCCATCGGTGGCGACGGTGAAAGCGGTGACATTGACGGGATTTCTGCATCTGGTGACGGGGCTGAGGCCACGTATCTTTCTCAGCAGGAAGAGTATGGCCGCAGGTTGCATGCCGACGAACGCCGGCTCGCCTACGTCGCGTTGACGCGCGCCCGAGAAGAAGTGCTGATGACCTATAGCCGTCACGCCGAACTTTCGCGTGACCCCGAGGCTGCAGGTACAGGTCACGATTCCAAACCGTCGAACTTCTATACCGAGGTGCACGATGCTTTGAGCTATAGGGATGATGTGGTCGTGGTCGAGGACGATGTGAGCGGTAACGATTCTGATGAAGTTCAGACGAATCCGAATACCAAGACCGTAGCTGTCGACGATATATCACAAAGCGATAGTTCAGCGATTGAGGAAATCGGCGATAGCGATACTGGTACTGATGCCGGAAATACTTCGGCTGTCGATCCGCTGGTTCCGCAGACGTTATCCGAACTGAATGCCCCGAAACCGGACGGCCTTTTCGTTGGTTCGCATGCCGAAGAATACGAGCGGGCCGTCGTCGAGGAAGCATGGCAAGCACCGCTTGACGACGACGAGAGCCAGAAGGAAGACGAAACGCTGCCGTGGCCTGCTTCGATGAGTGAGTCAGTGGCGCGTCGGTTGCGTCGTTCCGCGATGCTGACCAGGCAAATGCACGGGCGCCTCGTGTCGGAGGTCGAGGAAAGTAAAGCTCGAGACAGCAATAATGTCGCAAGTGGCGACGAACCCCAAACTTTAAAGGGAGACGGAAACGATGTCGTCAGGCAAGCCGTGGATCGCATAGCCGCTGAGCTGCCGGAAGGTCAATCGTTGGCCAAACGTACGCAGATGCTGCTGGCCGATGACGATTTGATGCCCTCGATGGAAATCAGGCAAAACAGCAACACCTTCAATGACACCTCGAACAAGGTCGGTAAAGACTCCAGCGATTTGTACGGGAACGCTTCGAGTACTGAAAGTGCCAATGCCCTCGACGTCAAAGTGCGTCGCCGCGGCGAGCGGATTCTTGCCAGCAGACGGCAAAACGTCACTTCGTTGCAAGCCAGCGCGGGCAATATGAGCAAGCGGGAAAGCGAGAATTACTGGCGTGCCCTTGTGCGTCCGATTCCTCGCGTGGCCTCGCCTGCCGCTGAAGCCGGCACCCGTTTCCATGCTTGGGCCGAGCGCTTTGTGGATGCGTACGGTGTCGATGAAGTTGTCGATATGCCTACAGACGATGGTGTTTCGTCGATAGCCGGCAGTAGCCAGGCCGAGACCCGAGCCTCGCTAATCGCCGGTCTCGTTGAGGCAGAGCAGCACCCGGAAGCCGGACAAACCGCCACGGACCGTAAGATTCTCAAATGGCAGCGCCGGCTGGTCGACGGACGTTGGGCAACCCGACGCCCATATGCCGCCGAAGAACAGATTGTCGTCGCGATTCCCGAGCTTCAGAACCGTATTGTCAACGGCAAGCTTGATGCGGTGTTCTACGGTGGGCTTGACGAAAACGACCCAAGCAAACGTTTCACGATAGTCGATTGGAAAACGGGCAAAAGGCCGACAAAGCAGGAGGATATCGACCAGAAACTGGCCCAGCTCGACATGTACCGGCTGATGTTTGCGCAAATGAAGAACATTTCGCTCGACAGTATCGATGCCACTTTGTATTATGTTAGCGTCGCCAGCGAGGAACTTCGGGGGATAGAAGCGCAGCCCAAATCCAAGCCGGAGATTTTGAAGGAACTGAACGCGGGAATTCCTGTGGTCAGCGACGAGGACTAGGCATTTATGCTATTGATGTATACCTATCGGTAGTATGTTATGCGTTGTTTATCTAACAGCAGGCTTCAAATGCCGCCGATAGCGCGTGTATGGCTTGCAGTGTAATGGACTATGGGTATGATGTAGTGGTTTTGACTTTTGACTGGGCTTTCGGCTGGAGTTTCTGGCCGGAAGGCGAATCGCTATGTCGGTAGGGGCCGGCACACAGCGTAGGGCAAACAACTATGAAGGGATGCGAACGTATGGAAAATGTTGCGAAAGGCGATGCCGGAATCGGAGTGGTCTATTCCCCGATGATCTGGAGCGATGTCGAAGCCATCACTCGGCAGTTCGATGAGACCTGGGGTGACTATGCCCTTCTGCGTGGCGACAAAAAGCTTTCGATGCTGCTTTCCTATCATTTCGTTTTGCACTATATCGAGCCTGCCACTCGCGGCGAGATTGCCCATAAAAACGGTGAGTTCATGGGCGTCGTGCTTTCGCGCGTCGTTGGTCAGCCGGTGATGTTCGGCAATGTTGCCGAGGAAATGGCGAAAATCGACGAACGGCTCAATTCGACTCCGGCCGGGCACAAGGCGCTCGCGGACCTCGAACTTGGTTTCGAGATCGAACGGCGCATGGAGCGCCAGACCGGCATCAACGACAAGGCGCCCGCCGAAGTCGAACTTTTCCTGGTGTCCTCGGCTTCCCGCGGCCAAGGCGTCGGTGGCGAGCTGTGGAAGCGCACCATGGAATATTTCGAGCGCTTCCATGAGCCGATGTTCTATCTGCACACCGATTCGGATTGCGACGTCAGCTTCTACGATCGTCATGGCATGAAGCGCATCGCCGAGCGCGAGGAGCAGCGTCACCCCGACGACGGCCGCGACCAGCAGATGGCTCCAAACAAAATGTACATTTACGCCGGCGTCCCCGGCAAGGTCAAAACAACCGTTTCCCAGAAATGAGCCCGCGTCGCAAGTAGCTTAAGGTGATGGCAGATGGCAGTACTCTTGCCGTCTTGTCATCTTGCCGTCTTGCTGGATCAGTCGGCCTGCGCCTTCGCTGCAGTCCCTTCCGTTCCTTCTCTCGGCTTTGCCGGTTCCATTGCCGGTTGCGCTCCCTGCTTCAGCTTTACCGGAACCTCGATTCGCGAGACGTGCTCCTCGAAATGGTCAGATTCGTAAGAACCGATGAGGCACATTTCAATGGGATCGCCGCAAATCCGATAGCCTTGTTTGTCGATTTCCACTTTCATCTCGTCATAGATTTTCGCGCATTCCAGGAACGGGCCTTTGAACGTCCGACAGGCATAAAGTCTCTTGCTGATGATGTAGGGGATCTTGGGATTCTTTTCGCCGGTGTAAAGCATGATCGACTTGGAGGGGAAGCAACCGTTCACTTTCTGCGTGGTGTCCACCAGATAGGTCGGTATGCTGCGTAACGTTTTCAGGCGTTCGTGCTTGTTGACGGCCATGTATTGTGCGAAGGCGTAGGGAATGTCCTCGTAAAACAGCAGATCGGTCGAAACGAGCTCGCAGGGCCGGTCGTCGAGCTCTTCGATGGTCATCACGGAGGTCTGGGCCTCGGAAATCGCGCTCAGGTCATGCTTGAGTTCTCGCACGATATCCTGTTGCTGCCGAGTGAGCCTGTCGATTTGCTCTTGTAGCGAGCTGAGCTTTTTGTCCAGCAAAGTCAATGTTGACTTGAAATCATGGTGTGTGAGGTATTCCTGTATGTCCTCCAGATCTACGCCCATCGCGCGCAGCTCCATGATGACATTGAGTTTGAAGAAATCTGTTGAATCATAGACCCTGTAGGAATTATAGGGATTCCTTTTGGGGACCACGAGCCCGAGCTTCTCGTAGTAATAGAGGGTGTCGATGCTGACACCGTAGGTTTCGGCGGTCTCTTTGATTGACTTACCGCCGTTGATGAGATGTTTGACGTGCATAAGCGATGTCACCTTTGAAATCTCTTGACCAGCACAAGGGTTGTTTGTCATCATTTTAGTCCTTTAAACCGTAAATAAATGCTAATTCGTATAGATTAATCGTTATATATGGATATTTCTGTCGTATTTTTTCTCGCATTTCTGTTTTGACTCCCGTATGACACGGGGGTATAGCCTGAAGCCGATTTATGGATTAGGCGATGTTTTTGCGTGTGCATACATGGCTCAAATCCTCCTTAGAGAAAGGAACGATAATGCCGAAAGTTACTACTAAGACCGGTGTATTGACCGGCAAGGAGCTCGAAGGCGGCGTTCACGCCTATCTGGGTATCCCGTATGCCAAGCCTGCGGTGGGAGCACTGCGTTGGCAGTCGCCGCAGCCGCTGGAGGCGAGCGACCAGGAGATTGACTGCACCGAATTCGGCAAGGTCCCGATGCAGAAGGTCGATCCCGTCATGGTCGACTCCTTGATGGAAATGAGCGAGGACTGCCTCAACCTGAACGTCTGGGTTAAGAACCCTGAAGGCAAGAAGGACCTGCCGGTGATGGTCTTCATCCACGGTGGCTCCTATATGGAAGGCGGCATCGCCGATCCCGAGATCAACGGCGCCCAGTTCGCCCGTCGTGACGGCGTGATCATGGTCAACATGAACTACCGCCTCAACGCGTTCGGCTTCCTCAACGTGGGTTCCCTGCCCGGCGGCGAGGATTTCCAGGATGCCAGCACCTGCGGTATCCAGGATCAGATTGCGGCCCTGAAGTGGGTTCATGAAAACATCGCCGCGTTCGGTGGGGACCCGAACAATGTGACGCTGTTCGGCGAATCCTGCGGAGGTGGCTCGGTGCTGCTGCTGTGCGTGGCTCCAAGCGCCAAGGGGCTGTTCAAGAAGGCCATCTGCGAATCCGGCCCGATTCAGCTTTACAATACCCCGGAAACCAGCGCCCCATATGCCAAGGAGGTCATGGAACTGCTCGGTTGTAAGACCGCTCAGGAACTGGCCGCTGTGCCGGTGGGTATGGTTCAGGAGATCGTATGCAACAAGTTCTTCTATAACCACGAGCACGACGTCTCGCTGCTGTATGCGCCGACCTGCGATGGCCGAGTGCTGCCGAAGAAGCCGCTGCAGGCGCTCAAGGACGGTGCCGCCAAGGACATCGAGCTGATGATCGGCACCAACGCCGACGAGTTCGCCTATTGGGGTCTCTACTGGGACCTCGCCACGCAGATGCCGGACTTCTGGCATCATCAGGCGGTCATCCACTTCGACGGCAAGCTCGACAACGACAAGTACGAGACCGCTTGGGCCAATGCCTATCCCGACCAGGATCCCGGCGAGCGTTACCTCGAGTACACCAATCAGATCGGATTCCGCGTCGGTACCGACCTCATCGCGCAGTATCAGGCCAAGTACAACAAGGTCTATCACTATCTGTTCAAGTACGAGTCCAAGGTTCCGGGCATGCATTCCTGCCACGCGCTCGAGCTGCCGTTCGTCTTCGACAACCGCGACGTCCCTGGGGTCAACAAGGGCCTGACCGGCGAAGTACCGCCTCAGGGTCTCGCCGACCGCATGCAGGATGCCTGGGCGTCCTTCGCCCGCACCGGTGATCCGAGCAACCCGTCGATTCCGACGTGGGAGCCTTACGACGCCGAAAACCGCAACACCATGGTCATGGATGAGGATGCATGGGAATGCAAGAAGAACATCAACGATAAGAACGACGAGCTGCTGCGTTCGGCGTTTGAAGAATGCCTGCTCGAAAAGTAAGAGAAAAGAACAATCATGGAAAAGAAACAAGCTCCCGCATATCGCTGGGTCATCCTGGTGGTCGTATGCCTGATCGGAGTACTGTCCAACTATATGCAGTATCAGATTTCGGCCATGGCCGTCTCGCTGACACCGCTGCTGAAGATCGATCCCGCCGGCTTCTCGACGCTGCTGATGATGCCGATGCTCACCGCGGTGTTCCTGAGCATCCCGATGGGCACGTTGGGTGACAAGATCGGCCCGAAGCGCGTCGTCTTCTGGTGTCTCATCATCGCCGTCATCGGTGCGTTCCTGCGTACCTTCTTCCTGAACTTCCCGATGCAAGCCATCTCGATGTTCCTGCTGGGTGCCGGTATCGCCGCGCTCAACGCGAACCTCATCAAGATCCTGAGCGTCTGGTTCGGTGACAAGGCGCAGGTCGGCATGGGCTTCTTCTTCGGTTCCGCCGGCATCGGCGTGATCTTGGCTCAGATGGTCGCCCCGCGTATGAGCGTGTTCGTCTCCTACCTGACCGCCGCGATTATCCTGACCATCTTCACCGTCATCTGGCTCGTGCTCATCAAGGATGTGCCCGACGGGGTTCAGCTTCCGCCGGCCTCTGGTGAATCCCCGGTCAAGTACTTCGGTGTGGCCGCCAAGTCCCGCAACGTCTGGCTTATCGGCCTGTGCTATGGCTTCTCGATGGCCGCTTCCACCGCTTTCGCCGGCTTCATCCCGCAAACGCTGCGCACCATCGATCACTTCGATGTGACCACTGCAGGCCTTGTGGCTTCCGCTGCCGCTCTTGGCTCGATCATTGGCTCCGTCATCGGCCCGCAAATCAGCTCCAGGCTGCGTACCTGGAAGTGGTACCTCGTGTTCACCATCGTGGTGGGCGCTGCGCTGATGTGCTTCTTCTGGGCCGTTGTCCTGGGTATGAAGGCCGCGCCGGCCATCCCGGTGCTCTTCATCATCATGATGATCTCCGGCACTTTCGGCGCCATGAACGGCCCGATCGTGCAGGCCATGCCGTATGCACTCCCTGAGATTCGTGGCAAGTACGCCGGCAGCGCCGGTGGCCTTGTCACCGCTGTCGGCCTGCTTTGCGCGTTCCTGATTCCGGTCATCGTCTCCAAGCTTTGCGGCCCGAACCTGATTCTGAACCTCGCCATCGAAAGCGGCATCTTCCTGATTTCTGCGGTGTTCGTCATCGCAATGCCGGAACTTGGCCCTGGCGGCAAGATCGCTCAACAGATCGCGGCCAGCGAAGGTCATAAGGCCTGAAATCAAGCCACGCTGCCGTAAATTGATTCATACCAGTGAATCAATGGTTTCATGAAAAGAAGGATCCATCGTTGTGATGGGTCCTTCTTTCGTTGTGCGAACTTCTTTGTTTCTTTCGGTTACGCTGCAGGCAATGAGTCCGAGCGGGTTGGATAGACTGGATATATACACTGAAAATATCGAATTATGTAATAGGTAAGTAGCGTCATGATTCAGTGGTTTCGGCAGTGAATCTTGCGATTTTCTTGCCGCTACCTTCGTCATCCCGCTTTTTGTGGAAAGGATTGATGGGCTGTGAATAATACAGGTCGTAGTGTGCCGAGCCAGCGTCACCGGTCGCCGTACGGGCGGCTTTTCGCCATTCCCGGTGCCAAGGCGTTCTGTATTTCCGGGGCGGTCGCGCGTCTTCCGATCTCGATGATGAGCCTTGGCATCGTCCTCGCGTTGAACCATATGTACAACAATTGGACGGTCGCCGGCACGATGAGCGCCGTCTATATTCTGGCCGTCGCCGCCGTCACGCCTCTATACGCTAGGCTTTTCGACCGCTTCGGCCAGCACAAGGTCGGCTGGGTCGCTCTGGGGCTTTCCGTGGTCTTTATGCTCGTCTTCGCGCTGGCCGCCTGGGCTCGCGTCCCCATTGCCGTCTTGTTTGTTCTCGCAATTTTGATGGGCTTGACGCAGTTCTCATTCGGGGCCTTGGTGCGTACCCGCTGGGCCTACGCGCTGCGAGACCCGAAAGACGCCGATCTGCTCGACACGGCCTATGCGCTCGAAGCCGGCATCGATGAGATGGTCTTCATTCTGGGGCCGATTCTCGCCGCGTTTTTGGCGACTTCGGTGAGTCCCGTTTCCCAGCTTTTCGTGCCGACCATTGCTTGCGCCGTCGGGGGAGCGGTCTTTTTCTCACTCAAAGACACCCAGCCTCCCGTCATCGAGACGGTTTCCGTCGTCGCCGCCTCGCCGACAGATGAGGATGTGAAGGCTGCTTCCGAAAACCTTGGCGGCACCGCCGGCTACCGGCTTGACGAGGATGGTGTGAGCCTTCAGCAGCTGCATACCCACGCGGCCAAGCCCAAGAGCGTGCTGCTATACGCCGGTATCATTCCGTTGCTGGTCGTTTTTGTAGTCTTCAACATGAGCTTCAACGAATTCGACGTCTCCGTCACCGCGATGATGAAGGCCATCGGCCGCGAGCAGTTCCTCGGTCTGCAGCTGGCGATGTTTGCCGTCGGCTCCTGCATCGGCGCCTTCATTTTCGGCTCCAAGAAACCGAAAGGTTCCAACTGGCAGCACATGGTGTTTTTCCTCACTGTGCTGACCATCGGTTATGTGTTCTGCCGTTTGGCGATGGACAACCTGATTCTGCTCGGAATCGCTTCCGTGCTTTCCGGCCTGTTCGTCTCGCCGCTGTTCGCCACCGGCAACCTCATCGTCAAGGACATCGTCCCGCCGAGTTCGCTCACTGAGGGGCTTTCGTGGGTCACCACCGCCGGCTCAGTCGGTACCTCGTTCGGTTCGTCCCTTGCCGGCATGGTGCTTGACGTCTCCAGCCCTCACGTTGGTCTGCTCCTGCCCATCGCTACGACGTTCGCTGCCGTTCCCCTGGCTATCTTGGGCTGGTTCCTGGCCCGTCGCAAGCAGTCCGCGTGAGTTGGAATTGCTGTTCCGGGGACGGGTGTACGTCCAGTTGCAACCGGCGATAAAGTCAGTGTGCTCAGTGAATTGAGTGTCAGTTCCAGGCATTCGTCTCTGGTTTGGGACAAACGAAAACGCCGAAAAATATTTGCACTTTTTTCTTTATTACGCTACAGTATTTTTTGTAGTCACCGATACCTGATTACAAATAGAAAGTGGTATGGCGATGGAAATTCTAACGCAAAAGGACAAGACCAATGTTTTCGTCGGTACCAAAGAGGTGCGTCAGGCGGCACGGGAGACTTTGGAATCAATCGGCGATGTGCGTTCTTCTCTGGCGCTGATGAAAGGTGAAACTCGAATCGATTTGCCGGACAATCTTTCACGGTTGTTAGTCAGCCTTTTTAGCGCGCTCGGTGAAGGCAGTGTCATCTCTATTGAGACGACTCCGGAAGAGGTGTCAGCCAGTACTGCTGCGGAGATGCTAGGTATCTCGCGCCCCACGTTTTTGAAGAGGGCCAAGGAGCAGCATATTGATTCCTGCCCGTCTCCGTCCGGCAAGCAACAGCGTTTCAGGACCAGTGACGTCCTTCAAATGCGCAAGGTACAGCGGCAAGCGAAGATCGAAGCATTCAACGCTTTGCGCGACGAGTTGGATCAGATGAACGTCTGATACAAAAGTAATATTCGTCACATTTGGTAATCTTGACTATATGCAAAAGGTCTTCGTGGATGCGAACGTGCTTGAAAGCAAAACGCTTCGGGATTGGTTGTATGCTTTTTACGCGGCTGGAGATGGCTTGTTCGAGCTGTATAGCAGTGAAGATGTGGTAGTTGAAGCGGCTCATGCTGTACGCAAACAGTGCAAGACCATGTCCGGCGCGGTCATGCTTCATGTCATCGAAATGATGAAAGAGTGCGTAGAGCTTGTCGAAGATTATGATTGCGAGCACCCTACGCCGCCGTATCTGGGCGCTGATGAGGATGACAGGCATGTTCATGCAGCAGCGGTAGCCAGTGGATGTGAATACCTGCTTACTGATGACGACGATATGTACCCAGACCAAGAAATTCGAGATGGTCTCCCGTATTGTGTCATTGGCTCTGACGATTTCTTCTGCATGGCGGCTGAATCGTCGCCAATGATTTTTGGCGAGGCGACGCAGGGCCAGATAAATTATTGGCAGCATCGCAGTGATGAGCCTGACAAGTTGTCAAAAAAGCTGCGTGAAGCCAAATGCCCGAAGTTCGCCTATCTTGTGGAACGAGTGATTATGCGTTTGGCAGGTTTGTCGCCGGCAGAAATTGACCGCGCCAAACCTTTGGGCGAAGAGTATTCGTTGACGGCTCGTAGTCATTCGCTTTCCGACCTTCAGCGTTTGCCTGACGACATCATTGGATAGCTGTGAGTGAACGATAAATGTCGTCTCTTCCCGTTGCTGTTTTGCCACTGCTTCTTGTTTGTCATGCCTTGGCCAATCTCGGCTGATTTTTAGTTCCTAGTAAGCGCTTTTAGTAAGTGGGCATATATCGACGAGGTAGGGCAATTACTCCCAAAGTCTGACTCTCAACTGTTTTGTCGTCAGTTGATGGCAAATAACCACTGATATTTCATGTTATACTTAAGTTAAGCATTGAAATTTCAGTTCTTAAAGGTTTAGATATCATGAAATATGTGCCGGTTACTGCGAGGCGAGACTTAAGGACGCTGGGCAGGCAGTTCGCGACCCAGCGCAAGCTGCTGAAGTTGCGGGTCGCCGATGTGGCTCAGCGCGCCGGAGTCAGCCAGAGCACGGTTGCGAATCTCGAGCACGGCAAGGCCGTTGGTTCCGATGCGCTGCTGTCCATCGCCCGAATCCTCCAGCTGGCCGATTACATGGTGCAGTCAGCAGATCCGTACTCGCACACCCTGGGCATTGTCCGATCAACTGAGAATCTGCCCAAGCGCGTGCGCTGAGGGGTGGTGGCCTAGTCTTGGGCGTTTCGGTACGATTGGTGTGATGTTTGATGAAGGAAGTGGTTGCGTATGAGTGAGCGGCAGGTTGAAGTTCGCACAGGACTTGGCGACGGCCAGGAACTTGTGGCCGGCACATTGTATTTCCAGGGGAACACGTCCACTTTTCTGTATGCCGACGAGTACATACGCGATCCCAGGGCGTTCGAGCTCACGCCGTTCCTGCAATTCGCGACACGGTCGTTTTCGTTCGATAAGCTCGGACAGTTTTCTGATGCCGCTCCCGATCGTTGGGGTAGAAGGATTATCGACCGTAACCGCAAAGGCCGTAATCTTCCCGAATCGGAATATCTCCTCGGCGTGAACGATGTCACAAGGCAGGGCGCTCTGAGGTTTTTCAGTGACGGTAAGCCGCTGGCAGGTAACGAGGGTGTTCCCGTCCAGGCCAATTTGCCGGATTTGCTGGACACGGCAGACGCGGTGCAGAACAACCAGGACGTTGATGACGCCTCGTTGCGGCGTCTTTACCAAGCCACGGGTTCATTGGGTGGCGCGCGGCCCAAAGCGTCGGTGTCTGACCGTAACGCCTTATGGATGGCCAAGTTCCCCAAGCCTGACGGCGAGAATTGGGATGTCATTGGTTGGGAGGCGGTGACGCTCGAGATTGCCGAAATGGCGGGGATTGATGTGCCCGAGCATCAGGTTGTCAAAATTAAGGACGCTGCCCGGAGGCAACGGACGGTGCTGCTGACGAAACGTTTCGATCGTGCCGGTGAAGGCACGCCTGAGCACTTGGTGCGAATTCCTTACATTTCGGCGTTGACTGCCTTGCAAGCCGTGGATGGAGAGGGCGGCGACTGGGAGGACTTGGTGGCAACCGCGCGGGCCGTCGGGGCCGATACCCATGAATTGTGGCGACGGGCGTTATTCGGCGCGGCCATCGGCAACCGAGACGACCATCTGCGTAACCATGGTTTCCTGCGTGTGGGCAACGGATGGCAATTGTCTCCGGCTTTCGATCTGAACCCTGAGCCTTACTATGACGAGGATGACAATATCCATGAACTCTCGCTGTTCGAAGAACCGCATGTGGACATCGCGGCGTTGGTGACTGACAAAGCGTTGGGTTTGTTCGGCATCAGTCATCCGGAGGCCAAAAGCTACGAGTCGTCGTTGCGTTCGGCGCTCAAACAGGCCATCGGGCGGGCGCGAATTCGGGGCCTTGACCATGCTTCCATCAAAGCGATGGAAACACGGTTTGCTTGGGCGTTGGAGCAGCTGGAGGATTAAGAGGCCGCCAAAGAGAAGCTACGAAACGCGGATTGAGAAGGCGGCTTTGGTATGTTTTGCCGCCTTCGGCAGTTAGTGCAAATTTTGCACTAACTGGAATTCTGTCCGCACGCCTCCGTAGATACGGGGCTGGGTTGTTGCTTATAACCCAGGGTATCGGACATGCAATCGGCAGGTATCTCCCAAAACAGGTTTTGCAACTCAACGTTTTTGGGTGTTCGGCGTGTCTAATTATTTTGTCAGGGAATTTTTTGGAAAAAATTTTTGGAATTTTCTTAAAACGTTATACATAGATGAGTTGGCGGAAGACAGTCGGGTGGTGGTGGCAGTGAATGGGCGAATACAGTGCGGTTGGCTGAAGTGTTGCAATGCAAAGCGTTTGGTGTGAAATAGACGATCTGAGAAACGGTGTTGCCGCTGTTCTGCAATTTAATGATAATTGTCTGAATATAAAAAACCGAAAAGTCGTATTAAACGTTTGAAAGAGAAGATTATGTTTCATTAATTAGGCAGAAATGCGGTGCTCGTGTCGTGGTCGTGTTACAGTTTTGCGTGTCTGAAGTGTAGTTCCGCGCCGGGGTGGTTTGCGGTGCGGGTGTTTCCATTGATACAGGGAGAAGAAGGATGATGTCTCGTTTCACTAAGTGGTTGCGCGGTTTGCGTGACTTTGCCTCCCATCGCGGGGGGGGGGTGCGTTTAGGGCTCTAGTTTGCCTTGTGGCGGGTGTGGCGATGGTGCTGCCCGGCACGGCGACGGCGGTCGAGCCCGAAGGCGGCGAGGCCTCCGAGCAAACGCAATCACAATCCTCTTCTGCACAGCAGGGTCAGGCAGTGTCGCCTGGCGAATCCCAGCAGAGGCAGAAGTCGTCCGAATCTTCAAAATCAACCAAGCGTGGCAAGTCCGGCCTCCAGCCGCGTGGCGGCGGTATCAGCCCGCGTAGCAGTTGCTATGTCAACGTAAGCACGATTGCCCAGTGTTTCCCGGATACGTATCTGGCGGCCAAAGTAGCCTCTGCGGAACATGTAAACGTGAACTCGACCTTCACGCAGGCAATGGTTAACGGAACCACAAGCTTGAGCGCGGGCTGGTCGAGTATCGCAAGCCTTGAAGGCATACAGAATCTCGCCAATCTGACGACTCTGGACTTGGCTCACAATCAGGTAACTGATTTGTCGCCGTTGGCTGGTCTGACCCACTTGACTTACTTAAACTTAGGTAATAATCAGGTGACTAGTTTATCGCCGTTGGCTGGTCTGACCCACTTGACGTCCCTGACGCTCAATGGCAACAATATTTCGAGTCTCAATGGCATGCAGTATCTCACTCATCTGACGGACGTGAACTTGGATACTAATCCGTTTACCGATGTGTCGCCGTTGAGCGGCCTGACATCGCTGAGAAACCTGGAAATGGCCAACGTCCCGGTGTCCGATTTGTCGCCGTTGGCTGGTTTGACCGGCCTGACCAGCGCGGGACTGTACTACGATCGCATCACTGATTTGTCGCCGTTGGCAGGTTGGACCAACCTGCAAACTTTGAATCTACAGAATGTAGCTGGCTTGGCAAATCGTAACAGTATTGTTGATTTGTCGCCGTTGCGCGGTTTGACGTCGCTGGCGTACCTGCGACTGACCGGCAACAAGATTACCGATTTCTCGCCGCTGAACAGCCTGCATCTGAGTCAACTCGAAGCTTCGGGACAGGTAGTGACCGAGACAGCATATGACGACGGCTCGCATGTGACGATGTCGACAGCGAAGAATATTGATGGGACGCTCATTGCCGCGTCGAATATCAGCCCGTCGGGTGGTTCGTATGATTCCGCTTCTCATGTGGTGAGCTGGCCTTCCGGCACCGCCAATCCCAAGTTCGATTTC
Organism: Bifidobacterium sp. ESL0769; assembly: GCF_029395495.1. NCBI lineage: Bacteria > Bacillati > Actinomycetota > Actinomycetes > Bifidobacteriales > Bifidobacteriaceae > Bifidobacterium > Bifidobacterium sp. ESL0769. The sequence goes on along the minus strand of NZ_CP113918.1, from coordinate 1,876,433 downwards.
GCGGGCTCGCTTCCCGGCGGAGTGACCGGCAGCGCCCCCGCAGGTACGGTGACGGGTGATCCGGTGTCGCATGTCACCGGTCATCCGACGGTGCGTTTCGATTCGCAGGGCGGCGGCAGCATACCGGACCAGGAGGTGCCGTGGGGCGGTACGGCGCATGCTCCGGCGAACCCGACGAAAGCGGGATGTACTTTCGGTGCTTGGCATACAGGTAGCGCAACAGGTCCGGTGTACGGCTTTGACGTCGTTTACACCACGGCTTCTACGGTGACGTTGTACGCCTCCTGGGTTCCGGCCTATCATGATGTCACGTTCGATCTGAACGGCGGCACGTGGGACGGCACGCCGCAGGGTGCGGTATCCACTGCGTATGATGCGACGGTTCCCGAACCGACGAACCTGTCGCACCTTAAGGCCCCGGCGCACAAGCAGCGCAGTGGCTGGCAGTATCGCAAGACGAGCAGCAGCGACGACTGGGCGACGTTCACGTTCGGCGGCACGCACATGCCCGACTGGCCGATCACGGTGCGCCCGGTGTGGGAGGGAATCCCCCACCAGCTGACGTATGACAAGAACGGCGGCTCGTGGTCTGACATGCCCGCTTCGCCCGTGCGGGTTGGCGAGGATGATACGGTGTCCCAGCCGAGTTTGACCGATTTCGCGCCTCCGTCGAACAAGCACCAGGACACGTTGACGAGCGGCTGGGAGTATCGCAAGACGGACAGTACGGAGAATTGGGCCGAGTTCAAGTTCGGTGTGACCCATGTGCCGGCTTATGACATTACGGTGCGTCCGAAGTGGGTGACCGACCAATATAACGTGTCCTACCAAAAGGGCGAGGCGACTTCGTGGGATAGTAAGCCCACGGCCGAGGACCATGACTATGGTTCGACATTGGCTTCTGCTCCGCCTATCACAGATTTGGTGGCTCCTGCGAACAAGCATCATGCTGCTTGGGAGTATTCGAAGGACAACGGTGCTACTTGGGGCCCGTTCGTGTTTGGCGGTCCGGGTTCCGGTACTGCAATTCCGGCTCACGACATCATCATTCGGCCGACGTTCGCGTGGGATCAATATGGTGTCTCCTACGAGCTTGGCGATGCGACCTCTTGGGCGGGTATACCTAGTGACGTTAATCATGATTACGGTTCGACGTTGACCGAGCCTGGTACTTCTGATTTGATGGCTCCTGCGAATAAGCATCATGACGCTTGGGAGTATTCGAAGGATGATGGTGCCACTTGGAATCCGTTCGAGTTTGGCTCCACTGGTACGCATATGCCTGCGCATGCGATTATTATTCGTCCGACATTCACCATGGATACGTATAGCGTTTCCTATCAGCTTGGTGAGGCGACGTCGTGGGCCGGCAAGCCCGGTGCTGCTGACCACGCTTACAATTCCACGCTGAGCGAGCCCAGTATCTCTGGCCTGAACGCCCCGACCAACAAGCATCATGATGCCTGGCAATATTCACAGGACAATGGTGCTACTTGGAACCCGTTCGAGTTTGGTTCCACTGGCACGCATATGCCTGCGCATGCAATCGTCATTCGTCCGACGTTCGCGTGGGATCAGTACAGCGTCTCTTATGAGAATGGCGATGCGACGTCGTGGATTGGCAAGCCTGCGGCCGTGAATCATGATTATGGCTCGACTCTTAGCGAGCCTAGTACGTCCGGTCTGAATGCGCCTGCGAACAAGCACCACGATGCTTGGCAGTATTCGAAGGACAATGGGGCGACATGGGATTCGTTCGAGTTCGGGCCCACTGGTACTCATATGCCGGCGCACGCGATTGTCATTCGTCCGACGTTTGCTTGGAATCAGTACAGCGTTTCTTACCAGCTTGGCGAGGCGACTTCTTGGGCGGGCATGCTCGGCCCTGTGGATCATGACTATGGCTCCACGCTCTCCGAGCCGAGCACGTCCGATTTAGTGGCGCCTGCCAATAAGCACCACGATGCCTGGCAGTATTCGAAGGATAATGGTGCCACATGGGATCCGTTTGAGTTTGGTTCCACTGGTACTCATATCCCGGCTCATGGCATCATCATTCGTCCGACGTTCGCGTGGGATCAATATGGCGTGACCTACCAGCTTGGTGAGGCGACCTCCTGGGCCGGCAAGCCCAATGCTGTGAACCATGATTACGGCTCCACGCTGAGCGAGCCTGCTACTACTGATTTGACGGCTCCGTCCAACAAGCACCATGCTGCGTGGCAGTATTCTCAGGATGGCGGTGCCACATGGAATCCGTTCGAGTATGGGTCTACGGGCACTCATATGCCGGCGCATGCGATTGTCATTCGTCCGACGTTTGCTTGGGATCAGTACAGTGTGTCTTACCAGCTTGGTGAGGCGACGTCGTGGGCTGGTAAGCCTGGCGCCGTAGATCATGATTACGGTTCCACGCTGACCGAGCCGAATATTTCGGATTTGATTGCGCCTATGAACAAGCACCATAATGCTTGGGAATATTCGAAGGACAGCGGTGCCACATGGGACCCGTTCGAGTTCGGCCCCACGGGTACGCATATCCCAGCGCATGCCATCATTATTCGACCGACGTTCTCGTCCGATCAGTATAGTGTGTCCTATCAGCTTGGTGAGGCGACGTCGTGGACTGGCAAGCCGAGTGCTGCTGACCACGCCTACAATTCGACGCTTACCGAGCCCGGCACGTCCGGCCTGAACGCTCCGGCGCATAAGCATCATGACGCTTGGGAGTATTCGCAGGACAACGGCGTGACGTGGAACCCGTTTGAGTATGGTTCCACCGGCACGCATGTTCCCGCCCACAGCATCATCATCCGTCCTACGTTTGCTTGGGACCAGTACGGCGTCTCTTACCAGAATGGTGAGGCGACGTCGTGGACCGGCAAGCCCGGTGCCGTGGATCATGACTATGGTTCGACGTTGGCCACCGAGCCTAGTACGTCTGGTCTGAATGCGCCCGCGCACAAGCATCATGCTGCGTGGCAGTATTCAAAGGACAACGGCGCAACGTGGAGCGCATTCAAGTATGGTGCCCCCGGTACGGGCACTGCGATTCCTGCTCATGACATCATTATTCGTCCGACGTTTGCTTGGGATCAGTACAGCGTCTCCTATGAGCTTGGTGAGGCGGCTTCTTGGGCCGGCATGCCTGGTTCTGTCAACCATGATTATGGTTCGACGCTGGCCTCTGAGCCTGGCACCTCCGATTTGACCGCGCCTGCGAACAAGCATCATGCTGCTTGGGAGTATTCGAAGGACAACGGCGCAACGTGGAGCGCATTCAAGTATGGTGCCCCGGGTACGGGTACCGCGATTCCTGCTCATGACATCATTATTCGGCCGACCTTCGCGTGGGATACGTACAACGTTTCCTACCAGAACGGAGAAGCGACTTCATGGACGGACAAGCCCGCGGCTGATCGTCACGACTACGGTTCGACGCTGGCTACCGAGCCTGTCACGTCCGGTCTGACCGCTCCTGCGAACAAGCATCATGCCGCCTGGGAGTTCTCCCAAGATAACGGCGTGACGTGGAACTCGTTCACGTATGGTGCTCCCGGTACTGGTACTGCGATTCCGGCTCATGACATCATCATCCGTCCGACCTTCGCTTGGGATCAGTACAGCGTCTCCTACCGGCTTGGTGAGGCGACGTCGTGGGCCGGCAAGCCCGGCGCTGTGGACCATGATTACGGTTCGACACTGGCTACCGCTCCGCTTACGTCCGATTTGACCGCTCCGGCGAACAAGCATCATGCCGCTTGGGAGTATTCGAAGGATAACGGCTCTACGTGGAGCCCGTTCACCTACGGAGGTCCCGGTACTGGTACCACGGTTCCCGCTCATGACATCATTATTCGTCCTACGTTCGCTTGGGACCAGTACAGCGTGTCTTATCAGCTTGGTGAGGCCACTTCTTGGGCGGGCATGCTAGGCCCTGTGGACCATGATTTTGGTTCCACGCTGACTGAGCCGAGTGTTTCGGATCTGACGGCTCCTGCGCACAAGCATCACGATGCCTGGCAGTATTCGCAGGACAACGGCGCAACGTGGAACACGTTTGAGTTCGGCTCCACGGGCACACATATGCCGGCGCATGACGTCATCATTCGTCCGACGTTTGCCTGGGATCAGTACAGTGTCTCTTACCAGAATGGTGAGGCGACCTCGTGGACCGGCAGGCCCGGTGCCACGAACCATGATTATGGTTCGACGCTGGCCACCGCTCCAGTTACGTCCGGTCTGACGGCGCCTGCGCATAAGCATCATGTTGCCTGGCAGTATTCGCAGGATAACGGCGCAACGTGGAACGGGTTTACGTATGGTGCCCCTGGTACGGGTACTGCGATTCCTGCGCATGCGATCATCATTCGTCCGACCTTCGCTTGGGACACATACAGTGTCTCCTACCAGCTTGGTGAGGCGACGTCGTGGACGGGCATGCTCGGCCCGGTGGACCATGATTACGGTTCGACGCTGACCACCGCTCCAAACACGTCCGGTCTGACGGCTCCTGCCAACAAGCACCATGCTGCGTGGGAGTATTCGCAGGACAACGGCGCAACGTGGAGTGCGTTCAAGTATGGTGCCCCTGGTACGGG